>NZ_JBEPEH010000082.1:0-19211 GCF_040300725.1 Dactylosporangium sp. NPDC000244
TACGACCGCTCCGCCGAGCACTTCGCCGCGTTCACCACGATCGCCTGCGCCCTCATCTGCTACCGTAAACTGGTCAAACACCCCAAATGAGACACGGTCTTAGCGATGTCGTCACCGCAGAATCCCCGACGACGACCCCCAAGGTGGCCTGGTCGGCTCACGGGCCGAAGTCGTCAACCTCCACCTCGCGGAGTTCGATCTCGCCATTCGGGCGGTGCACTCCCACGGTAAAGGGCACCCAAGAACCGGCGCGTCGGCCGGGCCCAAGGCCGCCCAGGCCATCTCGAGGGGGCCTGCGGTGCCCACCGGTGGCTGCGTAAGGCGGCGCCGCGGATGTCTGGGCGGGCTCCGAGCTGTTTGGCCCGTCACCGTCGGGTGACGGCGTGGAAGGATGTGCCCAACGAATGCGGCCACCGGCAGCGTCCCGCCGCCCGCCTGGGTAGCGTTGGGGTTCGGCGCCCCTGAGAGGCGCGCCGGTGGTGTCACGCAGATGGCCTCATTGAGATCGCGCAAGTGACCGTTGCGGCCGCTGATGCGCGTGCCCGCGTCCGCGTCCGCGGGCCGGGCGAGCTAGCTCTCACGGGCGGCATGCCTGCGTCCGATCTGGGCAACCAACGTCTCGCGGATGGGTCGGCCCTGCCTGTGCGTGGTCGCCGGCCCCGGAACGCGGTCCGGTTGTGGCCAAGCAATGGAGGTAGCCATGAGCACGGCAAGTTTGAATGTCCGCTTCGAGGAGGTCACGCGGGGGATCGCCGGGATCACCCCGGTCGAGCGGATCCCGATGGATTCGCCCTACGAGATCTCGAACGAGACGTACGCGGCGCTCCGCAGCGTCCTGCACGACGTGGGTGGGCAGCCCGCGCTGCCGGAACCGTACAAGGAAAAGGGCGAAGAACCCTGGGAGATGAACACCTACGTCACCTGCGAGTGCCTGGCGTTGGGCAAGACGTGGAACGCCGAGATGAGGCGCAGGGCGGAGAACGATCTCGGGGCGACGCTGTACTTCGGTCTGCCGTACTACGCGCGATGGATCACGGTCGCCGCCAAGACGCTCATCGACAAGGGGCTGATCACGCCCGACGAACTGTCGTCGAAGATCGACGAGGTACGAACCCGGCTGGGAGGCAAGTCATGACACAGCGGCGCTTCTCGATCGGTGATCGCGTGACGGTGCGTGACGCCACCAGCCTGTTCCACACCAGGACACAGCGGTTCGCCAGGGGACGGACCGGCGTCGTCACCGAGAACCGGCCCGAGTGGGTCATTCCGGAGGACGAGGCCTGGGGCCGTGACGAAAACGGCCGGCGCGAGCCGTTCTACGTCGTGCGCTTCCGGCAGAAGGACCTGTGGCCGGACTACACCGGCTTCGACGTGGACACGCTGGAGACCGAGTGCTCCGAACGTTGGCTCGAACCCGCAAAGGCAGACGCGAAATGACAACCGCCGAACACACGCACGTCGAGGGGCCCACGGAGGTCAGCGAGTTCGAGGTGCTCGAGCTCGCGGTGCGTGAGCTTGCCATCCAGCACGGCCTGTTCTCGGCCGAGGACCACCGGCGCTTCTCCGAGTGGGCCGAGTCGCGGACGCCGGCGAAGGGCGCCCAGCTGGTCGCCAAGGCCTGGCTCGACCCCGCCTTCAAGGAGGAACTGCTCAGCAACGGCACCGAGGCGAGCAAGGCGGTCGGCGTCGACTGGCTCGACCCGACCGGGAAGGGCACGCCCAGCGACTACACGTACTTCTACGTCCTGGAGAACACGCCGAAGGTCCATAACACGATCGTGTGCACGCTGTGTTCCTGCTACCCGCGTCCCGTTCTCGGCATGTCCCCGGACTGGTACCGCACGCCGAACTACCGGCGGCGGATGGTTCGACGGCCGCGTGAGGTGCTGGCCGAGTTCGGTCTGCACCTGCCGCCGGACGTTGAGGTGCGGGTGCACGACTCGAACCAGAAGTCCCGGTTCATGGTGATGCCCATGCGCCCGGAGGGCACCGATGGATGGACCGAGGAACAGCTCGCGTCGATCGTGACGCGGGACACCATGATCGGTGTCGCACTGCCGAACCCGGAGTGGACCGCCGAGAACCCCCCGAACGCCAAGACGGGCGGGCGTCGATGAGCGGGACGAAAACCGACAATGCGCTGATCGAGATCATGGGTACCGAGGCGCGGCGCACGGATCACAGCCTCCCCGAGCTGGATCGCACACCGGACCCGTGGGAGTCGAGCATGCAGGCGACCTGCGAGTGCCTGTCGTGGCGCGGCACGCTCGACAACCTCGAGCGGCGGCAAGCCGAGGACCGGCTGGGTGAGACGGTGTACGCCGACTACCCCGTCGAGACCAGATCGGCGCTCGTCGTGGCGCATCTGCTGATCGAGCAGGGCATCCTGGACGAGCAGGAACTGCGATCGAAGATGCGGCAGGTCCGCTCCAGGCTCGAGGACGTCTGATCGGATTGCCGGCACACGTGGTCGCAGCGTGAGCCGCCGGCAGCGCCCGCCAGGGCACCCGGCGGCTCACACATTCCGTGCGGGCGCCGAGCATCTGTGCACTGGGCGGTCGTCAATCACGAAGTCGGCCGGTACCAACCGAAAGGCCAGGCGGGCGGTCGGGAAATGGGCGTGCCGGCGGTGTGGCGTTTCCTCATCGGGCCGCCGTTGCGAGCGCGGCAGGCGGCCAAGCAGCAGATCACTCCGATCGAGGGGCTTCCCGCCCTCTCCCTCGACGCGCTGACGTCGGTGGCGTACGGGCCGGAAGCGATCATCGTGGTGCTCGCGGCGGCGGGGATCGCGGCGCTGCCGCTCGTGCTGCCGATCTCGATCGCGATCGTGGTGCTGCTGGCCATCCTGGTGTTCTCGTACCGTCAGGTGATCGAGGCCTATCCGGGCGGTGGCGGCACGTACGCGGTGTGCCGGGCGAACTTCCCGCCGGGCGTCGGCCTGCTCGCCGCCGCCGCGCTCGTCGTGGACTACACGCTGACCGTCGCGGTCTCGATCGCCGCCGGGGTCGGGTCGCTGACGTCGGCCTTCCCCGGCCTGAGCTCGGCCACGGTACCGATCTGCCTGGTCATTCTCGCCGTAGTCACCGGGCTCAACCTCCGCGGCCTAGGCGACACGGCCCGGGCGTTCCTGCTGCCGACGATGGTGTTCATCGTCGGGTTGCTGGCCGTGATCGCGATCGGCCTGATCCACCCCCTGGCGCCGCACGTACCGCGCCAGGGACGGCCGTTGGTACCCACCGAGGGGCTGGAGTCTGTGGGTGTACTGCTGGTCCTGAAGGCGTTCTCGGCCGGGTGCAGCGCGCTGACCGGGGTCGAGGCGATCGCCAATGGCGTGCCGCTGTTCAAACAGCCGAGGGTGGTCCGGGCCAAACGGACCGAGCTGCTGCTCGGCGGCATCCTCGGCGTCATGCTGCTGGGCCTGGCCGTGCTCGCGAACCGCTGGCACATCAGTCCCCGCTTCGGCGAGACGGTGCTGAGCCAGGTCATCGCCACCGCCGTCGGCCGGAACTGGGCCTACTACGTGATGTCCCTGACCATCACCGTGGTCCTCATGCTGGCCGCCAACACCTCGTTCGGCGGACTGCCGGTGCTGACCAGCCGGCTCGCCGGCGACAACTACCTCCCCCACCAGTTCTCCCTGCGCGACGAGCGGCAGGTGTTCGCGATCGGCATCTGGACGCTGGCCGGCCTGGCCGCGGTACTGCTCGTCGCGGTGCGCGGGCAGACCCTCAGGCTGATCCCGCTGTACGCCATCGGAGTGTTCACCGCCTTCACGCTCGCGCAGTCCGGGCTGGTCAAACACTGGCGGCAGACCCGACCCGCGCGCTGGCACTACCGGGCGGTCATCAACGGTGTCGGCGCGGCCACGACCGGGGTGGCCACCGTGACATTCCTGGTCACCAAGTTCACCGTCGGCGCGTGGGTGGTCGTGCTGGCCGTACCGGCGCTCATCATGCTGTTCGTGCGCACCCACGCCTACTACGCGCGCTGCGGGCGCGCGCTCGGCCTGGACGAGATCCCGGCCAGGCCGCACGCCAAACCCACCATGGTGGTGGTACCGGTGACCGGAGTGGACCGGCTGACTCAGCACGCGATCGCGGAAGCCCTCTCGATCAGCCCGCGGGTGGTGGCGGTCCACGTCGTGGTCGAGGACACCGGCCAGAACGCCGAGCGCGACAGCGAACTGGACCGGCGATGGGCCCGGTGGAACCCCGGGGTGCCACTGAAGATCCTGCATACCGAGTACGCCTCGGTCGTGCGGCCCATCTCGGCGTTCATCGACGAAATCCACGATCAGCACGACGAGCAGATCGTCGTGCTGATCCCGGTGGCGCTGCCGCGCCGGCTGCGGTACCGCTTCCTGCACAACCATCTCGAGATCGCGCTCGCCGCCGCGTTGAAGACCCGCCCGGACGTCATCGTCGCCAGCGTGCCCGTGCCGCTGCGCGTCTCCTGAATTCACCCCGGCGCCGGCCGGGCCGATCCACTGTTCGTCGGACGCGCACAACGACCGTGCCTAGGCTGGATTGCATCAGGCCAGACTCGTCCGAGCTCGTCCGCTTCAGGCGTCGCGAGACACATTCCGGTCGTCTGGCCCGCACAGGTACGCGGACAGATTGGAACGCGTGTCATGAGGCTCACTCCCAGAGAAATCGACAAGTTGACCGTGCTTTCCCTGGCGCAGATCGCCCAGGCGCGCAAGGCGAAGGGTTTGAAGCTCAACCATCCCGAGGCGGTGGCGGTCATCTGCGCGGCGGCGCTCGAGGGCGCCCGGGAGGGCAGGACGGTTGAGGACGTGATGACGGAGGCGCGCTCCGTGCTGAGCAAGGACGACGTCATGGAGGGCGTCGCGGACCTGGTGCCGATCATCCAGGTCGAAGCCGTGTTCACCGACGGAAGCCGGCTGGTCACGGTACACACCCCGATCCGGTAAGGAGCAGCGGAGATGTCGAAGCCCAGCCATGTGGAGATCCGGCACAAGGCGGTCCGGCCGATCGGCGGTTACGTGCTCGCGGACGAGCCAGTGGAGCTCAACGCGGGCCGGCCGACCTCGACGATCGAGGTGTTCAACACGGGCGACCGGCCCGTCCAGGTCGGCTCGCATTACCACTTCTACGAAGTCAACCGCTATCTCGAGTTCGACCGTGACGCGGCCTTCGGCATGCGCCTGGACATCCCGGCCACCACGGCCGTGCGGTTCGAGCCCGGCGACAGGAAGACCGTCGACCTCGTGCCGTTCGGCGGGAAACAGCGGGTGCAGGGGTTCAACGGGCTGGTGGACGGCTGGGCCGGCACGGGCGCCGCCCCCGGGTACCAGCCCGAGCGCAGCGAAGCGGCCGCCCGAGCCGCCCGGCGTGGTTTCAAGTCCCGGCCGGCGACGAGCGAGCGTGACGGGACCGGCGCAGCGGCCACGTCGAGGAAGCCGAGCACGAAGGAGCGGCGGGGATGAGCCGGATATCGCGGAGCCAGTACGTCGACCTCTACGGTCCGACGCTCGGCGACAAGATTCGTCTCGGCGACACCGACCTGTACGTCGAGATCGAGCACGATCTGCGCGTCCTCGGCGACGAGGCGATCTACGGCGGCGGCAAGACGCTGCGCGACGGCATGGGGATGGACAACTCGCTGTCCAGCGCGGGCGGAGCGCTCGACCTCGTCATCACCAACGTGGTGGTCCTCGACGCCGTCGTCGGTGTCGTCAAGGCCGACGTCGGGATCAAGGACGGCCTGATCGTCGGCATCGGGAAGGCTGGCAATCCCAGCACGATGGACGGCGTCACCCCTAGCCTGGCCGTGGGCCCGGCGACGGACGCGATCTCCGGGGAGCACCTCATCCTGACCGCGGCCGGTTTCGACGCGCACGTGCACTACGTGTCGCCGCAGCAGGCGTACGACGCGCTGAGCAACGGCATCACCACGCTGTGGGGCGGCGGGGTCGGGCCGACGGACGGTACCAACGGCACCACGATCTCGTCCGGCGTGTGGAACCTCGCCACGATGATGCGCGCCGCCGAGGGCGTGCCGGTCAACCTCGGGTTCCTGGGCAAGGGCAGCTGCTCGACGCGCGAACCGCTGGACGAGCAGATCGCCGCCGGCGCGGCTGGGCTGAAGATCCACGAGGACTGGGGTGCGACGCCGTCGGTGATCAGAGCCGCGCTGAGCGCCGCCGACGACTTCGACGTCCAGATCAGCCTGCACACGGACACGCTCAACGAGAGCGGCTTCGTGGAGGACACCATCGCCGCGTTCGAGGGCCGGACGATCCACACCTTCCACACGGAGGGCGCGGGTGGCGGGCACGCACCGGACATCATCAAGGTCGCCGGCCAGATGAGCGTCCTGCCGAGTTCGACGAACCCGACGCTGCCCTACGGCATCAACTCGCAGGCCGAACTGTTCGACATGATCATGTTCTGCCACAACCTCAACCCGAAGGTCCCTTCGGACGTCGCGTTCGCCGAGAGCCGGGTCCGGCCGGAGACGATCGCGGCCGAGAACGTCCTGCACGACATCGGCGCCATCTCGATGATCTCCAGCGACAGTCAGGCGATGGGCCGGGTCGGCGAGAGCTTCCTGCGCGCGGTCCAGCTGGCGCACGCGATGAAGGCCGCCCGCGGCAAGCTCCCCGAGGACGCGGCGGGCAACGACAACTTCCGGGTGCTGCGGTACCTCGCGAAGGTGACGATCAACCCCGCCATCACGCAGGGCGTGGCCCACATGCTCGGCTCGGTCGAGCACGGCAAGCTGGCCGACCTCGTGCTGTGGGAGCCGGGCTTCTTCGGCTCCAAGCCGAAGATGGTGATCAAGGGCGGCGTCATCAGCTGGGCAGCGGCCGGGAGCTCGGACGCGTCGCTGCCGCTGACCGAGCCCGTGATGTACAAGCCAATGTTCGGGGCGTTCGGGTCGGCACAGACGCAGACCTGCGTAACGTTCATGTCGCAGGCCGGCTACGACGCCGGCGTCGGCGAGCGCCTCGGCCTGCGGCGTCAGGTCATGCCGATCAAGGGAACGCGCGGGCTGACCAAGCAGGACATGGTGCGCAACGACAAGACCCCACGGATCGACGTCGACCCGGAGACCTTCGCCGTCAAGGTCGACGGCGTGCACGCCACCGTGCCGCCGGCCTCGGCGCTCTCCATGAACCAGCTGTACTTCTTCAGCTGACCCGACGAAGCCGACGAAGAGGGAGCACGCGATGCTCGTCGAAGCAGTGCTCGGCAACGCCGCCGAGCCCGCCTGGCGAGACCGGCTGGCGGGGATCCAGGTGGACCGGCTCGTCCTCGACCAGTGGGAAGCCCAGAAGCATCGGCTGCGCAAGCGTACGAGCGGAGGGGTCGAGGTGGCGTTGTCACTGGGGCGCGACACGCGCCTGCGGGACGGCGACATCCTCGCGTGGGACGACGCCGGGGGGACGGCGACCGTCGTGCACCTCATGCTCGGCGAGGTGATGGCGGTCGAGCTCGGCGACATCGCGTCGCTCCCGCCCGAGACGCTGATCCGCACATCGGTCGAGCTCGGGCACGCCATCGGCAACCAGCACTGGCCGGCCGTGGTGAAGGGCACGACGGTGTACCTGCCGGTCACCGTCGATCGCAAGGTCATGGACTCGGTCATGCGGACCCACGCCTTCGCCGGAGTGTCCCACACGTTCGTGGACGGCACCGAGGTCCTGGCGTTCCTGGCCCCGCACGAGGCGCGGCGGCTGTTCGGCGGCGCCGACGCGGCCGGGCACGCACACCTCGCCACGGAATCCGGTTGAACGACGTCTCACCGGTACCGATGATTCCGGAGCTGATGCGGGTCCTCCAGTTCACCGACTCGATGTTCCCGGTCGGGGCGTTCGCGTTCTCCAACGCGTTGGAGCCGGCGGTGCAGCACGGGGTGGTCCACGACCGGACGACGCTGCACGAGTTCGTGCGCACCGCGACCCACGTCGCGGCCGGCGGCGACGGCATCGGGCTCCTGGAGAGCCACCGCGCCACCCGCGCCGGTGATGCGGACCGGGTCAGACGAGCCGACGACGCCGTCTACGCGCGCAAGCTCAACGAGGAGATGCGCACGATGACCACCCGCATGGGCCGGAAGCTGGTGGAGGGCGCTGCCGTCGTCGTCGCGGACCCGGTCCTGACCCGGCACGCCGAGGAGGTCTCCGCGGGTACCGCTCCCGGCACCTACCCGGTCGCCGCCGGGGTGCTCTTCGCCGTGCTCGGGCTCCCCGAGCAGGCCGCGTTCGCCGCGCACCAGTATGGGACGGCGACGATGATCCTGGGAGCCGCCGTCCGGCTCATGCCGATCCACCATCTCGACGCCCAGACGGTCCTGTTTGCTGTCAACGACGCCGCACAGCGGCACTACGAACGCGTGGCCGCGGCGACGATCGAGGACATGTCGTCGTTCGCGCCGGTGACCGACGTCCTGGCCGCGGCGCACGTACGGGCTCAGGTACGGATGTTCATCAACTGACCGAGGCTCACCGAGACTCGCCGAGACTCACGGGGGAAGTATGAAGACAGCCAGTCGCATCGGTGTCGGGGGGCCGGTCGGCAGCGGAAAGACGGCGCTCATCGAGGCGCTGGTGCCGCGACTGATATCCAGCGGGCTGCGGGTGCTCGTCGTGACGAACGACGTGGTCACCACCGAGGACGCCGCGCACGTACGACGGGTGCTCACCGGAGTGCTGCAGGCGGACCGAATCATCGGGGTCGAGACGGGTGCCTGCCCGCACACCGCCGTCCGGGAGGACCCTAGCATGAACCTCGCCGCGGTCGAGGACATGGAATCCCAGTTCCCCGACACCGACGTCGTCCTGATCGAGAGCGGCGGCGACAACCTCACCCTCACATTCAGCCCGGCCCTGGTGGACTTCTTCGTCTACGTGATCGACGTGGCGGCCGGCGACAAGATCCCGCGCAAGAACGGCCCCGGCATCGCGCGGTCGGACCTGCTCGTGGTCAACAAGGTGGACCTCGCGCCGTACGTCGACGCCGATCTGGCCGTGATGCGGCACGACGCCGACACGATGCGGGACGGCAAGCCGGTCGTCTTCACCAACTGCAGGACCGGTGAAGGTGTCGACGAGGTCCTGACGGTTATCCGCCGCGAGGTCCTGTTCGGAATGGCGCTGAGCGAATGACCGAGCTCGATGACGCCGTCGAGCTGGCGCCCTACCAGGACGAGCCGGCGCAGCTACCCAGCGGGGCGCCCGGCAAGCGCGGGGTCCTGCGCCTCGGGTTCGAGCGGCGCGGCGACCGCACGATCCTCGCCGACCTGCACCGGCAAGCCCCGCTGCTGGCGCAGCAGGCCCTGTACTGGGACGAGGCCATGCCCGGCCTCGCCTGCGTGTTCATCATCACGACGTCGGGCGGGCTGCTGCAGGGCGACCGGCACACCATCCGGGTGCGGCTCGCCGAGCACGCGCGGGCCCACCTGACGACCCAGTCCGCGACGAAGATCCAGCAGATGGACGCGAACTACGCGGCGCAGACACAGGACATCGTGCTGGAGGAGGGGGCGTACCTAGAGTACCTGCCGGACCCGGTGATCCCGTACCGGAACAGCCGGTACATCACCCGGACCCGGGTGTCGCTGCCGGAGAGCGCGACGGCGCTGTACGCCGAGATCCTCATGCCCGGCCGCAAGTACCACCACGACGCGGAGCTGTTCGGGTACGACCTGTTCTCCTCGACACTGCGAGCGGCCCGCCCGGACGGCCGCGAGCTGTTCGTGGAGAAGTTCGTCATCGAGCCGGGCCGGTTCCCGGTCGATGGCTGTGCGGTGATGGGCGGGTTCCACGTCCTTGCCAACGTCGTCCTGCTCACCTCGGCCGCCCGCGCCGACCGGGTGATCGACCAGGTCCCGGTCACCTTCGGCGCGGCCGACCCGGTCGTGGCCGGGGTGAGCCGGCTGCCCAACCACGCCGGCTTGATCTACAAGGTGCTCGGGGCCGACTCGGAACCGGTGAGTGCCGTGGTACGGGACTTCTGGGCGCTGATCCGCCGCGAGATCGTCGGCGTACCGCTCGCGCCCGCGTTCAGCTGGCGCTGACGACGGTGAACAGCATCGCCCGCACCTGGGACTCGATCGCCGACCGGCACCCGATCGGGCGGTTTGTCGACGCGTGCCTGCGCGGTGCCAGCCAGGTGATGCTGCAGAACAACCCGCTCACCGGCCTGCTCATCCTGGGCGCCATCGCCTGGGGCTCGATCCGGACAGGCACCGCGGCGGTCATCGTCGGTGTGCTGGTGGCGCTGATCGTCGGTACGCTCACGGCCCGGCTCCTGCGGGTCAGCGCGGCATCGTGGCGGCAGGGCCTCTTCGGGTTCAGCCCGCTGCTGACGGGCGCTGCCCTGACCACGTTCCTCGCGGACCGGCCCCTGCTGTGGGTGTACGTGGTGCTGGGTGCGGCCGTGACGACCGTGGTCACCCTCGCGCTGAGCAATGTCCTGCGGATCTGGGGCGTGGCCGCCCTGACCTTCCCGTTCGTCCTGACGTCCTGGTTCCTGCTGATGGGCGCCTACCAGTTCGCCCGGATCGGCATCAGCACGCTGAGCCATCCGGCGTTGCCGGTCCCGTCGGAGCGCGCCAACGTGCCGCTGACCTTTGAGTTCCTGGCCACGGGCATGTTGAAGGGGGTCGCCCAGGTCTTTCTCATCGACGACTGGATCAGCGGCGTCGTCATCCTGGTCGCGCTGGCGGTCAACTCGCGCGCGGTCGCCGTCGCCGCGATCCTGGGTACGGTGGTGGGCACCTTCGTCGCGATCGGCCTGGGTGTCTACGGCGACCCGATCGGCAAAGGCCTCTGGGGCTTCAATGCGGTGCTCACGGCGGTGGCACTGGCTGTGGTGCTCTACCGGCCGTCGCCAGCCGTGGCCGTCTACGCGCTGCTCGGGACGATCACGGCCGTGTGTGTGCAGGCGGCACTCACCACCGCGCTGACTCCTCTGGGCATCCCCACGCTGACGGCGCCGTTTGTGATCGCCACCTGGCTGTTCCTGTTGCCGAAGCGGGACTTCGCCCCGATTGCGCATCACGAGCGGGTCGAGGAGGCGACAGCCGTCACCACCGCCAGGCCGAGACGGTGAGCGGATGAGCGCGGCGGACGGCGCATCCGCCGCGCACGAGGCGCCGGACTCGAGCGCGGAGTTCAGGTCCCCCGTACTGTCGCTGGCCACGGCCACGGGTGTCGCGGGACTCATGGACGCGTTGGCCCTGACGCGGTACGGCGTCTTCGTCGCCAACCAGTCCGGCAACCTCATCCATGTGGGCATGGGCCTGGCCGGCCATGACCCGTTGTGGTCGGCATCGGCGGCCTCGATCGCCGCGTTCGGGTGCGGTGCGGGAACCGCGTTCCGGGCACGCCGCCGCTGCGGCCCGGGGCATCGGCTGGATCCTGCCGTCATCGAGTTCTCCCTGGCGGCCGTCGCCCTGATCCTCTGGACGGTCTTGGACGCCGCGCTCGACCACGGCGTGCCGGGTCCGGGACGGCGGGCCGCGCTCGCCGCCGCCGGGGGCTTCTTCATGGGCTGTTTCGGCGGGCTGTTCGCCCGGACTGCGGGGATCGCCACCACGATCACGTACCAGTCGGGAACCGTGAAGAAGACCGGGGAACGCATCGTCGCGTGGATCACCGGCAGCGGACAGGTCCGCCGAAAGACGTCGCAGGGCGTGGCGCTGGGACTGCTCGGGCTCGCCGGCTACGTCGGCGGAGCGTTCCTCGGCACGCTGACCTCGGGCCGTCCGATGCTGACCTTTGCCGTCGCCGGGACGGTCCTCGCCGCACTCCTGTTGACACTGCGGTCCATACGACGCCGGTGATGATTCCTCCGCACTCGCCCGCCCGCGCAGCAGTGTGCGCGGGCGCGCAGGCGGCTCGCACGGTCAGCGCTGGACGCTTGCGCTCGGCCTGACGTCCTGTACGAATCCCTCCGGATGCTCGGCCGAGAACTGGTCGAACACGTGCAGGACCGCGCCGACGCTGCGTTCGGGGACCAGCACCTCGACCCGCAGGCGGCTCACGAGCTCGAGGTTGCGCCGGTACCCGCGGACCGTCTGCGCCTGCGGCGTCTCCACGGCGGCGTGTGCCTCGGTGACCACGACCGACGACGCGCCCGCGTGTGACAAGGCGTCCTCGAGCTCGTCGGTCTGCACGCGTTCGGGATCGAGCAGCCCGGTGACGAGGTTGGTGGTGGCGTCGGGCCCCTCGGCCACCGGCGGCGCGACCGCCCTGGTGGGCGCCACCGCCCGCCTGGCTTCCGGGCCACCCGAACCGGGCAGGCCCGAGATCGCGTCGAGGTGGTAGGCCTCGACCGCCTGCTGTACCCGGTCGAGGCGGCCCTCGTCGGCCGGCGCGACCCGCAGGCCGACGGTCTTCTCGACCGCGAAGGCGATGAGCCAGGTCAGGCAGAACGAGAACGCCGCCACGGCCAGCACCGCGACGGCCTGGCGGCCGAGCAGGCCGGCGCCCCCGCCGAAGAACAGGCCGTTGGCGCCCACGCTGTTGGCGGCTCGCTGGCCGAAGAGGCCCAGCAGCAGGGAGCCGATCACGCCACCGACGAAGTGCACGGCGACGACGTCGAGCGCGTCGTCGAACCGGAGGTAGAACTTCACCCGAAGCGCCAGGTAGCAGAGCAGGCCGGCGATCGCGCCGATGGCCAGCGCCGACAGCGTGCTGACGTAACCAGCGCACGGGGTGACCGTCGCGAGCCCGGCGACGGCGCCCGAGGCGCCACCCAGCACGGTGGCGTGCTTGCTCCTGAGCTTCTCCACGATCAGCCAGACCACCAGGCCGGCCGCCGCCGCGATGTGGGTGTTGAGCAGTGCCTGCGCCGCGATGCCGTCCGCGCGTAGCCCGTCGCCGGCGTTGAAGCCGAACCATCCGAACCACAGGATTCCGGCGCCGACGATGGTCAGCGGCAGCGAGTTGGGCAGTGTTCCCAGCTTCGGCCAGTTCCTGCGGCGACCGACCACGAGAAGGATCGCCAGCACCGCGGCGCCCGCGGAGGTGTGCACGACCATGCCGCCGGCCCAGTCCTGCGCCCCGAAACGGGCCAGCCAGCCTCCGGGATGCCAGAGCCAGTGCGCAACCGGGGCGTACACGACCACCGACCAGATGGCGATGAAGACCGCCCAACCGAGCAGCCGCAGGCGTCCGGCGGTCGCCCCGGTGATCAGCGCGGGTGTGATGATCGCGAACATCATCTGGAACGTGACGAACGCCAGCGTGGGGATGGTGACGCCCGGGGCCACGACGTGGAACGAGGGCGCGGGCGCGGGCGTCGTCCGGGTGTGCATCAGACCGAACAGCTTGAGGTTGCCGACGAGGCCGGTGCCGGCGTCGTCGCCGAAGGCGATGGTGTAGCCCAGCAGGATCCAGGTGATGCTGACCACGCCGAGCGGGATGAAGTTCTGCTGCAGCATCGCCAGGGTGTTGCGGCTCGGCACCTGGCCGGCGTAGAAGAACGCCAGGCCCGGGGTCATGAACAACACCAGCGCGGCGCAGACGAGCACCCATGCGGTGTCGGCGCCGTTCAGAACATTCGGCATCTCGTGCTCCTCCGCGGCCATCGGTGCAGTACGGGCACCCGCCAGGTTCCCCTGGTAGTGCGTTTGCAACTTCGATCCCGGGAGAGAGTTCGAGGCGAAACCGCGCTCTCAGCTCTCACGGAGGTATCCCAATGTCCCACAGCGCAACCCTCCCGACGCCCGCTCATCCGGCGCTGCCAGCGGCGATCCCGTTGCGTCAACTGCTGCCCTGGGCCGTCTTCGGCCTCCTCCTGGCCGCTCTGGCGATCTACTTCGTCGGCGCCGAACAGGGCGCGACCTCGATCTTCTCCGGCACGTTCGTGCACGAGGTCACGCACGACGGCAGGCACCTGCTGTCGTTCCCGTGCCACTGAAGGGCCGATGACATGACCGCACGTACACTCCTGATACGCGGCATGCTGGTCGGGGTGATCGCAGCCGCACTGGCTTTCGCCTTCGCAAGCGTGTTCGGTGAACCGCAGATCGACGGTGCGATCGCATTCGAGAACGCACAGGCACACTCGCACGGCGACGCGGCGGAGCCGGAGCTGGTCACCCGCGCCGTGCAGTCCACCATCGGTCTCGGTGTCGCCCTGCTGCTCTACGGCACCGCCCTGGGCGGCATCTTCGCCGTGGCGTTCGCCTGCTGCCACGGACGCCTCGGCGCGCTCGAGCCCCGCGCCATGGCGCTGCTCGTCGGTGCTCTCGGGTTCATCGCGATGTTCCTGGTCCCATTCGTGAAGTACCCGGCCAACCCGCCCGCGGTCGGCGACCACGACACCATAGGACGGCGTACCGCGCTGTACTTCCTCATGCTGGCCGTGAGCGTGCTGGCCACGATCGGCGCGGTGCTGGTCGCTCGCAGCCTCGCGCCCCGGGTCGGCAGCTGGAACGCGGTACTGGTCGCCGCGGGCGTGTACATTGCGCTCGCAGCGGCCGCGGGACTGCTGCTCCCAGCCGTCAACGAGGTCCCGGCCGACTTCCCCGCCACCCTGCTGTGGCGTTTCCGGCTGGCCTCCGTCGGCGTTCAGCTCGTGCTGTGGAGCACCCTCGGCCTGCTGTTCGGCGCCTTGACAGACCGCGCCGAACGACACCATGCCGCACGTCAAGCGATGTCCGCTGAACTGGCCAGGACGGGCTGAGAGGAAACGCACCGTCAGATCGCTCTACGGGTAGACGCGTTTCCGCGGTCGTGGTGAGGTCTGGCTCGGTGGCCAGGGGGCGTCGTCCCCACAGAGCATCAGGACACCAACGCTCCACATCGGACACGCCGAAGATTGAACATCAATCTTGATCCGCTGTCAGCCCCAGATGAGACGCGGTCTAAGCTGGGGCGTGGCTTTGACCGGGCGGCCCCGAACGGCCGAACACCGATCTGGTCGCCGCCGAGCGGGAGTCGTTCGAGCAGCTCAATGCGCTCGACGGGCGGGCGGTCGAGCCCGCCGGGGCGGCCGAGCTGGTCGCCGAGGGGCGGCGGATGGCACAGCGGGGCGATGCCGAGGGGGGCCGAGCGGTTCGAGGCGGCGGCTCGCAAGGGGTCGGGAGCCGGGCAGTACCTCGTCGTCGTCATCGGGGCGTTTCTGCGGCCCGACGTGCACCACCGGATCCGCAACGACGTACTCGCGCGTCCGCATGTGATCGAAGCGGTCGGCGCCGAGCGAGTGCGCGCCGAGCTCGCACCGCGTCGCCGGCGCCCTCCTGCACGCCGCCGAGCGGGCAGCAGCCGAGCGCGGGTTCAGACGCCTGACGCTGCACATCCTGAGCTGCAACGTCGCCGCCCTCGCCCTGTACGCCCGTCATGGCTTCGAGACCGAAGGCGTGCTCCGTGGCGAGTTTCAGCTCCCCGTCGGTCCCGGCGGCGCAATGACAAGCGTCGACGACATCCTGCTCGCCAAGCGGGTGGCGTGAACTCAACCGCATACATCGCCGCGCCAACAGTGACTGTGCGCCGCGATCCGCTGTCCGGGCTTGACGAGGTTCCCTGGGGCACGCTGTACGGCCTCGGCGGCTCGTCGACCCGGATGCCGGGGCTGCTGCGTGCACTGCGTGCCGCGGACGCGCCGGCCCGAGAGGCGGCGCGTGCCGATCTGGCCGGGCACATCAGCGGGCAAGGGCAGTGGCAGGTCAGCGCGGTGGCGGTGCCGTTCCTGGTCGGACTCGTCGCTGAGGCCGCAACCCCCGACCGGGCGGGTCTGCTGGACACGCTGGCCCGTACGGTGCTGGGAGACTGGGACGTCGACACGCTGCCGTTCAGCGCCGCAGCGACCTACCCGCAGGCCGACGACCTGACCGATGAACAGGAACAACGGCTGATCCGGTGGTTGTATCACATCCCGTGAGGCAGGCGAGTCACCGACCTGGTGGATCGCGACAGTGGGTGCCTGCGTCGAGGCGTGAGGGCTACGTTTGCAGCCCCCGCATCGCGACGAACGTCAGGAAGTCCTCCGCGACGAGTTCGTCTTCGCCGGCGTCGTGGAAATGAACCAGACCGCCTCGTCGCAATGTCCGTCGGCGACTCGGAAGCCCCGATAGTCACCCGTGCCGACCGGGGCGACCGCGACGAAGGTGCGGTCCGGAAACTCCCGCTCGCTCGCCGTCCAGAGATCGTCCCGGTGCTTCTCCGACTCAGCGGTGACCGGTATCAGGTCGTGAAGCCGTACTTGGCCTTCGACACCGCCGACTTCTGGCGCAATGGTCCGGCCAGCAGGTCGAACTCCAGAAAGTCCACGCGGGCAGCATAGGTCGCGAGAGCGTTTCCGACCCGGGGCCAACCCCGGACGCCGCAAGTCTCGTGTACCGGGGTGAGACGACGTTCTGAGGGGTGCTGGTGGACGATGAGGCAGGGTTTCGGGAGTTCGTGTCGGCACGGCTGGGGCGTCTGTCGCGGATCGCGTACTTGTTGACGGGCGATCATCACGCGGCCGAGGACCTGGTGCAGGTCACGCTCGTCAAGGTGGCTCGGCACTGGCGCCGGGTCAGCCAGGCGGGCGCGCCGGACGCCTATGTGCGGCGGGCGCTGTACCACGAGCACGTCTCGTCGTGGCGGGGCCGGCGCGTGCTGGAGATGCCCACGACGGACCCGCCCGAGCGGGGGACCGGGCGTGACGAGTCGGCCGAGGCGGTACGCCGGATCGTGTTGCGCACCGCGCTGGCGAAGCTGGCTCCGGGGCAGCGGGCGGTGATCGTCCTGCGGTACTTCGAGGACCTGTCCGAGGCCGACACCGCCGACGCGCTCGGCTGCTCGGTCGGTTCGGTCAAGAGCCAGACCCATCACGCGCTGGCCCGGTTGCGGGTCATCGCGCCCGAACTCGCTGAACTCATTGAGGATTCGGAGGTACTGGCGTGACCGGGCTCAGGGACCTGCTGATCGAGGAGGCGGGCGACGCGCGCACCTATGACGTGACCGACCGTGCCCTGCGGGTGGTCAGGCGGCAGCGGATGATGGCGCGTCTGGTACCGGCCGCGGCGGCGCTGCTCGTGGTCGCCGGACTGATCGGGGTCGGCGTGCCGTTCGGCGGAAAGGACGATCAGGGCCCGATGCCGACCGTTGCGGGCCTGCCGGGGCGCCTGGTCCCGCAGGCGTCTCCGCCGGTGCTGCCCGAGGATCGTGGCGTCGGGCCGGCGGCGCTGGCGTACCTGGGCGGCGATGGCGACGAGAACCGATGGGTCCTGGTGGCCGCGGACGGCAGCCAGTACCGGATAAATGGGTTGATCGTTGACGGGATGTCGCCGGACGGGCGGTGGCTGTTGATGCAGCGGCCCGACGGGTCGAAGGTGCTGCGCGATCTGACCGGCACCGCACGGCACGAGTTCGCCGGCAGGGACACGAGGTCCGGCGCGAGCTGGTCGCCGGACAGCCGGCGGCTGGTGGTGCAGATCTCCGACGGGTCCGCGGCGACGAATTCCGTCGTCACGTACATGATTGACCTTGCGACCGGGGAACGCGCCACGGTACCGCTGGATCCGGCGCTTTCCGACCGGGTGTGCGCGGTTCGCGACTCGGGTGTGCTGGTGCTGTGCCCGTCGCCCGAGGCGTCCTTCACCGGGCTGCGCCTGGCCGACGGTACGACCGGGCGGGTCATTCGCGACATTCCCGCCGCCGATCTGGGGCTGCGCCCTACAGAGGCGGTTCTGGCCGAACTCGGGACGCCGGTGCTGGGCCCGGACGACCACACGCTGTTCATCGGCACCCACGAAACGGCCGCAGGGGGGCGCAACCGGTTCCTCGTGGGGTTCGACATCGACAGCGGACGGCTGACCGAGCGGTACCCGCTGCCCGATCGAATCCCCGCCGCCCAGCGCTCCGCCGCGAACGGGGGCGTCGAGTACGGACAGCCGGACGAGCGCTATGTCCTCGGCATCCACGCCGACGGGCCGCTGCTGCTCCACATCGCGCCGAGCCGCAGCGACCCGTTCACCGCCGGATCCGTGTCCATCGAGCTGATCGCCCGGGACACCGGCGCGCTGCGCACCGTCACGCTGGTGTCGAGGCCGATCACGCTGATCCAGTACCCCGGCTGAGTGGGGCCATGCCGGCCGGGACCGGTCATCGTCCCGGCCGGCGGGGTGCTGCGGCGCGCGAGATAGACCTCCCATTAGGGCCGCGGCTCAAACCAGGCCCAGCATCCACTCCACACCGTGGCGGGCGGCGGCGACGCCGGGCTCGCGGGACTGTGCGGTGAAGACGAGCACACGGCCGTCCTTGCGCGGGTACAGGTACACGCCCTGCCACCACGGTTCGCCCTCGTGCTCGTACGCCAGCTCGAGGACCTGCACGCCCCGGCCCATCGTGCGGCGGGCGACGACCGTCTGGCCCTCGCCGATCATCACGTCCGGGTCGGCGATGTGCGCCGGGCCCTGCACGGAGATGGACGCGTCGTGCTCTCCGGTGAGGCAGTACGGGTCCATGGTCGACTCGACGCTGAAGCCGTCCGGCCAGACCACCTTGAAGCCGGTCGTCTCGATCACCCAGTACGGGTGGTCCGGGCCGGGCTCCACGTCGACGATGCCGGGCACGCTGCGCGCGTCCGACAGGTCGACGACCGCCCTCGCCGGGCCGTCCTGCCGCCAGTGCGTCACCACCACGACGTCGGAGTCGGCGTCGGGGCGCTCGAAGGTGTACGGCCAATGCGGCATCAGCACCAGACCGTGACCGGCGAGGCGGGCGAAAACATGTCCCATGCCCGCGCACTGTAGTCACGGCAGCGGGCCGATGATCACCCTGGCCCTCCGCGTCGAGGGCGGTTTCGAAGGGTTCCTGACGAGTTCGGCCAGCCCAGTTCGCCACTACCGGGAGCGCCTTCGAGTGAGATATCGGCAAGTACAGCGTGTGGGCGCTCGCCGTCGGGCCTACGCTCGGCTGGATAGCCCACAGGGTTCACCGGTCCACCGTCCGCGTCGGCTCGGTCCCGGGGACACGGCCCTCGCGGTGGAACTGCCGCCGGAACGCGGCGTCCTCCTCGCTCGCGGGCGCCTCCTCGGTCGCGAACAGCGCCAGCGCCTCCTCGACACGGCCTTGGTCGATCAGGACCATCGCCAGCTTGGCGGTGGTCCACGCGGTGAGCAGAGGGCGTGGGACGACGTATGTAGGAATGTCCTAGTGCTCCGAGTCGCTGATTCGTTGATAGATTGACGGTATGGGTGACGGTCGTGGTCCGAAGTTGGCGGTGCTGGAGCTGACCGCTGAGGAG
>NZ_JBEPEH010000083.1:0-17677 GCF_040300725.1 Dactylosporangium sp. NPDC000244
CCCCGCGGCCCCGCCCCCCCCCCCCGAGCGGCCCCGGGGGCCCGGGGGGGGGTTGTACCCAACACCCCCGGGGGGGGGGGGGGGGCCCGGGATGCCCGGGCCCCCACACGGGTGATCGGCTGGGCTAGCCGGCGATCTTGTAGTCCTTGGCGTCCTTGATGACGGCGTCGTGGTCGAAGGTGTTGATGTCCTTGATCAGCGAGCCGTCGAAGACCTCGGAGACGTTCGGCTCCTTCTTCACCTGGCCGGTCGACACCGCCCAGGTCGCCGCCTTCTTCAGCTGCTCATCGGAGAGCTGGCCCCACGCCGGCCAGGACGACGGGTCGTCGGTCTGCGGGGTGGAGGTGGTCATCCACGCCTTGAGCAGGGTCACCAGCTCGGCCCGGCGCTTGGCCGTGTCGCCGCCGCTGCCGGCCAGCTCGGGGAAGGTCTTCAGGCCCATGTCCACCGCGGCCTCGGGGTTGAGCCGGGCGAACATCAGGCCCTTGTAGGCGGCGCGGGTGTACTTCACCGCGAGGTCCTTGTCCTTGCCGCTGAGCGTCTTGGCGCTGACGGTGAAGGAGATGCTCGGCATGCCGTCGAACAGGGCCGGGTTGGTGAGGTAGCTGAACTTCATGCCGATCTGCTCGAGCTGGGAGAACAGCTCGGCGTAGAGGGCGATCGCGTCGACCTGGCCGCTGTCGAGGGCGGCCTTGGCCTGGGTGCCCTGGCCGACCGGGAGGATCTTGACGTCCTTGTCCGGGTCGATGCCGTTCTCGTGCAGGAACGAGCGGGTGAACAGGTTCGAGCCCGAGGCCAGCGAGATGACGCCGATCTTCTTGCCCTTGAGGTCGGCGGGCGAGCTGATGCTCTTGCCGGCCGGGATGCCGATCTTCCACGGGAACGAGGTGTTGATCGAGCCGATCGTGCGGACCTGGACGCCCTGCTCGACCGCGGCCATGGTCGAGGCGACCTCGGCGTTGGTGGCCAGCGCGTCACCGGAGGCGATGACCTGCAGCGCCGCCGAGGAACCGTTGGCCGTCTTCAGGTTGGCCTCGAGCCCCTCCGCCTTGAAGTAGCCCATCTGCTTGGGGACCGCGTAGAGGGCGATCTGGGTCGAGCCCGGGACGGTGGCCGTGGTGACGTAGTTGACCGAGGTGAGACCGCCGGGAGCTTTGCTGCCGGTGTCCGATGAGCCACCACAGGCCGATGCGGCGAGCGCTAAGGCCGCGAGGGCGGCGGTCAGCGCGAGGGGACGACGAAACATGGTTCTCCCTTGGATGGGCGGGGATTAGCGGCGCGCGACGATCAGGCCGATGCGGCCCGCGGACGACTGCCCGGTCACCAGGCGGCGGCCGGTGGGGATGAGTTCGCGGCTGACCTGGCCGGGTTCGAAGCCGGCGCGCGCGGCCATGGCCTCGAGGTCGAGCGTGCGGACGGTGCTCCAGAACGGCTCGTTGTTGTTGGTGGTGTCCCACTCGACGAGGAACTGGGCGAAGGGGTCCATCGTGGTGAACGGCGGGTACTCCGCGTGGATCATCAGGCCGCCCGGTTTGAGCAGCCGGAAGCTCTCGGTGAGGATGTTCTGCACGGCCTTGGTGCTGGTCTCGTGCAGCAGGATGTGCGACACGACGAGGTCGAAGCTGCCGGCCGCGTAGCCGGTCGCCTCCGCGTCGCGCTGGGCGAAGTGCACGGGCAGGCCGAACGAGGCCGCCCGGGCGTGGGCGTAGCGCAGCATCGGGGCGGCGACGTCGATCGCGTGCACCTCGGCCTCGGGGTAGCGCTCGGCGTACGGCAGCGTGCTGTGCCCGACGGAGCAGCCCATGTCGAGGATCGCGGCCGGCGCGAGGCCGGGGTGGTGCACGTCGAGGTAGTGCTCGATGACCGAGCGGCCCTTGTCGTCGTTGGCCGCGCCGAGCTGGCCGGCGGCGTAGATGTAGACGCCGCGGTCGTAGAGCGCGCCGGCGGTGAGGTCGTCGGGCCCGGTCTCGCGGTAGTAGCCGGTGGGCATGCAGTGGATGTCGACGGTCTGCAGGTACGCCGGGACCTGCACCGACGCGTCCAGGGTCAGCGACCCGGTGCTGCCCAGCAGGGAGCCGGCGACGCCGGTCAGGCGGCTCAGCTGCCGGGCCGTGCTGTCGGCGACCAGTGCCCACATCTGCTCCTGGCCGCTGCGGCGCAGGGCGCTCCACATCTGGGTCGCCGGGTCCTCGGCCATCAGCTCGCCGATGACGTGCCGGCTGGTGGGGGCCGCGCCGTGCTCCCTGGCGTAGGCGGGCGCGATCTCGGTCTCGTACCGCTGGCGGATACGGGCGGCGACGTCGTAGGCGAGCCGCGTCTTGAGGTCCCAGATCTCCTGCTGGCGGTAGGCCTCGCCCACGTTGGGCGCGGCGAGGACGGCGTGCTCGAGCTGGCCGTCAGCGAGCCTGTTCATCGCGACTCCTTGGTGAGTTCCTCGACAACGCGGCTGAGGGCGACCGAGTCTTCGCCGGGGTCCCGGCCCTCGAGGACGGCGACGCGGCGCTGGAGCACGCCGATCTCCTGGCCGAGCACGACGATCGCGGCCAGCAGCCGGTCGGTGTGGGCGTCGCCGAGGTAGACGGGGCGCTCGCCGCGCCGGGTCTTCACGCGCCCTGCCCGGGCGTGTAGTCGTGCAGCACCTCGGCGACGGTGTCCGTGGTCCAGCCCTGCTTGAACGCGTAGGCCGCGAACGGCTCCACGTCCCGCAGCGGCGCGAGGTCCTCGTTCACCGCGTCGTGGATGGTGAGGTGCGGCTTGCCCCGGAACACGTCGCCGGTGCGCACGTCCGACAGCTTCAGGCCGAGCAGGCTGGTGCGGGTCGGGATGGTCGGCGACGGCGAGGGCTGGTGCGACAGCAGGAAGCCGCGGTTGCCGTACGCCGGCATCTGCGACGCCTCGATCGCCTCGGTGATCTCGATGCCGACGTCGAGCACCGGCGCGCCGAGCCGGCTGACCGAGCCGGACAGCTTGGTGCCCGGCCCGATGGGGCCCATCGCCGGATTGTACGGGTTGATGTGGGTTCGCCGGACTTCGCCGATCTTCTTGCCCCAGCCCATCACGGTGCCGAAGCCCATCGACCAGTCCTCGGTCACCCAGATGAAGGTGCTGAACCGGCCGGGCTCGCCGCGGTGGGTGGCGTAGAAGCCGACGATGCCCTCGCCGTACTGCGTGCGGCGCGGCGCCGTGAACGCCTGGTCGGGCTCGCTGTCGCTGACCTTGACCATGTCGGCCACGAACGCGAAGCCGACGCCGTCCTCGACGGGCTCCAGCGGCTCGGGGAGGTAGCGGCGGGCCAGGTCGGCGCCGGCGCGGAACAGCACGCGGATGGCGTCCGAGCCGATGTGGTGCGGGGGTGGTTCGACGAGGCTCGCGGATCCTGTGGGCGAGAGCGGGTTGGTGAAACCTCGCAGCTGCATCGAGACCGCCTCTTGTTCCTCTGGTCTTGTTCCTCTGGGCGAAACGCTGTTTCTCCTGTGAAACCAGACGCTAGACACGGCGGATCGGTGGCGTCAAGAGGTTACGAGCGCCTTTAATCAGCGGAAACAAGCCGGGCAAGAAAGCCCGCCCGAACCCTTGACGCGATCCAAGACCGGTGCTTAGCGTTTCGCAAAGCGGTAAGTCGTACCGCCCAGATGAACGATCCCCCCGAATCGAAGGACAGCCCGTGACGTCAGCAGCCAACGTGGTCCCCGCGACCACTGACGGCGACCTCGACTCGCGCTGGATCGAGGCCAGCCACCTCGAGAAGGTCTACCGACCGCGCAAGTCCGCGCCGACCCATGCCCTCTCGGACG
The DNA here is from genome assembly GCF_040300725.1 of Dactylosporangium sp. NPDC000244. Lineage (NCBI taxonomy): Bacteria > Bacillati > Actinomycetota > Actinomycetes > Micromonosporales > Micromonosporaceae > Dactylosporangium > Dactylosporangium sp. NPDC000244. Next base: position 3,795 of record NZ_JBEPEH010000083.1, read on the forward strand.
TCTCGTTCGCCGCCCGCCGCGGCGAGTTCGTCTCCATCGTCGGCCCCTCGGGCTGCGGCAAGACCACTCTGCTGAAGATCCTTGCGGGCCTGATCCCCTACACCGACGGCGAGACCAGGATCGCCGGCAACCGGGTCAGCGGCCCGGACAAGGGCGTCGGGATGGTGTTCCAGGCGGCGACCCTGCTGCCGTGGCGCACGATCCTGGAGAACGTCATGGTGCCGGTCGAGATCCAGAAGCTCGACCGCAAGTCGCACGAGGTCCGCGCCCGCGCACTGCTCGAGCTGGTCGGCCTGGACGGCTTCGAGAACAAGTACCCCGGCGAGCTCTCCGGCGGCATGCAGCAGCGGGCCGGCATCTGCCGCGCGCTCGTGCACGACCCCGCCGTACTGCTGCTCGACGAGCCCTTCGGCGCGCTCGACGCGATGACCCGCGAATACATGAACCTCGAGCTGCTGCGCATCTGGCAGGAGAGCCGCAAGACGGCCATCCTCGTCACGCACTCGATCCCCGAGGCGGTGTTCCTCTCCGACCGGGTCATCGTGATGACCCCGCGGCCGGGCCGGATCGCCGAGATCATCGACATCGACCTGCCCCGCCCGCGCGAGCTGCGGATGATGGCCTCCGACGACGCCGGGGTCTACGTCGAGCGGATCCGCGCGTATTTCAACAGCGCCGGCGTCATCGACTGAGGACGGACAACCATGACAACGCAGACTGTCGTCCCGCCCGGCGCGGGGCAGCGCCAGCCGCTCGCGGCCCCGCGCCGCCGTAGCCTGATCCCCGATCTGCACGAACGGCCCGAGTTCGCGCTGGTGCCGATCGTGTTCGTCGTCGTGATGGCCGCCTGGGAGTTCGTGCCGGGCTGGATCGGCGTCGACGAGTTCGTACTCCCCCGGCCCAGCCAGATCGTCAAGATCTTCTTCAACCAGCTCGGCGAGGCCGCGTTCTGGCACAACCTGTGGGTCACCGTGCAGGAGGCCGGGGTCGGCTTCGTGATCGCCGTCGTGGTCGCGGTCCTGATCGGCACCGCCGTCGCCCAGATCACCCTGCTCGAACGCACCGTGCTGCCCTACGTCGTGGCGTTCCAGTCGGTGCCGAAGGTCGCCCTCGCCCCGATGTTCGTCGTGTGGTTCGGCTTCGGGCTGGCCTCGAAGATCGTAATGGCGACGATCATCGCCTTCTTCCCCATCCTCATCAACGTCATCGCGGGCCTCAAGTCCGCTGACAACGACAAGATCGAGATGCTGACCTCCTTCGGGGCGAGCCGCTTCCAGGTCTTCCGGATGGCCCGCTTCCCCAGCGCCCTGCCGTACATCTTCGCCGGCCTGCAGAGCGGTGTCGTCTTCTCGATTCTCGGCGCCATCGTGGGCGAGTACATCGGCGCCCAGGAGGGCCTCGGCTACCAGTTGATGCAGGCCAACTACCGCTTCGACATCCCCGCGATGTTCGCGGTCCTCATCGTGCTGTCGATCATGGGCATGATCGCCCATGGCGTCGTGAAGCTGGCCCAGCGTAAATTCGTATTCTGGTCCGGCGATGAGAGCAAGCGGGGGACGTGATGTCGCTAGCGGAGGTTCAGTCGACGCGGGAGCCGACGTCGGGCCTTGAGCGCGTGCTCAAGGTGATCTACGCGGTGTCGGCGGCCGGTTCCGGCGGCATCGGGGTCTCGGCCCTGGCCCGCGAGATCGACCAGCCCAAGGCGGTCGCGCACCGGCTGCTCAAGGGTCTCGCGGCCGACGGGTTCCTCGCCTTCGACGACGCCACCAAGTGCTACCGGCTCGGGACCGGCGCGCTCGCGATCGGCATGGCCGCGCTGCGCCAGACCAACGTCCAGCAGACCGCCCGCCCGATCCTCGAGCGCCTGGTCCGCGAGACGCAGGAGACCGCGACCCTCTCGCTCAAGCAGGGCGACAGCCGGATCTACGTCGACCAGGCGCTCTCGCCGCAGGAGATCCGCATGTCGGTGACCATGGGCGTCGCCTACCCGCTGCACGCCGGGGCGTCCTCCAAGGCCATCCTCGCGGCGATGCCGGACGGCTCGATCGACGACTACCTGGCCTCCCACTCCCTCAACCTGCTGACGTCGGCCACCATCGCCGGCCGCCACGAGCTGCTGCAGGAGATCGTGCAGATCCGCGAGCGCGGCTACGCCATCAGCGCGGGTGAGCGCGACGCCGGCGCCGCGAGCGTCGCCGCCGCGGTGCTCGGCATGGCCGGCGGCGTGCTCGGCTCCATCTCGGTCTGCGGGCCGGTCGGCCGCTTCGAGGCCACCGACATCCAGCGCCTCGGCGCGCTGGTCCGGGCGGGCGCGCAGGAGGTCTCGCGCGCCGTCGGCCACGTCGCCTGACCCATTTCTGGAAGGCTTTTTTTCGATGCACCGTGCCTATTTTCAGACCTCGCATGGGCAGATTCACGCCCGCGTAGCCGGCGAGGCCGGTCCGAACATCGTCCTGCTGCACGAGAGCCCGCTCTCCTCGTTCGTGTACGACGACGTCCTGCCCCTGCTCGCCCCCTGGTCCCGCGCCCTGGCCCCGGACACGCTCGGCTACGGCATGTCCGACGCCCCGCCGCGGCGCCTCGACATCCCCGGCTACGCCGAGCCGGTCGTCGAGCTGCTGCGCACGCTGGACGGGCCCGCGGTGGTCGTCGGCTCGCACACCGGGGCCAGCATCGCCATCGAGGCCGCGCACCAGGCCCCCGAGCTCGTCTCCGGGCTCGTGCTGCTGGGCATCGCGACCTACACGCCCGAGCAGCAGCGCGACCGACGGCAGAACTGGGCGCCGGACGAGCCGGTCACCGAGGAGGCCACCCACCTGCTGTCGGCGTGGCAGCGGTACCAGGGGCTGTGGCGCGGCTGCGACCTGCAGACGCGGCAGCGGGCGGTCTGGACGATGCTCGGCTCGCTCGACCGCTACCACTGGGCCTACAACTCGGCGTTCGAGTACGACCCGCTCACCCCGCTGTCGCAGCTCACCTGCCCGGTGCTGTGCGTCGCGGCCGACGGCGAGTTCCTGGAGGAGGGCACCCGGCGCGCGGCCGAACAGCTCGGCCTGCCCTACGAGGTGGTCCCCGACTGCATCGGCCAGATCCCGGTCCGCCAGCCCAAGGTCTGCGCCGAGCTGATCGAGCGGTTCGTCGATGGACTGTAGGAAGGTGCAGGACGCGGCACTGCGGGCCACCGTCGCCCGGCTCGCGTCCGCGCACCCGTTCTACCGCGAGCACTGGGCCGGCATCGACCTGACGGCCGTGCGCGGCATCGACGATCTTCCGCTGCTGCCGCTGACCACCAAGGCGATGTTCACGGCCGAGCCCGAGCGGTTCCGGCTGGAGACCGACGGCTCGCCCGAGCGGCAGCTGTGGGACATCGCGTACACCTCCGGCTCGACCTCCGCCCCCGCGCCGATCTACCAGTCGGCGTACGACTTCCACGCGATCCTGGCCGCCCAGGTGCGCATGGCCGAGATCCGCGGCATGCACGGCGACGACCGTATCGCCAACCTCTACCCGCTCACCCCGCAGCCGCACGGCGCCTGGACCCGGGCGAACCACGCCGCCGCGGTGCTCGGCGCGACCGTCGTGTGCGGGATGAGCGGCACGAGCCCCTGGTTCGAGGTGACCCGGCGCCTGCCCGAGGTCGCGGACCTGCTCGTCGCCGCCCGGCCAACGGTGCTCTGGGGCGTGCCGAGCTACGTGCGCCGGGTCGTCGACGAGGTCACCAGCCGCGGCGGCACCCTGCCCGACGTGCGCATGCTCGCCATCAGCGGCGAGGCCGTCACGCCGGCGATGGCCGCCCAGCTCGCGGAGCTGCTGGCCGCCGCCGGGGCCCCGGACGTCGTGATCTCCAACAGCCTCGGGGCGTCGGAGCTGCAGTACGGCCTCGTCGAGTGCGTCCCCGGCACCGGGTTCCACAACCCGATGCCCGAGCTGCTCCACATCGACGCCGTCGACGACGACGGCCTCCCGGTGCCGCCCGGGACGCCCGGCGCCCTGACGATGACCCACCTCGACCGGCACGGCACGGTGCTCGTGCGCTACCTGCTCGGCGACCGCGTCGAGGTCGCCCACGACGCCTGCCCGCACTGCGGCCGGCTCGGCGGGCGGGTGGTCGCGCACCACGGGCGCTCGGGCCGCTCGCTCAAGATCAAGGGCCAGCTCGTGGACACGACGGCACTCGAGGCCGCCATTGCCGCGGTACCGGGCGTGGCCGACCACCGCGCCGTCGTACGCCGGCTCGACCCGGCCGACCCGCTCTCCGGCGACGAGCTGGTCGTCCAGGTCTGCGGCTCCAGCCCGGCCGATCGCGTGGCGGCGGCCGTCAAGCTCGCGACCCGCGTCACGCCCGTCGTCGAGTTCACGACCGCCGATGCCCTCTTCCCCGCCGACGAGCGCATGAAGCCGCGCCGGTTCATCGACGAACGCCCCTCATTGGAGTCCCGCACATGAGCACGCCCGCGATCGACATCGTCTGCAACCTGTTCACGCCCGAGGTGGTCGCCTCCCGGCCCGCGTGGAACAAGCAGTTCCTCGGCGGCAAGGTCAACGCCTCCGAAAACACCCTCGCGGGCCTGACCGTCGAGCAGCACCTCGCGGCGCTCGACGCCGCGAACGTCGAGCACGCGCTGCTGATCGCGCCGAAGATGGGCCGCGAGGGGCTCTCCGAGTCGTGGCGGCTGGACCCGATGCGGGTCGTCGAGCTGGTGCAGGCGCACCCGGACCGGTTCAGCGGGCTCGTCGGCATCGACCCCTTCGAGGGCATGAAGGGCGTGCGCGAGCTGGAGCTGATGGTGCGGGAGTACGGCATGGTGGGGGCGCACATCTACCCGCACTGGTTCGAGCTCGCCCCGGACCACGCGCGCTACTACCCCTTCTACGCCAAGTGCGCCGAGCTCGGCGTGCCGGTGCAGATGCAGGTCGGGCACTGCCTGCGGTACAGCCACGACCACCCGCTGCCGTCGGTCGGCCGGCCGATCCTGCTCGACACGCTCGCCTGCCACTTCCCGGAGCTGAAGATCATCGGGATCCACGTCGGGTGGCCGTGGACGGAGGAGATGATCGCCGTGTCGTACAAGCACCCCAACGTGTACATCGGCATCGACGCCTACGCGCCCAAGTACCTCGACCCGAAGCTCGTGAGCTACCTCAACGGGTGGGGCGCGGACAAGGTCATGTTCGGCACCGACTTCCCGGTCATCCCGCACGCGCGGGCCCGCGAGGAGATCGCCGCCTGGAACCTGCGCCCCGAGTCCGAGGCGAAGCTCATGCGTGAGAACGCGCTGAAGGTGTACGACCTGAAGATCTGAGCTCGCCCCAGCGCCCGGGTGGCACCGTTGTCGTGCCACCTCGGGCGCACGCTCGGCCTGCCGCCGCTGGCGTACACGCTCGCGGCGGCGTGGGGCGTGGGGCTGCTGTTCGTGGCGTGCGGGGTGGTCTGTTCGCCGTCCTGGCTCCGGCGGTCCGCCGGGCATCACTGCGGGCGAGCGCGACGGCCGCGTCGGCCGCCGCCGCGCCTACGCCGTGACGGCCGCCGACGGCCCGCGGTTCCGGCCGGACGTCGCCGTCCCGATGCGCAGGTCTCCCGGACGCTTCCACGTCCCGGCTCGCCGTCGGCTCGCCGTGCGGAGGACGACAGTCCAATGTGGTCGCCCGGCACCACGGGCCCGGCATCCGTCCACTCTGGACGGTCGCCCGATGCGCGTTGGCGCACGGGGCGTCGCGGGGCGAGCCGTTCGCCTATTGTCGCTGCAATGAGAGCCCGCACGGTCGTCTCGGCCGCCGTCCTGGCCGCGGCCGCCAGCTATGCCGAGACGTCGGTGGTGAGCCGGGCCTTCGCCGCCTGCGACGTGGGCATCAACGCAGGCGCGAACAACGCCTTCCTGCTCTTCATCGCGATGCCCGTGCTGTGGGTCGCGCAGACGGCGCTCGTCGCCGGCAGCGCCCCGCTGCTGTCTCGACTCTCCCCCAGCCGGGCGGTGACGACCGCCGCGACGGCCGCGCTCGCGCTGGCGGTCCTGGCCCTGGTGGCCTACGGCTTCTTCTTCTGGGCGGGCCTGCCGCTGACCGACGCGGTAAGCTGCCCGGGCGGCCACGAGCCGGCCTGGTGGCCGTCCTGGCTCCCGCCCGCTCCGCAGCCCTACTATGCGTGACCACCCGCGGACCTGGCCCTCGGCCCCACACCTGACTACCTGGGGCCGGCAGACGGCTCGGCGTCACCATCCGCAGGCCCAGCAACGAGCGGCCCCGGCCCACGCCGCACCCGCGCAATCCGGCGCCGACGGCGCAGACAGACGGCTCGGGCGCAACCATCCACGGACCTGACAGCGGCCGCCCAGGCGGCCACGAGCCGAAAGGGCTCCGACAGGCTCACAGATAATTCGGGGTGACCATCAGCGGACCTGGCAGCGTCGGCGCGCAGCGCCAAGCGGTGTCTGGCGGGAGCGACGGTCCGCACCCCAACGGACCCGAGTCATGCCCTGGCAATTGACCGTGGCTCTCAGCGGCCTGCCGGACGTTCGCGACGACCCTGCTGCACGGGCGCTCTCGAAAACGCGGCGCGGCGGCCCCGCGGTGCCAGCAGGCCGCGGGGCCGGGGCCGCGTGCCGAGGGCTACTCGGCCGTGCTCTTCCGCGAGGGCTCGTCGTCGTCCTCGGTCAGGTCGTCGTCCAGGTCGGCGAAGGCGTGCTCGTCCAGCCGGTCGACCACCCGGTCGCCCGCGGCCAGCGCGAACGGCCCGGCGCCGTCGTTGTCCTCGTAGGTCTCCGGGTCGAGCGGCGTCTCCACCTCGGCCACGATGACCACCCCGTCGAGCGACTCGAGCTCGGGAATGTCCAGCGCCCCCAGCGACCCGTCGCCGGCCTGCATGAGCTCGAGGACGGCCTCGCCGACGGTCTCGACCGCGGCGCCGTCGCCGTCGCCCGGGTTGGCGCGGCGGGCCGCCTCGGCCACCGCGAGCAGGGCGCCGACGCTCGGGATGCGGTAGTCGCGGCGCTGGCGCACCGAGATCACCCGCGGGTGCGGGTCCTCGGCCTCGGCCCCGTCGACGATCCCGACGCCGAACTGGCGGTCGGCCTCCTCCGGGTCGATCGCCTCGACGTCCCACGGAGTGACCTCGCCGAACTCGTCGAGCAGCAGCTCGTCGTAGCTGTTGGAGGCGTTGTTGAGCTCCACGTAGGCGCGCCACACCACGTCGTCGTCGGCCCGGCCGCCCGCGGCCTTGACCGCGGCAAGGTGCTCGCGGGCCGCCGCGATCACGCGCTCGAGCGCGGCGTCAAGCTCCGCGTGCCGGTCGGTCATGATGAGATCCCCCTGAGAAAAGATGAGTTAGGACTGCTGCAGGAACCGGTCGAGCACTCGCACGCCGAACTGTAGTCCCTCAACGGGTACGCGCTCGTCAATGCCATGGAACAACGCGCCGAAGTTCAGGTCGGCCGGAAGGCGCAGTGGCGAGAAGCCGAAACAGCGAATGCCCAGCTTGGCGAACTGCTTGGCGTCGGTTCCGCCACTGAGCATGTAGGGCACCGCGATCGCGCCCGGGTCCTCGGCCCGCAGCGCGGCCGACATCGCCTCGACCAGCGCCCCGTCGAACGTGGTCTCGAGCGCCGCCTGGCGGTGGATGTATTCCAGCTCGATGTCCGGCCCGACGATGCGCCGCAGCTCCTCCTCGAACAGCTCCGACTGGCCGGGCAGCGTCCGACAGTCGATGGTGGCCGAGGCCCGGCCGGGGATGACGTTGTCCTTGTAGCCCGCGGCGAGGCGGGTCGGGTTCGCGGTGTTGCGCAGCGTCGCGCCGATGATCATCGCGATCGGGCCGATCTTGCCGACGGCCGCCTCGGGGTCGTCGAGGTCGAGCTCGATGCCGAGGATCTGCGAGACCTGCTCCAGGAACGCCCGCACGGTCGGGGTGAGCACGACCGGGAAGCGGTGCGTGCCGACCCGCGCGACCGCCTCGGCCAGCGCCGTGACCGCGTTGTCGTCGTTGATCATCGAGCCGTGGCCGGGCCGGCCCTTGGCGTGCAGGCGCAGCCAGTCGATGCCCTTCTGCGCGGTCTCGATGAGGTAGAGCCGCTGGTCACCGCCGACGCTCACCGAGAACCCGCCGACCTCGCCGATCGCCTCGGTGACCCCGTCGAAGAGCCCGGCATGGCGATCCACCAGGTACTGCGCGCCGTAGGTGCTGCCGGCCTCCTCATCGGCGACGAACGCGAGCACGACGTCGCGCGGGGGCTTGCGGCCCTCCCGCTTCATCCGCCGGACCAGCGCCAGCACCATGGCGTCGAAGTCCTTCATGTCGATCGCGCCCCGGCCCCACAGGTAGCCGTCCTTGATCTCGCCGCCGAACGGGTCGACCGACCACTCGGAGGCATCGGCGGGCACGACGTCGAGGTGGCCGTGGATCAGCAGCGCGTCCCGCGACGGGTCCTCACCCTCGAAGCGCGCCACGACGCTCGCCCGGCCCGGCTCGCTCTCGTAGATCTCGGGCTGGAAACCGACCTCGGCGAGCTTCTCCGCCACGTACTCCGCCGCGACCCGTTCCCCGGTGCTCGTGTCGAGGTCGCCGGTGTTCGTGGTGTCGATGCGCAGCAGGTCCCGGCAGATTTCGATGACTTCGTCGGTGGCGGGGTCGGTGGCGTCCATGAGGAAGTCATATCAGGCGGGGCCGACAGTTTTCCGCGTGGTCCGGCGACGACTACCCAGAGTCGCCGCCGGACCACCCTGAGGTCCTACCAGCCGAAGCCGGCCGCGTAGGTGATCGAGGCGAGCACCGCCTGGCCCGACGCGTTCGGGTGGAAGTAATCCCAGGTCGAGACCTGCGAAAGGGTGAACTGGTAGCCGAAGACGGCACCGCCGTCGTACTTGCAGTTCGCGCCGTAGGCGGTACAAGCTGAGGCGAGCTGCCCGTTGAAGTCGGCGACGCGCTGGCGCACCCGGTCCCGCCGGGCACTGTCGGCCGCCGCCGTCGACGAGGGGTTGGCCAGCATCGACTGACACACGCCGAAGAGCGACCACACGCTGCGCGCGGACGAGCTGGCACTGCCGACCTGCCAGAGGCGCTTGATGTCCGGAATGCTGATGAGCTGGACCTTCGCGTCCGGCAGCCCGGCCTTGAGCGTGCCCAGCGCGGAGTCCAGCGACGAGCGGAACGCGGCGACGCTGGTCATCGACGCCTCCGAGCTCGTGCAGGCGTCGTTTGCGCCGATGAGGATGGTGACGTACGCCGCACCCTGGCTCACCACCGTGGCGGCCTGCCCGGGCATGTCGGCGACCTTGGCCCCGGACTTCGCGTCGTTGAGGTTGCGGCCGTTGATCGCCGGGTTCACGGCCTTGATGCGCAGGTACTGGCTGTTCACGGCGGAGTCGGTGCCAGTGCTGAACGATCGGCTCGGGCAGTCGACGTACCACCCGCAGGCGTTGAAGCCGCGGCTGATCGAGTCGCCCATCGAGGCGATGGAGCCGGGCGGCGGGCCCGGAGCCGCGGCCGCCGGGGTGGCGGTGCCCAGCTGCGCGGCGAGGAGAGCGGTGGCGGTGAGAGCGGCGAGGGCGGCGGACCCCCGCCAGGTCGACGACATGGCGGCCCCTTCCATCTTCATTGACAGATGTGAATGAAGATGGTACCGACGGGTAACCTGCCGTTTCAAGAAGTTGACGCCCGGGTACATCGGCAACCGTGAGCGGACTCCCTCTGCCGCCCCTCCCGGGCGCGCCCGACGACGAGCACGACGCCATGGGTCGCAGCATGATCGACCTGCTGGACGAGGAACACGAACAGCTCGACCGGCTGTGCGCCCGCGCCGAGACCGAGCCGGCCGCGTCCGACGTCCTCGTGGCCACCCTGGCCCGGCACCTGTCGGCCGAGGAGCAATACTTGATTCCGGCAGTTTCCGCGGTACTGCCCGAAGGCCCCGACATCGCCTCCCGCGAACTCGCTGCGGACGCTGAGCTCCTCGTGGCCCTGCGCCGCCTGCACACGTCCGCCGACAAGGCCGCCCTGCGAGCCGTCACCGACCACGTGCGCTCACACACCCACACCGCGGCCGAGCTCTTCCCGGCACTGCGTTCGCGGTGCACGTCCGAGGAGCTGGTACGCCTGGGCAACCGCGTGGAGATCGCACGCTCGGCCGCCCCGACCCGCCCCCACCCCGGCACCCCGTCCACCCCGCCGCTGAACAAGCTCGTGGACCCGGCCCTCGGCGTGGTGGACAAGGTGATGGACGCCCTGACCCGCCGTACGACCTGGGAAGAAGATCTCTGAGAACCCGACGTTTATCGATCACTAGCCGCGGGGTAAACCCGACGTAGACGCGAGGCGACCGGCTCCCCCCTCCGGTCGCCTCCGCGCGTCGGCCCCCCGATTCGTCAAGATCCGGGGTGACCGTGTAAAGTCTCGCGTGGCCGTTGAAGCGGAGCCGGAAGGCACCGAGTACAATTGGCCAGCCGGTCGAAGTGGCGGAATGGCAGACGCGCTAGCTTGAGGTGCTAGTGCCCTTTATCGGGCGTGGGGGTTCAAGTCCCCCCTTCGACACCAGAATCCGGCATACATGCCGACTTTGAGGGCCGCGTGTTCGAGCGCAATCGAGCACGCGGCCGCGGTGTTTCCACCGCACATTCATGACATTTCGGCCATGGGCCGGTGGTCGCGATGACCGCGAGCCCGATCCGGCCAGTCATCCCCTCCGCCCACCCGAACCCACGTTCCGCTGTCGCACCTCCGGCTGCGGCACGGCCGCGTGGACCGTTGCCGCTCGCGCGGCTGGCCGAGCGACCTGCCGGCACGCTGCGGTTCGGCATCGCCACGATCGACACGAACGGGCGGGTGGCAGATGCCGCCCTGTTCCGGGCCCTCGGCTGGACGATCGACACCCGGCTGCACCTGCAGACCTGCGCGGACCTGGTCGTCGTCGTCGCGGACGAGCAGGGGGTGTTCCGGCTCAGGCCACCCGGGCATGTCCGCATACCCGCGACCGCGCGGCACTGGTGCCGCCTCGACCTGGGCGCGCGGGTGCTGCTGGCCGCCGACCCGGTCAACGGGCTGTTGGTCGTGCATCCGCCGGCGGTACTCGAGGAACTGGTCGGCGGCTTGCTGAACGACCGGTTCCGGGACGGTGCCGCGTGACCGCCGCCGCAAACCCCGAGTTGGAGGCCGCGAGGCTGCTGCTGGCCAAACTCGGTGTCTCCCCGGAGGACCTGCTGCAGCCGGCGTCGGCCCGGACGGCGACGCCGACGTTCCGCGAGTACCTGCCGGTGGTTCGCGCCGCGGTCGGGCCCGGAACGCTGCGCGCGTATGGGAGCTATTGGAACCGCATCGAGCAGCAGTGGGGCGACCGGCGCATGGACGAGGTAAAACCGACCGAGATCAGCGGTCTTGTCGAACTCGTCAAGGCGGGCCGGGTCATGCGGCGCAACGGACGCTCCGGCCGCGGCACCGCGGAGAACCTGATCGCGGCCCTACGCTGCGTCTACAACCGTGCGGTCGACGACGGGTATCTGCGCAAGGACGACAACCCGGCGCTGAAGGTCGCCAAGCCGCGGCGGCTGCCCAGCACCCGCGGCGCGCTCGCCGACGCCAAGCTCGCCGAACTCAACGCCGCAGCAGCGTCCAGCGGCAACGACCCCGAGCTCGACGCGCTCCTGCTGCGTTTGCACACTGAGACGGCGTGCCGGCGCGGCGGCGCCCTCGCCCTGCGCCCGGTCGACCTGGACGAAGGACAGTGCCTCGTCCGGCTGCGGGAGAAAGGCGAGACGGTCCGCTGGCAGCCGGTCTCCCCAACGCTGATGCGCTACCTGCTCCAGCACGCGTGCGAGCGGGGCGCTGCCGCGGAGGGCCAGCTGCTGCGGTACCGCAACGGCACGCCGGTGACTCGCCGCCGCTACGACCACCTGTTCGTCCGTCTCGGCAGACTCCTGCCGTGGGTGGCAACGCAGCAGGTCAGCATCCACTGGCTGCGCCACACAACCCTCACGTGGGTTGAACGCAACTTCGGCTACGCCATCGCCCAGGCATACGCCGGCCACGCCGACAGCACCGGTGAGGTCGGCACCACGGCCCGGTACGTGCGGGCCAAGCTCAGCGAGGTCGCGGCTGCGCTCGCGGCCCTCACCGCCGAGCCGCATCCGATGCAGTGAGCCGGTAGCGGTGGTGACGGCTCACCCGAGCCGTCACCACCGTATGCCGCTGCGGCGCTGGCAGCGGTAGCACCTCGTCACACATTCCGCAGGGTCCCGCGGTCGCGGCAGCATGGAACCGACCTCATGTTCGGAACCGAGGAGGACATGATGACGGCTTCCCAAGCTGCCCATGCCGCCACCGGGCTACAGATGCCGCCCGCACTGCCGCTGCCAGTGCTGCACGTCCGCGAGGACGCCGACGTCGGCTACTGGTCGGTCACGACACTCGACGACTCCGGCCGGTTGGCGGATCGGTCGCCGGTGCGGGTATTGGGCTGGACTGCCCATCAGCCGCTGCAGGTGTCGATGTCCGGCTCCGCCGGCTGGATCGTTCGTGCTGACGGCGGTCCGCTGGCCGTCGGCGCGCGCGGCCATGTCAGGCTTCCCGTCGATCTTCGACGCCGGCTCGGTCTTACGTGCGGAGATCGCGTGCTGGTGACGACTCGGCCCGGGCAAGGGGCTCTCGTCGTGTATCCGCTGCCGATCGTGGCTCGTCTGCTCGAATCGTGCGAGGCGTCCGTCGGCCCCGGCCTGCAGCATGCATGACGGGGCAGCCGGGCGGCCCGCCATCGACCTGGAGACAGTCCGTGTGCTGCTGACGCGGCTGGGCATCTCGGCCGAAGCGCTCCTGGACGGCGCGGCACCGCGGAGCATCCCGACGTTCGGCGAATACGTCGGGCAGATCGCGGACGCGGTGCCGCCCGGTACGCGCCGCGCCTACCTCGCCTACTGGCGTCGCGTCCTCGAACAGTGGGGTGGTCGCCGCCTCGACGAGCCCACAGCCTCAGAGATCAAACAGCTGGCGGAGTCGGCCCGGGCTTCGGCAGTGGTGCGGAGTAACTCCCGTGGCGGCCGAAGCGCCGGCGAGCACATGATCGCCGCCCTCCGATGCATCTACAGCCACGCAGTCGCCGACGGGCTCATACCCGAATCGGCGAATCCTGCGATTCGCGTGCCGAAGCCCCGGCGCCTGGCCAGCGCTCGCCACGCGCTCACCAATGAGCAGCTGTCGCAGGTCTGCGCCGTTGCGGGTACGACCGGCGATGACTCCGAGCTCGACACGCTGCTGCTGCGCCTCCATATCGAAACGGCGTGTCGCCGCGGTGGCGCCCTGGCGCTCCGCCCGATGGACCTCGACAGCGAACAGTGCCTGGTCAGGCTGCGCGAAAAGGGCGAGACGATCCGCTGGCAGCCAGTGTCCCCCACCCTCATGCACCACCTCGTCAGGCACCGGCAGCGGCGCGGCGGCGAAGATCGATACGAGCAACTCCTGCGGTACCGCAACGGCCGCCCGATCACCCGCCGGCGCTACGACTACATCTGGGCGCGCATCGGACGGCACCTCGCTTGGGTCGCGACACAACAGATCAGTACGCACTGGCTCCGTCATACAACCCTGACCTGGGTTGAACGTCACTTCGGCTACGCAACCGCACGGACGTTCGCCGGTCATACCGGACGCGGTGATGCCGGGTCCACCGCCACATACGTGCGCGCTGATCTTCACGATGTCGCCACGGCGACTGCCGCACTCACCGGCGAGCCGCACCCGCTCGCGAACACGTCGGTCTTGGATTCCCACAGTCCGAGGCTGCCGGCCGATGAGTCAGCTCTCCTTCCATGGCACTAGATGATTGATGCCTTGAAGATTCGGGCGTGTGTCGCTGCTGGATAGATGCGGGGAGGGTGTCCAAGATCAGCGTTGCTGACCCAGCCGCCGA
>NZ_JBEPEH010000084.1:0-16242 GCF_040300725.1 Dactylosporangium sp. NPDC000244
CACGCTCTCCCGACCTTTCAAAATCTCAACATCAACCACAACTCCCACCCCCGCCCCTCCCCCCCCCCGGTCCCTGTGCCCTCCCGCGCGGACTGGGCGGACCGAGACCGGCCGGGTGCGCAGCAGCTCCCGACACCGAAGTGTTGTCAGGCCTGACCTGAACCCTGCTTCGGAATCTGTTGCAACGCGGTGAGGACCGTGTGCAACCGGCTTTCGAGCGGTCCGTTCAGCTCCAGCACGGGCGTGTCCGCCCAGGCGTCCAACGGGTCCTCGTACACCAGCTCCAGCATCACAGCGTTCGCTCGCGAGCGAAGGCCCGGCAACTCCGCTGCCGGCAGCATCCGCTCCGTCCCGGGTGTGATCACCATGAAGACCAGCAGGTCCAGACCGGCGAACGCCCGCCGCAACACGGCACCGTCGACCTCCTCGGCGGGGTCCGCACCAGACGCCGCCAGATAGGCGAGATAGTCCAGCGGCGTCCGATCGAAGATCACACCGGTCGGGGGCGGCGGCGAGCACAGGCTTTGCACCGAGCGGGCCAGCATGACCCGGTAATCCTCCAGCGAGGGCGGGAACTGAAACTCGTAGCCCTCCTCTTCGAGCATGTAATACGGCTCGTCGACGACGACGTGGCCCGGAAGGTGTGCGGACAGCGCCTCAACCAGCGTCGTCTTCCCGATTCCGTGCGTCCCGGAGATCCCGACCCGCATCTGCACTCCCCACCCAGCTCGACCAACCCGGGCGATCATAGCCACGGTGATGGCCCGTCTCAGCGAGGCGGAGGCGTTCTGTCGTGCCGATGGCCGGGCGTTCGGATCCGCTGCCCGGTCGGCACTCGCTCGTCTCGCCTTGCCGTCCTGAGAGACTGGATGCATGACGCGCACGGTCGAGGGAGTCCGAATCTTCCGAGGTCCCCAAGGGAACCCCGAGGGCGTGCTCCGACGCTTCGTCGGCAAGACCGAGGGTCACTCACAGGCTTCGCTTGATCGCTGCAAGGAGCTATTGATCGCGGTCACGCACTGGATTCCGCCGCGAGATGCGCTGCCAGTCAGCGTCGAGGACTGGAAGGCCCACACACCGGACTGGTTCGTGCGTGCCTGCGCCCCGGAGATGTCCATGGCCCGGGCCGAGGAGGAGCTACGGGCTTGGAGGGCGCTCGACGAAGCGGGAAAGCGTCGCTACCAAGCAGAGCAGCCGTGGACCTTCGCCAACTGGATCGCATGGTTTGACTACTCATCCGACCCGCAGCGCTCGTGGCGCTGGTGGAACGGCGGGACCAACGATGATTCCGAATTCTGGATTGAAGTCGAAGTGTTTGAGGACCCTGCGGGTGTCGGCACCTTGACTTGGATGATGCGTGCGGCGGGGGCATGGAGCGTCATTGAGGGCGGTTCCCACGACCGGTAGGGCTGGTCAGCCTCGCGCCGCTGAAACGCCCTGCTCCGCCGCCGACCGTGCACGCCGGTGGGGTCGTCCCTGTCGCCACCGACGCTGTCGCCACGTCGCGCTGCCGGACAGCATCGGCAACCTCACCGGCCTCGCCGTGCTGCACCTGACCGGCAACGAGCTCACGGCGATCCCGGCCGACATTCCGGCCGGTTGCGACGTCATCTCCTGACCTTCGGTACCAAGATCCGGCCGGCCTCAGCGACTCATGGCGGTCTCCCGCTCCACGCGCGACAGCTTCTCGGGATTGCGCACGTGGTAGGCGCCGGCGACATAGCCGTTCTCGACCCGCACCGCCAACACGCCGTCGATCTCCCCATTGACTCGGACCAGCAGCCCCGGACCACCATTGATCTGTACGACCTCGACCGACCTTTGGGCGTCGCGCTTCCACCAGCCGGCGGCCAGCAAGCGAGCCACCTTGCCGGCTCCCACGATGGGACGAAGAAGGGCACGTTTGATACCGCCGCCGTCGCTGAGGGCGACGACGTCCGGCGCCAGGATGTCGAGCAGGCTCTGCAGGTCGCCGGTTTCAATCGCGCGCTGGAAAGCCCCGAGTGCGGCTCGGGTCTGGGCCGGGGAGGCGACGCCGCGCGGCCGGCGCGCGGCGACGTGCGCCCGCGCCCGGTAGGCGACCTGACGGACCGCAGCCGGGGTTCTGTCGACGGCTTCGGCGATCTCGTCGTACTCCAGATCGAACACCTCGCGCAGTACGAACACCGCCCGCTCGATCGGCGCGAGCGTCTCCAGCACCAGCAGCATCGCCATCGACACGCTGTCGGCCAATTCGACGTCCTCGGCCACATCGGGCGTGGTCAGCAGCGGCTCGGGCAGCCACGGCCCGACGTAGGACTCCTTACGCCGATGGAGCGCACGCAGCCGGTCCAGCGCCTGCCGGGTGACGATCCGCACCAGGTAGGCGCGCTCCTCCCGGACCGTGGCCAAGTCGACGCCCACCCATCGCAGCCAGGCTTCCTGCAGGACATCCTCGGCGTCGGAGGCCGAGCCGAGCATCTCGTAGGCGACGGTGAACAACAGATTGCGATGGGCAACGAACACCTCGGTTGCCGAATCCACGGAGTCCACCCCGTCGCCACGATCGAGCGACCTGGCTGTGTCCGTCGTTCGTTCGCCGCTCTGGCTCATGCCCGGCTCCTGCCTGTTCGACCTTCGTCCCGCCACACGCACTAGACGCCGCTCGCCACCGCTTTGTAACACCCCCGAGCGATGACCCACGTCATACACCCGCGCTGTTACAGGACCCGGGTCGCCGGCGTCCTGTGATCGTCAGGACGCCGCGCGAACAACCCGGGCGGCACGCAACACCATGAGTGAGGACGAAGTCATGGCAACCACGAAAGCGCCGCCTCCGCCGGCCGACTCGCGCCGCTGGGCCGCACTGTTCTTCATAGGGCTGGCCCAGCTCATGATCGTTCTGGACGGGACCGTCGTGAACATCGCGCTGCCGTCGCTCCAGCGGGACCTGGGGATCTCCGACGGCGACCGGCAGTGGGTCATCACCGCATACACGCTGGCGTTCGGCAGCCTGCTGCTACTCGGCGGCCGCATCGCCGACCACACCGGCCGCAAGCGGACTTTCCTGATCGGACTGCTCGGCTTCGCCGGCGCGTCGGCGCTCGGCGGCGCGGCGGACAACTTCGAGATGCTGCTGTGCGCCCGCGCCCTGCAGGGAGGGTTCGCCGCGCTGCTCGGGCCGTCCGCGCTGTCGCTGGTGACCGTGACGTTCACTCAGCCCAAGGAGCGCGCCAAGGCGTTCGGGATCTGGGGCGCCATCACCGCGGTGGGCGGCGCGATCGGGCTGCTGGCCGGCGGGGCGCTGACCGACTACCTGGACTGGCGCTGGTGCCTGTACGTCAGCGTCCCGATCGCCCTGATCGCGGTGGTGGGCGGATACGCGCTGCTGCCCGAGTCACGGCGCGAGGGCACGGCCCGGTTCGACATCCCCGGCGTACTGCTGGTTACCGGCGGGTTGATCGCGATCGTGTACGCCACCGGCCGGGCCGAGTCCGACGGCTGGGCCTCGGCGGAGGTCATCGGCCTGCTGGCCGCCGGCGCGGTACTGCTCGCCGCGTTCGCCTTCGTCGAGAGCCGGGTGTCACAGCCAATGCTGCCGCCGCGCCTGATCGCCAACCGAACCCGCGGCGGCGCCTACCTGAGCGTGGGACTGGCCATGGTCGCAATGTTCGGGGCGTTCCTCTTCATGACCTACTACCTGCAGGCCGTCAAGGGATACTCGCCGATCAGGACGGGCGTGGCCTTCCTCCCGATGACCGTGGCGGTCCTGATGTCGGCCGGCGGGCTCGCCACCCGGCTGCTGCCCAAGGTCCCACCGCGGATGCTGATCGTGCCGGGCATGCTGCTCATCGCCGCCGGCATGCTGTGGCTGCGCACCATGGAGACCGACACCGCCTACGTCAAGGGCGTGCTGGTCTCGGGACTCCTGCTCGGCTTCGGGACGGGCATGATCATGCCGGTGGCCTTCAACTACGCCACCCACGGCGTCGACCGGCGCGACGCGGGCGTCGCCTCGGCCAGCGTCAACACCGCGCAGCAGATCAGCAGCTCCATCGGTACCGCGCTGCTCAACACCATCGCCACCAGCGCGACCGCGACCTACTTGGCCTCGCATGCCACGCAGGGCCACAGCCCGGCCGTCGCCAAGAAGGCGATGCTGGAAGGCTTCGCGACAGCCGGCACCTGGGCCGCGGGGATCCTCCTGGTCGGCGCGCTGGTCGTCGTTGTCCTGATGAACACCCCGCGCCCCGAACATCAGGCCGTCACCGAGAGCGCCGAGAGCGCGGGGGGCGCCGAGCCGGTGCTCGCTCACCCCTGATCCCTCCTGCGGAGGTCCACAGCGGCAGCGCTCAACCGCGGGTACGTCGGCGGCCGTGGCCCGGACGGGTCGGGGCCGCCGCCGTCTGCGCTGCCGCCGATGGTGCGCGGCGACTTCCACTTGGGCTACGTTCGGTGACGGGCCGAAACGGCGCGAAGGTGCCATGATCTGCCGATGACGGCACATTCGATCTGATACTCGCGCTGGGTCGCTGTGATGTCAGCCTCTGGACTCGCGCAGGACCTGCCATTGCCTCCAGGCGAACTCGGGCTCGAGGTCTGCGTAACCGCGGCTGCGTTCGAGCCGCTGCGCATCGGCGTGGGTCATCATCATGCAGGTACCTTCGCCGGTGAGGCGTTCCACCTCTTCGCGGCGGAGGTGCCGACCGGCCTCGTCCTCGGCGGCGGTGAGGACGGCCGCCAGCGAGGGAATGAACACGGGTCGAAGTTCGCTCCGCGAATCCGCCTCACCTCCCTCAGCGCCCAGACGCCAGGCGCCAAAGGGGTTGTGGCAAGCGTGGCCCGGCGGATACCCGCCGTCGGGCCAGCGCTCAAGGCGGCGGCGAGGGGTACCCAGGTCGGGCCGGAAGGTATCGCCACTCACCAGCACGGGGTCCTCTGCCAGTTGATACACGTTGAACGAGCCGAGAATCTGGTTGGCCTCGGACGGTGAGGCCTCGACCTGCGCATCCGGCAAACCGAACGCGTGCATGCCGCACGATCGCGACACATCGCGATCCTGGAGTACCACGACGGCGCAGCGGTACAGCATCCACGGGTCGCCGCTCTCGAGACCCCGAATCCAGTGTGTGACGGGCCAGCCCAACTTCGACTGCTCGAGCCGCACTCCCAGTGCGCCGGCGTCGCCCAGCGCGGCGATCAGCATCGCCACTTCTCCCGCCGCCGCACCGAGGTACACCGGCAGGTCCAGGACCAAGGCACTGCCGGCCGCGGCGACGGCGTGCTGCTCCTCCACCGACATCGTGCCGTAACCGAACGCCTGGCTGAACGAGCCGTCGTTCTCCACCCACTCCGCCAGAGCACGAAAGCCGAAGTTCTGCGATGTGAGCGACTGGCCGTCGAGCGTCAGACCGGAACGCCCGAGCGAGCCCTGCCACTGAGCCAGCGTCGCCGCAGCCCCTGGGACGAAGAGCCGCACACCGTACACGTGATCGTCAGGCATGCAGCGGAGGCTAGTACCGCGGTGCGAGGCCGCTGAAAACACGTGTCCAGTTGCGGCGGCCGCAGGACGGTTCCCGGCGCAAACTGCACGCAAAACGCCCACGTCGGGCCACGAGTACTGCGCGGCGGCAGAACACGGTCGCGACATCGAGCGACGACCTCGGACGGCGCAGAGCTTTCCCGGCGGGCGTGTGATGGGCTGCAGTTCCCGGGGCGGCCCGAACGTCGATAATGAACCGGTGCCAATCAGTGTCTGGGTTCGCGACGAAGGTCACCAGCGGCTGGCGAGCCTGCATGACGTACTGCATCTCGTCCCACCGCCGTTGCCGCCTGGGTGGTACGACCCCTTTGTCCGGCCAGAGGATCACCATAGGTTTCCCATGCTTGCGCACGTCGATCCCTACGGGAACACGATCTTCAACCGGAGCCAGATGTCGGCAGTGCTCGAGGAACTGGCGGCGATCCAGCCCGAACTCGACGGCGTGGCGCTCAGTACTGCCCGCGCGCTAGGCGTACTGATAGGAACGCATGCCTGCAGGCCCCACCGCTATCTCTGGTTCATCGGCGACTGAGCACGGCCAGCCGTCCGTCGCCGGCGATCGGCACTCAGCCCAGTCCTCCCCCGCGGCCAGACACGTCGTCATGCCGTTGTCGAGCTGGGGTGAGGTGGCAACTGCGGGTGCAGGCAGGATCTGCCGCCGATCGCGCGCCGCGGCTCGCCGACGATCGTCACGCTCCGTACGCGGCTCGGACCCGTCGAGTACTACCCGGCTCAGGAACGGCGCACTTCACTTACAGGCCCCGGCGGCAGCCAGCACCCGTAGCATCCGGACGCCATGACGAACGTGCGGTGGCCGTCCTCGTCGTCCGTCGACGAGCTCGTCAGATGGCCGACTCTGGCTGGTGTTCGCGCTGAAACAAAGCGGGGTCGTGCGTGCGCCTCTCGACCTGTACCGTGCTCGCGTGACAACGCCATCCTCCCCCGTCGGGCCGGGCCCGGACCAGCCCGGTTCGAGCGTGCCCGACGCCACCGAGCCGGCCTCGGGCACGCCGTCGACCGGTGCGGTACCGACGTCCGGGGTGCCTGCCTCCGGGATGCCGGCACCTGCGGCTCCGACGTCCGGGATGCCCGCCCCCACAGCGCCCGGCTTTGCGATGCCCAGCCCCGCGATGCCGACCGGTGACGTGCCGGTTTGGCAAGCGCCGGGGTCCGGGATGCCGGCAGCTGCCGCTCCGACGTCCGGGATGCCCGCCCACGCAGCACCCGACTTTGCGATGCCCGGCCCCGGGATGCCGGCAGCTGCCGCTCCGACGTCCGGGATGCCGGCACCCGCAGCGCCCGGCTATGCGATGCCCGGCCCCGCGATGCCGACCGGTGAGATGCCGACGTCCGGCATGCCCGGCCCCGGGATGCCGGCAGCCGCGGCTCCGACGTCCGGGATGCCCGCCCCCATAGCGCCCGGCTATGCGATGCCCGGCCCCGGAATGCCGACCGGTGACGTGCCGGTTTGGCAAGCGCCGGGGCCCGGTGGGTACGCCGGCGGTCCCGGTGCGGGCTGGCCCGTCGGAGCGCCGGTCGCGCCGAAGCGGTCCAGGACCGGGCTGATCGTCGGCGTTGTCGTTGTCGTGCTCCTGCTCCTGTGCTCCGCCGGTGGAGTCGCCGCGTTCGTTGTCGTCGGTGATCGTAAAACGGACGCCTCGCCCTCGGGTAAGGCCTCGAGCGAGCCGTCGAGCCCGCCGAAGGCGATGTCCGTCGCCGAGTACCAGGCAATTCTCACCGAGGTCGACGGCCTGCTCGGGCCGGCGTGGCAGAAGGTCGCCGGGGCGGGCAACCGGACCGCGACGTCCGAGGCGGCGACGGCACTGTCCAAGGCGGCCAAGGACAGCGAGGCCCGGCTGGCGTACCTGACCGCGCCCCCGGAGGCGAAGGACGGCCACGAGCACCTCATGCGGGCGTTCTCGTCGTCCAGCAACGGTTTCAGCAACCTGGCCGTGACCGTGCAGCGGGGCGAGGTGTGCGCCGGCTCCTCGGCGGTCTCGCAGGTGACCGGCTCGGTGGCGGCGAACGAGGTCCGGGAGGCAGTCAAGGCCTTCGGGACGACGTTCACCTTCGGCGCGTGGCTGCCGGGGCCTGTCC
The DNA here is from genome assembly GCF_040300725.1 of Dactylosporangium sp. NPDC000244. NCBI lineage: Bacteria > Bacillati > Actinomycetota > Actinomycetes > Micromonosporales > Micromonosporaceae > Dactylosporangium > Dactylosporangium sp. NPDC000244. The sequence goes on from NZ_JBEPEH010000084.1 coordinate 7,619, forward strand.
CCCAGCAGGACCGCAAGCTGGCCAACGGCACGTATGTGAAGAAGGGCACGCTCAACGGCTCGGGCGAGTTCACGGTCAACAACGGCGGCGGCGACAGCGACGTCGTGGTGAGCCTCGTGCCGAAGGGTACGAAGGCCGCCGCCACGACGTTCTACATCTCGGCCGGCCAGACGTTCAAGGTCAAGCGCGTGCGGGACGGCAGCTACGACGTCTACATGGCGAGCGGGGCGGACTGGGACGCGGGCATCTCCGGCTTCACCCGCAACTGCGACCTGTCGAAGTTCACGGATCCCATCGATTTCAAGACCACCAGCAGGCAGTACACCACCTGGGAAATCACCCTCAAGGCGTCCACCGGTGGCAACGCGCACACCGACTCGGTCGACCCGGCCGACTATCCGCAATGACCCGGCGGCTAGACGTAGGTGAGTGGGCAGCCGTGCCGCAGTGAGTGCTCGGCCGCCTGCTGAAACAGTGCCACGTAGAAGGTGAGCGGGTCGTCCAGCGCCAGCGGCCCGCTCGGCAGGTCGGCGGGAATGCCGACCTCGGCGGCGATCGGGGCGATCGCCGCCAGCAGCCGCTGCGCGCTGAACACCGTCGTCACGTCGTCGTAGTTGCTCGCCACGGCTAGCTCGATCAGGCCGGCGAAGTCCACCGGCACGATCAGCGAGGCGTCGAGGAACTCCGCCGCGTCGTGCCGCGCGCACATGTCGGCGAAGTCGTCCATGCTCGGGGCGAGTTTCTCCTCGAAGTCCCCGGCCGTGGCCGGCGGGCCGGGGTAGGGCGGCAGGTTCCGCGCGGCGAGCGCCTCGTCGAGCAGCGGCGCGCATGCGTCCTGCGCCCAGTTCGCGGCGCTGATGTTGACCAGGTAGATACCCACGCCGGAACGCTACCGGCCCGGGGTTCGTCCTGCACCGGCGCCAGTGACGGCTGCGTAATGCATTAGTTGTATACTGCATGCATACGACGGGGGCGGCCCTACGTCGGAAAGGATGCGCGCAGTGACCGAACCGACGAGCGGATCGCTGCCGTTGGTCCGGATTCTGCTGGTCGAGGACGACCCCGGCGACGTCGCGTTCACACTCGACGAGTTCCGGGAGCACCGCCTCCGCAACCCGGTGACCGTCCTGGGCGACGGACGCCGCGCGCTGGAGTACCTCGAACGGCGCGGCGCCTACCGGGACGCGCCGGTGCCCGACATCCTGCTGCTGGACCTGAACCTGCCCGGCGTCGACGGGCGCGTGGTGCTCGACCGGGTGGTCGCCGACCCGCGGCTGCGGGACCTGACGGTGGTCGTGCTCACCGGCTCGGACGTCGAGGAGAGCATGTTGCTCGACTTCGGCGTGCCATCCGCGCACTTCTTGCGCAAACCCGTGGATTTCGCCCAGCTGGTCGGGCTGATACGCAGCGTCGAGCGGTACGCCCTCGTGGTCGACCGCAATCGGCCGGCCGTCTGACGGTGCGTGCGCGGGCCTCGGATATGACGGTCCCGTGTCAATGCGCCGCTCGAGGCGCCCGAGCCTGGCCGCAGGCGAAAACGCCTCGGTAATGTGCGGGTTTGGTGCCCGTTGCCGCCGAGGGAGGTTGCGCGATGTCGACGATCGCCCGTCGGTACCGGCTGGTGAGCCAGGCCGGCTCGGGCGGCATGGCGGAGGTGTGGCGCGCCGTCGACACCCGCCTCGACCGGACCGTGGCGGTCAAACTGCTCCTGCCCGAGCTCGCCGGCTCGGCCCGCGCTCGCGAACGCGCCGTCACCGAGGCCAAGGCGGCCGCCCGGATCAATCATCCGAACGTCGCCGCGATCCATGACGCCGGACACCGGGTGCGCGGGCTGGGCCGGGCGGTGCCGTACCTGGTGATGGAGTACGTCGACGGCGAGACGCTCGACCATCGCCTCCGTGGCCCCGGGGCGGTGCCCTGGCGCGAAGCCGTGCGCATCGCCGCGCAGGTCGCCGACGGGCTCGCGGCCGCGCACCGGCACCGCGTCGTCCATCGCGACATCAAGCCGGGCAACATCATGCTCACCCGCTCGGGCGTGAAGGTCGTCGACTTCGGGCTCGCCTCGATCATCGGTGCCGCCGACGGCCGCGCCGCGCGCGTGCTGCTCGGCACTCCGGAGTACATGGCTCCGGAGCAGTTGCGCGGCGAGCCGGTCACGAGCGCCACCGACGTGTACGCGCTCGGGCTCGTGCTGTACCACATGCTGACCGGCGTTCTGCCGTGGACCGCGGTGGCCCGCCATGCGCTCGTTCGCGAGCGCCTGGCCTCGCCGGGGGTGTCCCTGCCGCCGGCGACGGAGGTCCCGGCAGAGGTCGTCGCGGCCGTCGACGCGTGCCTGGCCGACGACCCGGCATTTCGCCCGTCCAGCCGTCACCTCGGCGAGGTCCTTCGTGACGCGCTGGCACGGCACGCGGACGGGGCCGATCCGGCGCCTGCCGTGCACACTGCGCCCGGCGAGACGCGCGGGCCCGAGCGTCCCCGGCATCCGTGCACGGTCCCATGGCGCTCCGGCCCCGCGCGCGGCTGGCGACGCCCGGCCGTCCTGATTGCCGCGGCGGCGCTCCTCGCCGCGGGCGGCTGGATGCGCCCGCTGTGGTCGACGCCCGCCGCGACCGCCGGCGGGCCGCCGTCGGACACCGGCGGCGCATGCTCGGTCCGGTACGTCGGACACCGCACCCCGACGACGTTCACCGCGGATGTCGCCGTGACCGCGGCGAGCACGCAGTCGTGGACCTTGCGCTTCACCGCGCCACCCGGGCAGCGGGTGACCAGCGCCTCCGGCTCGACCGTCAGCCAGTCCGGCTCACTCGTCGTCGTGACGGGCGAGGGCTCGCCCGACCGCGCCACGCCGGTGCGGGTCACCCTCTCGGGAACCTTGGACCAGCCCGACACCGGGTTCCCGGCCGCCTTCGAGCTCGACGGCGTCCGCTGCCAGCGCACCGTGTCCATCTACGCCGTCGCGGCGGCGGACGCCTGACCGTCCGGAGGTGACCCCGTCATGATCGTCACCACGAATCCGAGGGCCGTGGAGGTCTCGTGCGACCGCTGCGGTGCCACCCTGCGGGTCGCGGGGGCCGACCCGGAGACCCTCTGGGCTCGGGCACAGGCCTCGGGGTGGCAGGCGGAACGGCTCCGCGAGATGTGGTGGCACCGTTGTCCCGCCTGCGCGGGGGGTTTCGTGGAGGATCCGCCGACGCTCTAGGGTTGGCGCATGCCCAAGGACGCACGCGCGGTTGATGCCGCCATCGCCGGCCCCGAGGCCGTCGAGGCACTGCTGACGGCGAGCCGGGCGCTGGTCGGCATCGCCGCCCGGTCCCTGGCCGACATCGATCCCGACGTCACGCTGCCGCAGTACCGCGCCCTCGTCGTCCTGGCCGCGCGCGGACCGCAGCGGGTGGCCGACATCTCGGCCGAGTTGCAGGTCGCCCCGTCGACCGGCACCCGCATGTGCGACCGACTGGTCCGCAAGGGCCTGGCCCGCCGCTCGCGGCCGACCTCCGACCGGCGTGTGGTGCGGCTCACACTGACGGCGGCCGGTCGGCGGCTCGTCCAGCAGGTGACGGAGAGCCGCCGCGAGCAGCTGTCCGACATCGTCGCCGCGACGGCGGAGGTCTGGCACCCGGCGGTCGCCCCGGCACTGCGCGCCTTCGCCGCCGCCGCCGGTGAGCCGCCGGAGAGTGAGTGGTGGCTCGGTTTCCCGTCCGTGGACGAGGAGCTCGAGAGCCCGGACAGCTGACGCCGGCACCCGGGGGTCCTCACGGGCCCGGTGCGGTGGCCCACGGCTGCGGGCGGGTCGTGACGGCGGCCAGGATGTCCCGGTGCGTAACCCAGCCGACCAGGCAGTCATCGCGCTCCACCGGCAGGCCGAGCCCACCGGCGCGGACCACCGCGTCGAGAGCCTCGTCGAGGGGCTGCCCGGCCCGCAGCACCGGCACGGTGGAGGCCAGGTCGGCCGCGGTCACGCCGCCGGCGTCGTCGCGCAGCGCGCGCTCCACCTCCACGGCGGGCACCACGCCGCGCAGCCGGCCCCGATCGTCGACGACCGGCAGCGCGTCATGCCCGCCGGCCGCGAACCGTTCGGCCACCTCCGCCAGCCCGGCGTCCGCCGGCAGCGCGGTCGGCAACGGCCCCGCCACCGCATCCACGGTCGGCACCGGCAGTGTCGGCCGATGGTCCCGGCCCAGGTCGATACCACGCCGATGCAGCTTCCGCGTGTAGATCGTGTCGGTGGACACCAGCCGCGAGGCGCCGGCGGCCAGGGCGACGGCGACCATCAGCGGCAGCACGACCGAGTACTCACCCGTCAGCTCGAAGATCATGACCACCGCGGTGATCGGCGTGCGGGCCGCACCGGCGAACACCGCGCCCATGCCGACCAGCGCGTAGGCGCCCGGCGGAGCGGTCAGGCCGGGCATCACGGCGTGGGCGACGTCACCGGCCGCGGCGCCGAGCATCGCGCCGATGAACAGCGTGGGGCCGAAGACGCCCCCGGATCCGCCGATGCCGATCGTCAGGCTCGCGGCCAGCATCTTGCCGACCAGCAGCAGGAGCAGCAACAGCAGCGGGTAGCCGCCCGCGACGGCGCGGTCCAGGACCGGATACCCCACCCCGTACAGCTCCGGCAGCAGGAGCAGGACGCCTCCCAGCAGAAGGCCCCCGGCCGCCGGCCGCAGCCACTCCGGCCCGCGCCAGCAGCGGTCACAGACGTCCTCGACCAGGTACAGCACCCGGCTGAACCCGACCCCGACGATGGCCGCGACCAGACCGAGTCCCGCATACCACAGGTACTCCACCGGCGAGACCACGTGGAAGGCCGGCAGCGCCAGGAACGGGTGGTCGCCGAGCAGCGCCCGGCTGATAGCGCTCGACGTCACCGAGGCCAGCACGACCGCGGCGAACGACTCGACGGCGAAGTCGGCGAGGATCAGCTCGAGGGAGAAGAAGACCGCGGCGATCGGCGCGTTGAAGGTCGCCGACACGGCACCGGCCGCGCCGGCCCCGACGAGCAGGCGCAGCCGGGAGTCCGGCAGCCGCAGCGCCTGCCCCGCGGCCGAGGCGAGCGCCGAGCCGACCTGCACGATCGGCCCTTCGCGGCCGACCGAGCCGCCGCCGCCTATGCACAGGGCGCTCGCGACGGACTTCACGATCGCGACCCGCGGGCGAATCCGGCCTCCGCGGGCGGTGACGGCGTACATGACCTCCGGCACCCCGTGGCCCCGGGCCTCGCGGGCGCCGAGATGGATGAGCGGCCCGTACAGCAGCCCGGCCACCACTGGCGCCGCTACCACGAACCACCGGCCCGCCCACGGCAGCAACGGGTGCGCGGCACCCGGGTGGGCGGTGTAGTCGGACGCGCCGCTGAACAGCTCGGTGGCGGCGGATACGAGCCAGCGGAAGCCGACCGCGCCCAGGCTCGCCCCGGCCCCGATGCCGACGGCGAGGAAGAGCAGACCGGCCGAGCCGCCCCGCAGCCGGTCCCACAACACCAGGTGCCGCTCGCGTGGCACGCGCAATAATAGCTGCATAGTGCAATCATTGTAGTAGGCAGCTAATCGCGGCACTCGTGGCGGCCGTGTGCGCCAGGACGTGCACTGGCGGACCACGACCGCGTGCTGGCCATGCTCCACGACGGCCGGCCGGGCATCCCGCGCCCGCACGGCGGCGCGCACGACCGCGGGTGGAGCTTCGAGGCGCCCGCGCGGCGCCGGTTCAGCTCAGCACGCCACCGGTCGGCCCGAGCGCAGCCACTCCAGCGCCGCCGCCCGCTCGGCCTGCATGGGCAGGACGCGATCCAGGCACAGCATCCGCAGCGCACCGGCCACGACCGGACCGGCGCCGACCAGACACGCGCGACCCCCGGCCGCGGACGCGCGCTGCGCCGCGCGGACGAGCACGTCCACGGTCGCGGAGCTCAGCCGCCCGACCCGGCTGACGTCGACCAGCAGATGCGTGAACGGGCCGGGGTCGCCGCTCAGCATGTCCCAGAGCCGCGCGTCGTCGGTGCACATGAGCTCGCCGCGCAGTTCGATCGCGCGGACGTCCGGCAGCAGCTGCAGCACCATCCGCGGGCCGGACCGTCCGGCCGGCACGACCGAGGGGGCGTCCAGCGATCGGGCCACGATGCCGTCGAGCGACGTCGGCGGCCCGCACCGGCCGCAGCCGTGCGGCCCGACCGCCAGCTCACTGCCGCACCATCCGTCCAGCGTGAAGAGGCTCCAGGCCCCGCGCCAGTCGCCCGCCGACGCCGCGAGATTGCCGATCACCCAGCCGCAGGAGTCGCACACCAGACTGAAGTCGGCGCCGTCCCGGCTGAGCAGCGCGGTCATCGGGCCACCCGAACAATCATGTGCATAGTGCAATTATCCCGGACGCCCGTCATGCCCACATCGTTGCGGGGCATGACGTTCCCGTGACAATCGGCCGCCCGCCGGAGCACCGTCACCCGTCGGGCGCGGTCGCGGCGCGCGCCGTGCATCGCGGGCACCCGTGCGGCCCCCGCCGGGACCGGTCACCGATCCAGCCGTGCCGCTTCACGAAGCTCCACGCCAGATCCCAGTTGTGCAAGTTGGCGCCGAGACGCTCCACGGCCGTGCCGCAACCGTCGCACACCAGCCGGAAGTCGACGCCATCGGACTCATGCAACACCGTCATCCGAACCTCCCGATCCATCGTCACTCTCGGCCCATGACGCTTCTCCGGCGATTCGATGACGATTCCACGACATGTGCAGCGCCGGGCAGCCCGCCCGGGCTGCGCAATCGCCGATCACGGGCGAGCGGACATCGTACATGTCATATGAATATGTTGCTATGTGCAAGTATCCCGGGCCGAGCCGCAACGGCGCGGCCGAGCGCGATGTGTCAGGTGCCGCCGAGACGATCCAGGACGGTCGCGAGCACCGCGTCCCGGGCCGGTCTGAGGTAGAAGTGGTCGCCCGGGAAGACGTGCAGGTCGAAGGAGGAGCGGGTCGTGTCGCGCCAGGCGGCCATCTCGTCAGCGGTCACCTCCGGGTCGGCGTCGCCGGTCAGGGCGGTCACCGGGCACCGCAGCAGGTCCGTGCGGCGCGGGCAGTACGTCTCGTTCAGCTCGAAGTCGGCGCGCAGCGTCGGCAGGACCAGGGCCATGATGTCCGGGGCGTCGAGCACCTCGCGGGGGATGCCGTTGAGGGAGCTGACCGCGGGCACGAACTGCTCGTCGCGCAGGCGGTGCAGCGGCGGCCGGCGTGCGGGCAGGTGCGGCGGGCGGCGGCCGGAGACGAAGAGCCGGACGGGTGCGCCCCAGCCGCGGCGGGCGAGCTCGTGGGCGACCTCGAAGGCGATCGCGGCGCCCATGCTGTGGCCGAAGACGGCGAAGGGCCGGTCCAGCATGGGCAGCAGGCCGTCGCAGAGCGGCGCGATGAGGTTGTCCATGCTGCGCACCGGGCGTTCGCGCAGCCGGGACTCGCGGCCGGGCAGCTGGACCGGGGCGAGGGCGACGTGCGGCAGCAGCGGCTCGCGCCAGGTGCGGTAGGCGGTGGCGCCGCCGCCGGCGTGGGCGAAGCAGAACAGCCGCAGGGGTGCGCCGGTCTCGTCGGCCGGGCCGCCGATCCAGGCGGTGCCGAGCTGCAGGGACGTCATGCCGGGCTCCCGGGTTCGGCCGCGATGGCGATGCTGGTGTTGATGCCGCCGAAGCCGAAGCCGTTGGACAGCGCCAGGACGGGGCGGGCGGCGACCGGTTCGGCGCCCACGAGTCGCAGGGCGGGCTCGATGGGGCGGGTCAGGCGCGGGTTGGGGTGGAGAAAGCCGCCGCGCAGCTGTGCGATGGTCGCGACGGCCTCCACCACCCCGGCGGCATAGAGGCAGTGGCCGGTGAGGGCCTTGGTCGCGTTGACCCAGGGACGGTCCGGGCCGGTGCCGAAAACGCGGCACAGGGCGGCCGCCTCGGTGCGGTCGCCGAGCGGGGAGCCGGTGCCGTGGGCGTTGACGTAGCCGACGTCGCCGGGGGTGCGGCCGGCCGCGGCGAGGGCGGCCGTCATGGCGCGGGCCTCGCCGTGCTCGTCGGGGTCGGGGCCGCTGTTGGCGTCGAGGCACACGGCGGTGCCGACGATGGTGGCCTGCACGGTGGCGCCGCGCGCGCGGGCCGAGTCGCGGTGCTCCAGCACGAGGGCGGCGCATCCCTGGCCTGGTACGAAACCTCGATGCCCGGCGTCGAATGGCCGGCACGGCTCGTCCGCCATCGCGCCGAGGTTGAACAGCGCCTGCGTCTCGGCCGAGGTGAGGTCGGCCAGGGCGCCGACGACGACGCAGGCCTCCACGGCGCCGACGGCCACCAGACGGGCGCCGGTGACGATGCCGACATTGCCGCTGGCCGAGGCGGCACCGACCTGGCAGCCCTCCCCTGCCGCGTCGAGCACGTGGCTGAGCACGCCGAGGTGATCGGTGTCGAGCAGCCGCAGCGCGGCCCGGCCCGGGACGCGGGCCGGGGCACGGCCGAGGGTGGCCGCCACCTGCTGCGCGTAGCGGCCGGTGAGGTTGTGCCCGGCGACGACGACGCCGAGGCGCTCGCGGGGCAGCGCGCCGGTGAGCAGGCCGGCGGCGCGCGCGGCCGCGACGGCGACGGCCACGGCGGCGCGGGTAGGCAGCGGC
>NZ_JBEPEH010000085.1:0-15831 GCF_040300725.1 Dactylosporangium sp. NPDC000244
CAGCGTACCGAGGACGAGCGGGACGCCTACCGGGCGGCGCTGCGGGCCGCCCTCGCCGAGTACGGCAGCGACACCGCGTTCTACCTGCTCAAGGAGCTGGGCTAGGAGGACAGCGCCCTAGGCCGGGGGCGGTGGGAACAGCCGGCGCAGGGTCGGTGCGACGGCCGCGGCGAGGACCGGATCCTCGCCGGTCGTCATGAGCAGGTTGACCACGCCCATCGCGACGGGGCCGGTCCGCACGGCCGCCGCGGCGGCCGCGATGTCCGGCGCGGCGATGTCGGCGAGCAACTGCCGCACCAGTGCGCCTTCGCCCCAGTACGCCTCCGCCGGGACCGTCAGCCGGCCGAGCCAGGACAACAGGGCCGCCGCTCGCTCGGCCGGTGACGGTGTCGCGGCGGCGAGCAGCCGACGCAGGTCGCGGATCTGCGGCTCGGCCAGCTCGCCCGCCTGCTGGCCGGTCAGGCGGCCCAGCGTCGCGTGCAGCTCGACGGGGACCCGGCGCTCGGCAAGGTACCGGCGGCCGGCCTTGCCCGCGGGACGAAACTGCGGCCGCCGATCGGTCTCGTGCCGGCGCAGCAGATCCATCAGCGGGGACAGGAACTGCTGGACCTGCCCGCGTACGCCCTGCGCGGCGAGCAGCAGATGCAGCCCCGCGGCGTCATCCACCTCGAGGTCGTTGCGGAATCGCGACCGCTCCCAGCTGACCGAACCGTAGGCGTGCAGGCTGGCCGAGGCCAGGGCCTCGCCTGCGGTGCCGCGCAGCACGACGGTCGTGTGGCCGTGACAGCGGCAGATGTCGCCGGTGAACCGGCCGGTCGTCGTCAGCGCCCGGAGCGCGCCGAGCGCCGGGGGCTCGCCCAGCTCGGCCAGCACCGCACGCCCGGGCAGCGGACCGGCCGCCTCACCGCCCTCGACGATCTGCACGAGATGCGTGCTCGCCCAGACAGCGTCGAGCCAGCCGATCATTCCAGTCTGCTCCACCGGTGCGGGATCTTACGCGTCGCGGGCGGGCTGCGGCAGTCATGAGCCGAGCGTGAGATGGACCGGGCCGCCGTTCGGGTCGGCGGGCCGGACCAGCGCGTACGGCACCCGGAACACGCGCCCGGGGGCGGCCGGCCACGGCAGGCGCCGCGAGCCGAGCCGGCGGCCGTCCTGCGTGGCGGTGACGCGGGGCAGGCGGCGGTGCTCGGTGGTCCACAGCAGCAGCCGGTCCCGGGCCGGCGGCGGGCCGCCCGGGTGGATGAGCTGCGGGGCCACCCAGTGCAGCGGCGGCTCGGCGACCAGTTCGACGCCCGCGCTCGCGGGCCGCCCGGCGCCGGCCAGGTGCCGCAGCACGGCGGCGGCGACGTGGCGGCCGTCGAGCGCGGCGACGTCGGCGGTGTCGACCGGGTGCAGCAGGTTGCCGGCCGCGAAGACGCCGGGGCGGCTCGTGCGCAGGGCGGCGTCGACGCGGGGGCCGAGCGTCGCCGGGTCGAGCGCGAGCCCGGCCGCGCGGGCCAGCTCGTGGTCGGGGATCCAGTCGCCGGTGAGCACGACGGTGTCGCACTCGACGCGCTCGCGGCGCCCGGTGCGCAGATCCTCCAGCTCCACAGTGGACACCCGGCCGTGCCCGTGGATGGCGGCCACACGCGTGCGGGTGCGCACCGGGCGTAGCGGCAGCCGCAGCTCGGGCCGGGGCAGCTCGGTGGTGAGCAGGACCGTCCGGCAGCCGGCCGCGCGCAGGGTGAGCACCGCCGACCAGCTCACGAGCTCGGCCCCGACGACGACCGCACGGCGGCCGACGGCCCGGTGGTGCAGGTGCACGAGCTGCTGGAGCTGCCCGGTGGTGTAGACGCCGGCCGGCCGGTCACCGGGGATTCCCCGCGCGGGGCGGGGCCGCTCGCGGGCGCCGGTGGCGAGCACGATCGCGTCGGCGCTCACCGTGCGCCGCCCGCGCGGCGAGGTCACCTCGAGCGCGCGGTCGCCCGCCCAGCCGGTCACCATCGCCTCGGTCTCCAGCACCGCCCCGGCCGCCGCGGCCCGCCCCGCGAGACGGTCCGCATAGGACGGTCCACTGAGGACCCGGTGCAGATCCCGGATGCCGTACCCGCTGTGCGCGCTGTGCCGCGCAATCCCCCCGGGCGCGGCCTCCCGCTCGAGCACGAGCACCGTGCCGTCCACGCGCCCGGCCAGGGCCGCGGCCGCCGCGAGCCCGGCGGGCCCGCCCCCGACGATCGCGACGCGCACGTGCTCGCTCACCGCGGCCTCCCGCCCGACTCGGCCAGGGCCGCGACCTCGGCACCGCAGTAGAACCCCTGGCAGCGGCCGTTCATCGCGCGGGTCCGGCGCCGCAGACCGTCCACGGTGGACGGCGGGATCGGCGAGGCGAAGGCGTCGCGGATCTCGCCCCGCGTCACCCGCTCGCAGAAGCACACGATCCGGCCGTACTCCGGGTCGGCCGCGATCGCCGCGGCGTCCTGGTAGGGCCGCGGGCCCGCCTCGCCCAGGTTCGGCATCCGGGGCGGGGGCGGCAGGCCGGGGCGCTCGGCCAGGTCCAGCACCCCGTCCACGAGGGACGCGACGTGCTCGGCGATGGCCAGGCACGCGGTGAGGCCGGTCGAGCGGATGCCGCCGGCGAGCACGTACCGGCGGGACTCGTCCACGTCGATCAGGTAGTCGTCGGCGTCGATCGCGGCGCGCAGGCCCGCGTAGGCGGCCGTGACCTCCTCGTCGAGCAGCGACGGCATGAGCGCGGCGCCCTTCTCGCGCAGGAACGCGAACCCGGCCTCGGAGGTGCCGGTGGCGGCCCGGTCCCCGAGGTCCTCGGCGGTCGGGCCGAGCATCACGTTGCCGTAGATCGTCGGGCTGATGAGCACGCCCTTGCCCACCTTGGACGGCACGGGCAGGACGATCCTCGGCGCCTTGGGCCGGGCGAGCTTGTCGAACACGAGCAGCTCGCCGCGGCGGGGCGTGACGGTGAACCGTTCGTGGCCGAAGAGCCGGTCGACGGCGTCGGAGCCGAGCCCGGCCGCGTTGACGACCCAGCGCGCCCCGATGTCGCCGTGTGCGGTGCTCAGCCAGGTGCGCGTGCCGTCGTCGCGCACGGCGGTGACGCGGTGGCCGCGCAGCAGGGTGACGCCGCGCCGCACCGCCTCGGTCGCGAGGGCCAGGTTCGTCGTCCACGTGCAGGTGATCGACTCGCCCGGCACCGTGAGGCCGCCGAGGGCGCCGGGGGCCAGGTCGGGCACCTGGTGGTACACCTGCCGGGAATCGACGATCGAGCACTCGGCGTAGCCGTTGCGCCGGGCCTTGTCCCGCAGGCCGGGCAGGGCCGCGAGCTGCTCGTCGTCCCACGCGACCAGCAGCGCGCCGGTGCGCTCCACGGGGATGCCGGTCGCCGCGGCGTAGTCGCCGAGCAGGTGGTAGCCGCGGGCGACCAGGCGCGCCTCGAGCGTGCCCGGTTTCGCGTCGAAGCCGGTGTGCAGGATCGCGGTGTTGGCCTTGCTCGTGCCGTCGCCGACGTCGTCGCGGGCCTCGATGAGGACCGTCGACAGGCGCGTGGCCCCGAAGCGCCGGGCGATCGCGGAGCCGACGAGGCCCGCCCCGATGACGGCGACGTCGAAGGTGCGCGGGCCGGTCATGCCGCGGCCCTCGCGGCCTCGGCGTGCCAGCGGGCCAGGTGCTCGGCGGCCCGCTCCGGGGGCCACGCGGGCTCGAACGTGGCCGCGGGGCGCCAGCCGCCGGTCGCGTCCACGATGGACAGTCCGGGGTCCAGGGCGAGGCGGGCGCAGGCGGCGGCGCCCAGGGCGGTCGCGTGCGGGGACGGGTACACCTCGATCGGCAGCTGCGCGAGGTCGGCCTGGGCCTGCATGAGCACGCGGGACCGGGTGAGGCCGCCGTCAACGCGCAGCCGGGTCAGCGGGGTGCCGAGGTCGTCGCCGGTGAGCGCGACGAGCGCGGCGACCTGGGCGGCGACGCCCTCCAGCACCGCGCGCACCAGGTGGCCCCGGCCGGTGCTCAGCGTCATACCGGTGAGCGAGGCCGTCGCGGACGCGCTCCACCACGGCGCGGCCAGGCCGGCCAGCGCGGGCACGCAGAGCACGCCGCCGCCGTCGGGGGCCGCGACCGCGTCGAGCTCGCCGGCGCCGCGGATCAGGCCGAGGTCGGCGAGCCAGCGCACGGCGGAGGCGGCGGTGTAGACCTGGCCGTCGGCGCAGTACGCGGTGGTGTCCCGCAGCCGCCAGGCGACCGACGTGGCCAGGCCCTGCCGCGAGCGCGCGGCGCTCGCCCCGAGCTGGGCCAGCAGGAACGCGCCGGTGCCGTAGGTGCACTTGGCGGTGCCGGGCTCCAGGCACGCCTCGGCCAGCAGCGCGGCCTGCTGGTCGACGACGAGGCCGGTGACGGGGACCTCGCCGCCGAACGCCGTGGTGGTGCCGACGATCCGGTCGCTCGGCACGATCTCGGGCAGCTCCTCGCCGCCGAGGCCGAAGAGGTCGAGCAGCTCCCCGCTCCACGCGACCCGGTCGAGGTCGAGCAGCAGGGAGCGGCTCGCGGTGGACGCGTCGGTGACGAACGCGCCGCAGAGCCGGTGGACGAGCCAGGTGTCGGTGGTGGTGACGACGCCATCGGCGGTGCGGTGCTCGCGCAGCCAGCGCATCTTCGGGGCCGAGAAGTACGGGTCGAGCACGAGGCCGGTCAGCTCGGCGACGCGCGGCGCGGCGCCGGCGCGGGCGGCGCAGATCGCCTCGGCGCGGCGGTCCTGCCAGACGACGGCGGGGCCGAGCGGCTCGCCGGTGGCCCGGTCCCAGGCCAGCACGGTCTCGCCCTGGTTGGCCAGCGCCACCGCGTCCAGGGGGACCCCGGCCTCGGCCGCGGCCCTCCGCCCGGCGTCGAGCACGGAGCGCAGCAGCGCGTGCGGGTCGACCTCGACGCCGCCGCCGTCGAGGTAGACGGGCCGCAGCTCCTCCTCGGCGGTCGCGAGCACCCGCCCGGCGGCGTCCGTCACCACCGCCTTGGTGCCGGACGTGCCCTGGTCGATCGCAAGGACGTGCACGGCTTACCGCGCGGCCGCGGCGAAGAGCTGGATCAGGTCGAGGGCGGCCTCGCCGGTCCAGACGAGGGACGAGAGGCCGACCAGGACCGGGATCACGGCCAGGACCCGCGGCAGGACGGCGGGGTGGGGGCGCAGCAGGTGGCTCACCCGGCGGGGCACGACGCCGCCGACGCTCGCCGCGTGCAGGCCCGCCGGGTGCGGCGCGGTGCCGGCGAGCGCGGCGGTGCCGATGGCGTGGGCGACGGTACGGCGATCGCCCAGCGCGGCCGCGGCCCGCTCGTCCGCGGCCCGCTCGACGAGGTAGTCGACGTGGCGGCCGACCCACCACAGCGCCGGGTGCGCGGCGACGGCGAGCTCCGTCATGCGCACGAGGCGGTGGTGGCGCTCGGCGAGGTGGGCGCGCTCGTGAGCGAGAAGTGCCTCGAACTGCCGGTCGGTGAGCAGGTCCCGCATCCCGGTCGTGACCACGACGTGCCCCGGGCGGCCGGGGACCGCGAACGCGCCCGCGGTCGCGTCGGGGACCATGACCACGGGCTCGGCCGGGCCGGACGGCAGCAGGCGCAGGAGGCGGCGCTGGCGCATCCAGCGGTACGACACCGACCCGGCGGCGGCCGCGAGCAGCCCGATGCTGAGCCACGGCACCCAGGGCTCCGACGCCGTGTCGCGCGCGACGATCCGCGTGGACCAGCCCAGGGCCCGGCCGACGAACGGCACCTCGGCCGCGGCGTGCGCCGCGAACAGCGCCAGGTTGACCGTGCTGCCGATCGCGGCCGCGGCGGCCGACCAGGCCACGGCCCGTGCCGCGGCACCCGGGGCGAGGCGGTCGGCGAGCAGCCGGACGGCGATGACGAGCAGCGGCGGGACGGCGAGGACGGACCAGACGAAATGGTCGAACATGATTGCGGCGCACCCTTCCCGCTACAGTCGTGCCCGTGACCCCAGACGAGGCGCGACCGAGGCGGCGGCCCGGCCAGCTCGAGGCCGAGATCCTGACGGTACTCGGCTCGGCCGGTGCTCCGCTCACCCCGGGGGAGGTCCGGGACCGCGTCGATCCCGCGGGCGGCCTGTCCTACAGTGCGGTCGTCACGACGCTGACCCGGCTGCACGAGCGCGGGGCGGTGACCCGGGAGCGTGCCGGGCGGGCGTACCGGTACGGCGCGCTCAGCGACCCGGCCGGGCTCGTCGCGGATCGCATCAACCGCCTGCTCTCGGCCCAGTCCGACCGCGCCTCGGTGCTGCGCCGCTTCGTGAGCCGCCTGTCGGAGCAGGACGAGCGCCTGCTGCGGGACCTGCTGAACGAGGAGCCGGACTGCTAACTTCTACACGACTGTAGAAGTTCTCGGCGGAGGTCCTCATGACGGTGGTACTGGACGATGTCGTCCTGGTACTGCTGGCGGAGGGCCCGAGCAGCGCCTACGACCTGTGGCACCGCCACTCGGCGATCTTCGGCTCGGCCCGCCGCGTCGACCTGAGCCGCGTGATGATCAGCGTGACCCGCCTGGAGCGGGCCGGTCTGCTGCGCGTGGAGGCTCCCACGACACTGCGTCACGGCAGCGGCAACCGCCTGCCGTGCTGGCTGACCGCGGAGGGCCGCCGGCGCCAGGCCGCGTGGCTGTGCACTGTGGACCCGGACACCGACGTCGACGACCTGTACGTGCGCGGGATGCTGGCGGTGGACGCCGCGAACCCGGCGACGTTCGAAGCGTTCCTGTCCAACAGCCTGACCGCGACCCGCACGCGCATCAGCCGGCTGGCCGCCGGCGAGGACGGCGACCCGGCGCACCGGGCGCGGACCGCCTTCGACCAGGAGGTCGCGCGGGCCCTGGCCCTGTGGCTCAACCAACTCCCCGAACACCGCCGCCCCGCCTGACGCCATCGACATGGATGTGGAGCGACGGGTGGTGGGTGCCGCGGTGCTGGCGTTGGTGGTGCTGTTTGAGCTCGATGCGTCGCAGATCGACGTGGATTCGCGCTTGCAGGCCATCGAGGACGTCGAATTTGAGCTGGGGCAGATGGACGCGGGCGAGGTTCGGGAGTTCCGCACCGCGCTGGACGGCATGGAGGTGGACGGTTCGGGCATTGTCGAATCCCTCCGGCACATGGCGGAGCCGGTGGCCGAGCGCGCGGCGGACTCGGCCGTCCAGGACCACCGTGACCTCAGCGACCGGTTGGTATCGGTTCTCCTTGCGCCGTGTCGTGTGCTGTTCGATCTGGAGCCGCCGTTGATCGATGCGCGGGCTCAGGCAGAGGCGACGTCGCGGATCGCCGACGAACTCAGGCGCTTGGGCGCCGAAGAGCGAAGGGCGGTCCTGGCGGCTCTCGACCGTCTGGAAGTTGTGGAACCCAGCGATGCGCCGTTTCTGGGTCGGCTCCGGGATCGGCTCATCCTAGCGTCCTAGGATGACATAGCGAGCGTGGCTGAAGCCACGCCTTTTTCTTGGCCGCTACGCGGCAGGCTGCACCGCTGCCACGGTGTCGGCGCGCTCGGCGGAGGCCGGCGCGACCGCGGCGGACCTGCTCATCGGCCAGCTCGCCGGCGAGGTGGCGCACGGCGAGGGCCGGCGGCTGCTCACCACGAACCTGATCCCGGGCGCCACGACCGCCCCGCCGCGCGAACGGCCGCCGCGCCGCCGCCCGGGCCGCCCGGCGAACTTAGCCGGCGGCCGGACGCTATTCCCAGGTGGCGGTGTCGGGGTCGATGCCGTGGGCGCGTGCGGCGGCGTCGACGATGTGACGGAACCACGTGGCCAGGCCGGGGCGGACGCCGTCGTAGTGGGCGGCGAAGTCCGGGTCGGCCTCGTACCGGCGGGCGAGGCAGACCTGCATCTGCCGGGTGAGGGGGAAGTACGCGGCGAACACCTCGCGGTGCCGTTCGGCGAGCCGGTTCGCCTCCGGGCTGCCGGGTGCGACACCGGCGTCCATCGCGTCGCCGAGGGCACGGTCGAGGTCGGCCACGGCGTCCGCGACGGCCTGCCACTCCTGCGGGGTGCGGGCGGTGGAGCGTTCGGCGTACTGCCGCCACTGCGTCGTGCCCGCGTAGCGCTGCCGGGCCTGGGCCGGCCAGTCCGGGTTCCACTCGGGGCCGAAGATCGCGGCCTGCTGCTCGGTGGTCAGCAGCAGGCCGCGCTCGTGGGCGTCGATCATCCGGTCCAGCCCGGCGCTGAGTCGCTGGAGGCGGTCGATCCGCTCGGCGATCTGGGTGCGCTGCGCCCGCAGGGCACCCGGCACGTCTGCGGCCGGGTCGTCCAGGACGGCCCGGATCCCGTCCAGGCCGAGGCCGATCTCGCGGTAGACGACGATGCGTTGCAGGCGCTCCAGGTCGGCGGCGGTGTAGAGCCGGTAGCCGGCGGTCGTGCGCAGCGACGGCCGGGCCAGGCCGATGTCGTCCCAGTGGTGCAGCGCGCGGACGGTCACGTCCAGCCGCGTCGCGACCTGGCCGACGGTCAGGCCGTCGGCGTCGGCGGCATCAGGCATGCCCCTCATTGTCGCCGCGGCCGGCGCCCGGCGGGGTGATCCCGACGGCCGCGAGGTTGCGCGCCTCCGGGCTGTCCGGGTCGAAGGGCTTCGCCGCCGTGAACACGACCCGGGCGTGCTCGGGCGTGATCACCTCGACGTCGCGGGTGTTCCAGGGCGTGTCCCGCGGGCCCTCGACGCAGTCCGGGCGCAGCGCACGACACGCCTCGACGAGCGGGTCGAGCTGGCCGAGCACGCACGCGAAGCTGAGGCTCATCGCCGGTACCGCCGCCGGAGCCCCCGCCGCCGGTGCCTCCGCCGCCGTGACGAGGAGGACGTCCTGGAACGCCCACCGGCGCAGGTGCACGAGCCGGCCGGGGATGCTGAACAGGTCGATGAACCCGAACCCGCGGATCCAGAAGTCCGCCGAGGCCGCCAGGTCGCAGGTGGGGATCGTCGCGAACGCGGGCATCCCGTAGATGCCCCGGAACGGCTCCGGCGCGACCGCGTCGGGGCCGGGGACGGGCACGGGGCTCATCTCGAACGCGTTGTAGTACTCGCTCATGCGCCCACCCTCGCGCCTCACGTTACGTGAGGGTCAAGCCCGTACCGTCGCCAGGAACGACACCGTCGCGGCGACGACCTGCTCGGGGAACTGGACGTGCGGGTAGTGGCCGGCGCCGGCGATCATTTCCAGCCGCCCCAGGCCCGCCGGGAGCGCCGCGACGATCGCCTCGCCCTCGGCGCGAGGGTTCACCCAGTCCGGGTCCTGGGCGCCCTCGATGATCAGAACCGGGCAGCGGACGTTGCCGAGCTGGGCGGCGGCGTCGGCCGGCGTCGAGCGGCCCATCAGCTGGAAGGACTTCATGCGGCCCGGCTCGCGCAGCTTCGACTCGATGTG
This sequence comes from Dactylosporangium sp. NPDC000244, assembly GCF_040300725.1. Classification (NCBI taxonomy): domain Bacteria; kingdom Bacillati; phylum Actinomycetota; class Actinomycetes; order Micromonosporales; family Micromonosporaceae; genus Dactylosporangium; species Dactylosporangium sp. NPDC000244. Next base: position 9,387 of record NZ_JBEPEH010000085.1, read on the forward strand.
CGCCAGGCTGGCGTCCCAGTCCGCGGGGCGGGGCTGGGGGTAGGCGATCTCCAGGTAGCGCCGCCAGCGGGCGATGTTGCCGAACAGGCCGGCGCCCAGCAGGTTCAGCGCGCCCTGGCGGTAGCGCGCGACGCGGAAGTCGCCCAGGGAGTAGCTCAGCTTGCGCGTGAAGGGGGCCAGCTCCACCACCGCGGTGATCAGCGCGGGGGCCTTCGCGGCGGCGATCGTGGCCGCGCCGCCGGAGATCGAGTGGCCGACCAGCACGGCCGGGCCGCCGAGGTGGGTGATCAGGGCGATCAGGTCGCCGGCGATGTCGGTCCTGGTGCAGGACTTCCAGCCCACGCTCGACTCGCCGCAGCCGCGCAGGTCCAGGGCGGCCACCCGGTAGCCGGCCGCGACCAGCAGGGGCGTCACGAAGCGGAACGCCTCGCGGTCGTTGCCGATGCCGTGGGCGAGCACGACCAGCGGGCCCGAGCCGGTCACCTCGTAGGCCAGGGTGCCGCCGTCCACGTTCAGGTACTCGGTCATCGCGATCTCCAAGAAGCTCTGGCTAATGGCGTTAGCTAAAAGCTAATGGCATTAGCTAGCCGTGTCAAGGGCGCGTTATACATGGGGCATGAGTCCTCGCCGGCGGCTGATGTTCGCGGTGCTCGCGGCGATCGTGGTGCTGGCCGCCGGGGGGTTCGCGCTGCGCGCCGTGCTGCGGGAGAAGCCGGTGCGCATCCCGGACCAGGCGGTCCCCGGCCCGGTGCTGCTCGTGCCCGGCTTCGGCGGCGGGACCGCCGGCGTGGACCGGCTCGCCGCGGCCATCCGGGCCACGGGGCGGACGGCCACCGTGGTCGAGATGCCAGACGGTGGCACGGGGGACCTCGCGGCCCAGGCCGACGTGCTCGACGCGGCCGCGGCGCGGGCCCTGCGCGGGGCGCCCTCCGTCGACGTGATCGGGTACTCCGCCGGGGGAGTCGTCGCCCGGCTCTGGGTGCGCCAGCACGACGGCGTGCACAAGGCGCGGCGCGTCGTCACCCTCGGCTCGCCGCACCAGGGGGCCCGGCTCGCGGCGGCCGGGGCCGCCGGGCTCCCCGGCGCGTGCCCGGCCGCCTGCCAGCAGCTCGCGCCCGGCAGCACGCTCCTGCGGCAGCTCGGCACCAGCGTGCCGAACCCGCCGCAGTGGCTGAGCATCTGGACCGAGCAGGACCAGACCGTCGTTCCGCCGGACTCGGCCCGGCTCGACGGGGCCGTGGACGTCGACATCCAGCAGGCGTGCCCGGGGCGGGACGTCGGGCACGGGGACCTGCCGACCGACGACTACGTGACCGGGCTCGTGCTCGACGCGATCGGCGCGGCGCCCATCGGGCCGGCCCCGCCCTGCTAGCTGGTCACGTCCTTGGTCGCGAAGTTCGCCCAGGCCAGGCCCAGGAAGACGGCGACGTAGACGGCCTGGATGCCGACGCCCCGCTCGATGTCGCGCCACAGGATCGGCTCGCGGAAGAAGTCGATCCAGGCCAGCCAGTAGCGCGTGGGCAGGTACGGGCGGATCGCGGCCGCCGCGTCCAGGGCCGTGAACAGCTGGCTCGCCACCAGCGCGGCCAGCGCGCCCAGGGTGGCGCCCAGCGACGAGTCGCTCAACGTCGACAGGAACAGGGCGATCGCGCCGACGCCGAGCATCGACAGGGCGACGTACAGCGTCGCGGCCCCGATGCGCAGCGTCACCTGCTGCGGGGTCAGGGCCGGTCCCGACACCGACGTCACCACCTCGGCGCCCGGCTGGGCGGGGAAGAGCAGCATGCCGATGACGTACCCGCTCAGCACGACGGCCACGACCGCGCCCAGGACGTACACCATGGTCGAGACGAGCTTCGCCAGCAGCAGCCGGGTCCGGCCCACCGGGCGGGCCACGAGGTAGCGCAGCATGCCGCTGGCCGCCTCGCCCGCGACCGCGTCGCCGCCGATGACCGCCACCGAGACCGGCAGGAACAGCGGCAGCACGATCGCCAGGGCGGCCGCGGGGAACAGCGAGCCGTTGCTCAGGACCGCGGAGAGGAACGCGGGACCCTGGGCCGCCGCGGTGCCGATCCGGGTGGTGGCCAGCAGGATCGCGACCGCGAGCGGCAACCCGCACAGCAGCGCCAGGCTGACCAGGGTGCGCGGCCGGCGGTACAACTTGCGCAGTTCGACGAGGATCACCGTCGCTCCATCCGGTCCGTGCCCGCCCGGGTGCGCTCGAGCACGACCTGCTCCAGCGTGCGCCGCTCGGCGCCGATCTGCGCCACCCGCAGCCCGGCCGCCACGAGCTGCGCATTGAGCGCGGCCGCGTCCGGGTGGGCGATGGCGAGCCGGTCGCCGTCGCGGTCCGAGACCCGCCCGTCGAGCAGCGCGACCACCCGGTCGGCGTCGGGGCTCTCGAGCACGACCCGCCCCGTCGGCACCCGCAGCGCGGCCAGCTCGTCCTGCCCGACGAGCCGCCCGCGGTCCATGATCCCGACCCAGGTGCACAGCTGCTCGATCTCGGCGAGCAGATGACTGGACAGCAGCAGGGTGCAGCCGGCCGCGCTGATCTCCAGCAGCAGCTCCCGGATCTCGTGCATGCCCTGCGGGTCGAGCCCGTTCGTCGGCTCGTCCAGGATCAGCAGGCGCGGGGTGCGCAGCAGGGCCGAGGCGAGCCCCAGCCGCTGGCGCATGCCGAGCGAGTACGCGCGCACCGGCCGCCCGTCGACCCCGCCGAGCCCGGCCCGCTCCAGCGCCTCCTCGACGCGCCGGCGGCGGGTGGCGCGCACCGAGGGGCCGGCCGCGTCGATCAGGCGCAGGTTCGCGCGGCCGGACAGGTGCCCGTACGCGGCCGGACCCTCGACCAGCGCGCCGACGTCCGGGAGGATCTCGTGCAGCCGGCGCGGGACCGGCTTGCCCATGATGGAGATCTCCCCGCTCGTGGCGAAGACGAGGCCGAGCAGCATCCGGATCAGCGTGGTCTTGCCGGAGCCGTTGGGGCCGAGCAGCCCGAACCGCGACCCCTCCGGCACCGTGAGGTCGACGCCGTCGACGGCCCGGATGCGGCCGAAGGTCTTGGTCAGCGCGACGGTCTGGATCACCGCGGCTCCCCGGCGGCGAAGGTCTTGGTCGGCGTGACGGTCTGGATCACCGCAGCTCCCCGGCGGCCCGTGTGATCAGGTCCGCGGTGACGAACCCGGCGACCAGATACGTGCGCCGCCCGGAGCGGGTGACGGCGAGGGTGAGCACCGAGGAGCGCAGCAGATATCCGGTCGCGATAGGTGTACCGCCGGCGTTGCGCAAAGCGTTCAGTGTGCGCTCGCCGAGGCGCCCGGGCACCGCGACGACGACGAGCCGCGAGAGCCCGTCGCCGTACACCGCCAGCGCGCTCAACGGCCCCGGCACCCGTGCGCGCCCGGCGAGCGAGCCCGGCAGGTTCGCCCGGGCCACCGAGTTCAGCGACGAGGCGATCTCGGACTGGGTGGCGGCGGCGAACCCGCTCGACCCGGAGGCGCGGGGCTGCACGACGTCCTCGGCGGGCGGCGCCGCGCTGGCGTCGAGGAACCGCGTCGTGAGCGCCCCTCCCACGTCGACCTCGAGGGCGAGCCCGGTGCGCGGATCGGCCCACACGTCGACGGCGCCGATGGTGGAGTCCGGATCCGCCGCCGTGACCCGGATGCCGGCCGCCGCGACTCCCGCGATGCGCCGGTCCGCCAGCGCGGCGATCCTGGCCCCGGCCCCGGCGTCGCGCAGCAGGCGCAGCGCGAGCTCGGGCGGCACCAGGTCGGACGCCTGCGGCGGTCGGGCCGCCGGCTCACCGGCGCTCCCGGTCCACAGGTTGCGGCCGTAGTCCCAGGTGAAGGACCCTTCGGGAGTGCGGAACCAGTCCTTCTCGCCGACCGGGTCGAGCACCGCGACCCGCCACGCGTCCGGGCCGGCGTGCCAGACGCGCATACTGGTCGTACCGCTGAACAGCGCGGCCGTGTCGGCCAGCTGCGGCAGGTCGGGGAGCACCATGGAGCCGCGACTCTGGACGTATCCCTGATAGGGCCCCTGCGCCGCGACCATGATCCGGTCCCGCAGCACCGCGGGCTCGACGCGCTCGGCCGTCACCGGCGCGAACGCGACCACGAGCGGCACCGCGACAAGCGCGCCGACCAGCGCCGCGACGACCGCCCACCGCCGCCGCGCCTCGCGCCGGACCACGCTCATTGGCCCAACAGTACGTCGGGCCCGATGGTCCTCCGTCGCAGCCGAACGCCCCGCAGCCTGGCATCGCGGCGTTGTCGCCTCCGAACCGCAGCACCGGCCGGCCGCCGCGGCCCCGTCGCCGACGTCCGGTGCTCGGAGCTGCTCGTGGCGGCGATTCGACCGTCGAGCTCTCCGACCGCGTGCCGCCGCGCGGGGTCACGGCCGACGTGCTCGATGGGCGGCCGGTGGCCGCGATCGCCCGGACGATCGACCCGATCATCGCGTGGGATCTCGTGGCCCACCGCGAGATCGCGACCCCGGCCGGTGTGTCGGCGCCGGCCTGGTCACCGCACACGGTGGGCGCGTTCGGGAGCGCGACGTTGTGACCGGGTTGGTGACCGCTTCGTCAGCCGGTCGGTGCGCGCCTGGCCGGGCTGATCCTTGCGCACGACGATCGGTACACTCCCGCGCAGTCGGCATGACACCCGCACAACTGCTCGCGCATATCGGGTGCAGTTTATGCTCGCCGAGTCGGCGGATTCCCGCGCTCCTGGGCGACGGGTTCGTCGAAGGTGCTGTGCCCCGTATTGTTTCGATGGTGGGAAAAGGTTCGCTCCCGTGCGACGGTCGGTATTTTCCGGCCGGGTACATTGGGTAGGACTTCGACCGGCAGACGGTGCGGTAGCAGTTGACGTCCTGGACCGCGTGGGCGCGGGCGGCGCTGACGAAGAGGGCGCAGGCGTAGGCGCGGCCGAACATGGGCGGGACGGGCTCCGAGGCGGACCAGGACCGCGCGGCTGGCGTGGGCGGTGTTGACACGGGCGCAGGCTTCGGCGGGGTGGGCAGTGTGGGCAATGCTGGAGTCGGCGGCTTGAGCGCGGTCGGCGTAGGCGCTGCGGGCGCGGGCGGTGCGGGCGCGGGCGGTGCGGGCGCGGGCGGTGCGGGCGGTGCGGGCGTGTGAAGCGCGCGTGGCGCGGGCCCGAACGGTGCAGGCATGTGGGTCGGGCGTGGCGTGGGCGTGGGCGGAGCGGGTGGCGCTGACACGCGCGGGCCTGACTTGGGCCGGGCTGGCACCATTGCTTCGTTCGCGGGTGTCGCGGTCCCGGAGACGCGGCGCAGCTTCTCCGCGTGCCGTCTCACCAGCCCCCAGTCTCGCCGCCGTTGCTGTTCCTTCCGGAATTCGTCTTTCCCTGGCCACCAATTTTTGGCCTTCGTCCGATCCCGCATAGCAGCCAATTCCCGAGAACTGAACAACTGCATCTGCCTCATGCCAAGAATTATCCCAGAATGCGACCCAAACGACGTCTCGGACCACGCCCCAGCGCAAATGGCGAACATATCGGCGACGGTCCCGTCCGAAGGTCAGCCCGCCTCGCCGCCGCTGCCCGCGCTCAACCTGGAATCGTGCGGCCTGCCCTGCCCATTGAGCTATTCCGCGCAAGGTGGCGGTGACGTTCGGTAGTCGGTAGCCCCGTGCGCGCAACGGCTCGCCATACTCCTGCTTCTGGCAGGGCTGACAGCGAAGCCTCCGCTACATCGAAGTGCGGGACCGTCCGCGAGGTTCGGTTGGAGTGTTGCACGAACCATATGTGGCATCGGTAGGAGTCCGGCCGGTCCTCGTGACGGCCGTTGCGCAGAGCCGGAGCCAGGATCACCGTTGTGTCCGGCTCGACTTGGCGCAGCCGGGCCTCGCGTGAGCGCCATCTCGCCGTCAGCCCGGCATCTTGGGCTTCTCGCTGCAGCCGAAGGAGATCGTCGAAGGCGGCGACGCGCACGCTGAAATCGGCATCGCGGGGCGACACGATCTGCCGATACGGCTCAAAATGACTGGACATGAACTCCAAACTTGGTGCGGGCATGGGTAGTGGATTTCGTGACGCGCGGGGGTGATGTGACCACGCTGGCGCGTGCGTGCGGCAATGAGGACCGAACTCAGCACCTGATCGCGAAGTGCGACTCCCGTGGTAGTCAATCCGTTGCGCGGTATTCTCACTGATCATTCGTCCGGGGGACGAGGACCGGCCGGTCGTCGCGGATCGTCATGCTGTGGTCCAAAGCGCGGACAGCAAAGGACGATTGATCACCAGTGCTCACTGATCCGGGGTATACCCCGTCGGGCGAAAAATCCGACAAGTCGCGGCGCGGAGCGCCCGACTTGTCGTGTGGCGGCGGTGGTCGTGTGGCGGCGGTGGTCGTGTGGCGGCGGTGGTCGTGTGGCGGCGGTGGTCGTGTGGCGGCGGTGGTCGTGTGGCGGCGGTGGTCGTGTGGC
>NZ_JBEPEH010000086.1:0-15293 GCF_040300725.1 Dactylosporangium sp. NPDC000244
CCATTTGTCAGGGGCGGCCCCCGCCCCCCCGGGGGGCCGGGGCCTGTGGGCCGGCCCCCCAAACTCCCCCCCCCACCGCCCCCCCGGGCCGCCCCCCCGCGCGGGCCCCCGGCCGTTTCGCTGGGTCCGGGCGGGTCAGGGGGCGGTCAGGATCACCGGGCCGTCGTCGGTGACGGCGATCGTGTGCTCCCAGTGGGCGGCCCGGGAGCCGTCGACCGTCGAGACCGTCCAGCCGTCGCGTTGCAGCCGATGGCGGTCCGAGCCGCTCTCCACCACCATCGGCTCGATGGCCAGGGCCAGGCCGGGGCGCAGGGTCAGGCCGCGGCCGGGGCGGCCCTCGTTCGGCACGTGCGGGTCCTCGTGCATGGCGGTGCCGACGCCGTGGCCGCCGTAGCCCGTCGGCATGCCGTACTTCGCGGCGCGGCACACGCTCTGCACCGCGTAGGAGATGTCGCCCAGCCGGTTGCCCGGCACCGCGGCGGCGATGCCCGCCTCCAGGGCCTGCCGGCCCACGTCCGACAGGCGCTGCGCGGCCTCGTCGATCGGGCCGATGCCGACCGTCACGGCGGAGTCGCCGTGGTAGCCGTCGATGTGGGCGCCGAAGTCGATGGAGAGCAGGTCACCCTCCTCCAGGCGGCGGGCGTCGGGGATGCCGTGCACGATGGCGTCGTTGACCGACAGGCACAGCACCGCCGGGTAGGGGATCGGCGCGAACGACGGGTGGTAGTGCAGGAACGACGACTTCGCGCCCTTCTCGGACAGCAGCTCGCGGGCCAGGTCGTCCAGCTCCAGCAGGGTCGCGTCGGGCTTGGCGGCCGCGCTCACGGCCGCCAGGATCTGGGCGACCACCCGGCCGGCCTCGCGCATCGTCGCGAGTTCCGCCGCACTCTTCAGCACCACCATGAAGGATATTGTAATACCAGGATTATCATCGTCTACATGGTGCGCAACCCGTTGACCGATGACGAGCGGCACCGCGGGCTGGTGCTGGGCAGAATGCTGCAGCAGGCGCGCGGGGCGCGCAGCGCGGCGGCCGTCGCGTTCGAGGCCGGGATCTCGCTCGACACCCTGCGGAAGATCGAGCGCGGGGCGATCGCGACCCCGGCGTTCTTCACCGTGGCGGCGCTCGCGCGGGTGCTCGGGCTGGACCTGACCACGCTGGCCGAGGCCTTGGGGGACGACAAGCCGCAGGCGACCAGCCGCGTGGCCTGACCGGTCCCGCCGGCCATGGCCCTGTGGGAGCGGACCGAGGCGCTCGACGAGTTGAGCGGCCTCGGCAACGGGCGCATCGCGCTGGTCGCGGGCGAGGCCGGCATCGGCAAGACCAGCCTCGTGCGGGCCTTCGCCGGCGCCGTGCGCGACCCGGTGTGGCTGGGCGCCTGCGACCCCCTGGTCACCCCGCGCGCCCTCGGCCCGTGGCACGACATCGCCCGCCGGGCCGGCGGCGCCCTCGCCGCGGCCCTGGACGCCCAGCGGCCGCCGCTGCCCGCCCTGCTGGACGCGCTCGAACACCCCGGGCGGCGGCCGGTCATCGTGATCGAGGACCTGCACTGGGCCGACGCCGCCTCGCTCGACCTGCTCGTCCTGCTCGCGCGGCGGATCGAGCGGCTGCGGGCGCGGCTCGTGCTCACCTACCGCGACGACGAGACCCCCGGCCACCCGCTGCACGCGACCCTGGCCGCCTTCCCGCGCGACGTCGTGCGCCGGGTGCCGCTGCCCCGGCTGTCCCGCGCGTGCGTCGCCGAGCAGGCCGGGCGGGCCGGGCGCGACCCGGCGACCGTCTACGAGCTCACCGGCGGCAATCCGCTGCTCGTGACCGAGGCGCTGAGCGAGGAGCCGGCGGGTGCCGTACGACACCTGATCCTGACCAGGATCGAGCGGCTGCCGGCCCCCGCACGGGACCTCGCCGAGCTCGCGGCCGTCATGCAGCGCCTCGACGGGGCCGACGACGCCGAGTGGGCGCTCGTGGACCGCTGCGTGGCCGCGGGCGTGCTGGTCGCGGCGGACGGCGGGGCCGGGTTCCGCCACGAGCTGCTGCGCCGGGCCGTCGAGGACGCGCTGCCGCCGGGCCGCCGCCGCGCGCTGCACCGGCGGGCGGTCGAGCGCCTCGAGGCGCGCCCCGGGGTCGATCCGGCCCGCCTGGCCCATCACGCCAGACACTGTGAAGAGCCGGAACTGCTGCGGCGGTACTGCCTGATCGCCGCCGAATCCGCCGCCACCCAGGGCGCACATCGTGAGGCCGCGGCGCACTACCGGGCCGTCGTGGACCTCGACGCCGGGGTGGAGGCCCTGGAGGCCTACGCGTTCCAGGCGTACCTGGCCGGCCTGCCCGCCGAGGCCCTCGACGCGCGCCGGCGGGCGGCCGGGCGGCGGCGCGCGGCCGGCGACTGGGAGAACGCCGGGGCGAACGAGCGCTGGATCTCGCGCCTGGCCTGGTGGAGCGGCGACACGGCCCTGGCCCGGCGCGCGGTCGAGGACGCGGTGGCGACGCTCAGCCAGGGCCCGCCCGGGCGCGAGCTCGCGATGGCCCTGAGCACCCGCGCCCAGCTGCACATGCTCGCCTACGAGGTCGAGCCGGCCGTCGCGTGGGGCACCCGCGCGGCGGAGCTGGCCGAGCGCCTCGGCGACCGCGAGACCGCCGTGCACGCCGGCATCAACGTCGCCACCGCCCGGCTGGTGCGCGGCGAGCCGGGGGCGGCGGCCGAGCTGGTGCGGCTGCACGAGCGCGCGGACGCGGCCGGGCTCGCCGACCACGCGGCCCGGGCCCTGGTCAACCGGGCCGCCACGGACCTGTGGACCGGCGACGACCTCGCCGCGACCCTGGCCGCGATCGAGCTCGCGTTCGCCTACGCCGACGCGCGCGATCTCGGGGGCTACCGGCAGTACCTGCTCGGCGTCCGCGCGGCCGTGCGGGTCGAGGCGGGCGAGTGGGAGGCGGCGCTGGCCGACGCCGAGGAGTCGCTGGCGTACCCGAGCCGGGGCGGGGTCGGGCCGCTGCCCGCCCTCGTGGCGCGGGGCCGGGTGCAGTCCGCGCGGGGCGAGCCGGAGGCGGGGGCGACCCTGGACACGGCCCTGCGCGAGGCGCTCGCGACCGAGGAGCTGCAGCGCATCGGGCCGGTCGCGATCGCCCGCGCCGAGCACTTCCTCCACCTCGGCGAGGCCGGGCGCGCCGCGGCCGAGGCCCGGCGGGGGCTCGAGCTGGCGGAGTCGGTCGGGCACCGCAGGTACACCCGGGAATTGGCCTTCGCTCTGCTGCGGGCGACCGGTGCACCGTCCGATGTGGACTGGCGGGCGGCGGCGGACGGCTTCGCGCGCGCCGGGCGGCACCTCGCGCGGGTGCACGCGCTGGGGCTCGGGGACGCGGCCGCGGCCGGGGAGGCGCTCGCCGCGCTGGACGCGCTCGGGGCCGGGCGCGCGGCCGCGTGGCTGCGGTCGGACCTGCGCCGGCGCGGGGTGAGCGGGGTGCCGCGCGGGCCCCGGCCGGCGACCGCCGCGAACGCCGCCGGGCTGACCGGCCGGCAGGCCGAGGTGCTGCGGCTGCTCGCCGACGGGCGCTCCAACGCCGAGATCGCCGCGGCCCTGACGCTGTCCGAGAAGACGGTGCAGCACCACGTCTCGGCGATCCTGGCCAAGCTGTCGGCGAGTTCGCGCACCCAGGCCGCGGCGGCCGCGCGGCGGCTCGGGCTAGTTTGACCCCATGATTCGCAGCGGCGCCGTCGACGTGGACTACCCCGACTCGGGCGGCGGCCGGGCCGCGCTCGTGGCCGGCTCCCTGCCCGGGTTCGCGGTCGAGACCGAGCGCGTCGCGTGGCTGGACGAGGTCGAGGCGTACGTCCCCGGGCAGTTCTACCGGCGCGAGCTCCCGGCGATCCGGGCCGTCCTGGCCGGCGTCGACCCCGTCGAGCTGCTGATCGTCGACGGCTACGTGGACCTCGACCCCGACGGGCGGCCCGGGCTCGGCGCCCACGTGCACGAGGCCCTGGGCATCCCGGTGATCGGCGTGGCCAAGACGTCCTTCCACACCGCGACCCACGCGGTGCCGGTGCTGCGCGGCGGGGCGTCGAAGCCGCTGTACGTCACCGCGACCGGCCTGCCGCCGGCCGACGCGGCCGCCTTCGTGACCGGGATGTGCGGCCCCTTCCGGATGCCGGACGCGCTGCGCCGCGTCGACGCGCTCGCGCGGGGCCGGGCGTAGGCACGCCGCGGTGCGCCGCCCTTCGGGATGCCGGAAGGGGGCCGTCGCGAGGCATAGAGAATATTCAAACTGTTAAGGACCTTAAGAGCACTTGCGGAGGCATCGACAACGTTGTACGTTCCCTCCACAACGCTTAACTTTGTTTACAGTTAGCGTCACGTCCGTAGTGCTCGTGGAGGGGTCCATGAAACGCAAAACCCTGATCCCCCTCGCGTTGACCGCCGCCGCCACCCTGGGTGCGACGACCCTCGGCGTGATCAACGCGCAGTCCGCCAGTGCCGCGTTGACCAGCAACTGGTACGCCTCGGCGCCGTACCTGATGCCGTTCGACAACAGCCCGCCCGACGCCGTCGCGGTCATGAACGCGACCGGGCAGAAGGCCTTCCAGCTGGCGTTCATCCTCGCCCCCAACGGCGGCGGCTGCACGCCCACGTGGGACGGCACCCGGGCCGTCTCCTCCGACACCGAGGCCGCGGCGCTCATCTCGCGCATCCGGGCCGCCGGCGGCGACGTGAGCGTCTCCATCGGCGGGTACGGCGGCACCAAGCTCGGCCAGACCTGCGGCACCCCGGCCGCGACCGCCGCCGCCTACCAGCAGGTGGTCACCAAGTACTCCCTCAAGGCGATCGACTTCGACCTCGAGGAGCCGGAGTACGAGAACGCCGCGGCCGTGAACAACGAGCTCGGCGCCGCGCAGATCCTGCAGCGGGACAACCCCGGCCTGTACGTCTCCGTGACCACGGCCGGCACGGCGGCGGGCACGGGCTGGTTCGGCACCGAGATGCTCAAGAACGCCAAGAGCCTCGGCTTCACCCCGAACAACTACTCGATCATGCCGTTCGACGGCGGCTTCAACGGCGCGTCCTCGCAGACCGCCGCGGCCGAGGCGTTCCACGGCATCCTGATGAGCACGTTCGGCTGGGACAGCGCCACGGCCTACGCCCACGAGGGCGTCTCGCTGATGAACGGGCGCAGCGACGCCGGCGAGTACTTCCGCCAGGCCGACTTCCAGACCGTGCTCGACTACGCGACCTCGCACCACCTGGCGCGGTACACGTACTGGTCGGTCAACCGCGACCGCCAGTGCGCCGACCCGAACCAGTCCACCACGTCGGGCACCTGCAGCAGCGTGCCGCAGACGGACTGGGAGTTCACGAAGTACACGGCCCGCTTCGCGGGGGCCACGCCGCCCACCACGAACCCGACCACGGGCGGCCCGCCGCCCACCACGCCCGGCACCGGCGCGTGCACCGCGGCGGCCTGGAACTCGGGCACCGCGTACTCGGGCGGCGCGCTGGTGTCGTACAACGGCCACACCTACAAGGCGGCCTGGTGGACCCAGGGCGAGACGCCCGGCACCGCGAGCGTCTGGGTGGACCAGGGCGCGTGCGGCGGCGGGGGCACCACGCAGCCGCCGACCTGCCCGGCGGCCTGGAACTCGGGCACCGCGTACAGCGGCGGGGCGACGGTCTCCTACGGCGGTCACAAGTGGACCGCGAAGTGGTGGACCCAGGGCGACATCCCCGGCAACAACTCGCAGAACGTGTGGACCGACAACGGAGCCTGCTGACCGGCACCACCAGTGACGAGGCCGCCGCCCGAAGGGTCATCGGGCGGCGGCCTCGCCCCATTTCGCCCACCGGTCGCGGCCCGCCCCGTTTCGCTCACCTGTCGCGGCCGGGCGCCGAAGAGTCGGACATGAAGGTGACCGTGGCCCGGAAGCTCGCGGCGCTCATCGTGCTCGCCGCGCTGGGCATCGCCGCCACCGCCGTGGTCCTCGGCGCGCTCCTGAACGGGCTGGCGAGCCGCTTCGACGAGGTGTCCAAGCAGGACCACCCCTCGGTGCGGGCCGCGCTCGAGATGGAGGTGGCCAAGACCGGGCAGGCCGACGACCTGGGCAGCTACATCGCCGGCGGGGACCGCGAGTTCCTGACGGAGTGGAACGACGACCACGCCGAGTTCGCGAAGTGGCTCGACGCCTACCGCCGGCTGGACGTCTCGCCCCACGAGGCGGCCGTGCTCGACACGGTGACGAGCGCCGACGCGACGTACGAGAGCGAGGCCCAGAAGGTCGTCGCGCTGGCCCAGGCCGGGGACACCGCCGCGGCGACCAAGGCCTCGAACGACGTCCTCGGCCCGCTCGAGGACAAGATCTTCAAGGGCCTCACCGAGCTGGAGGACCTCAACACCACGACCATCGCCGACGCCACCGCGGCCGGGGAGCGGCAGGTCACCCGAGGGGCCTGGCTCGCGGTCGTCATCCCGCTCGCGGCCCTGGTGGTCGTGACCGCGGTCGCGATCGTCATCGTGCGCGGGATCGTGCGCCCGCTGCGCACGGCGGTCGCGGCCCTCGGCCGGGTCGCCGAGGGGGATCTCACCGGCAGCGTCGCGGTGCGCGGCGGCGACGAGCTGGCGGACATGAGCCGGGCGCTGAACCGGGCCACGGCGGCGATGCGCGAGACGGTCGGCGCGCTCGGCTCGACGGCGACCTCGCTGACCGACACCGCCGGCGACCTGAGCCGCTCGGCCGGGGACACGGCCGTGAGCGCCGACAACGCGAACCTGCAGGCCCAGACCACGGCCTCGGCGGCGGAGGAGGTCTCGGCCGGGGTGAGCACGGTGGCCACCGCCTCGGAGGAGATGACCGCGGCGATCGCCGAGATCGCGCAGAACGCGTCCCGGGCCGCGGTGGTCGCCACGGGCGCCGTGGACACGGCGGCGCAGACCTCGGGCACGGTACAGCTGCTGGGGGTGGCCTCCGGCGAGATCGCCGAGGTGCTCAAGACGATCACGAGCATCGCGGCGCAGACCAACCTGCTCGCGCTCAACGCGACCATCGAGGCGGCCCGGGCCGGCGAGTCCGGCAAGGGCTTCGCGGTCGTCGCCGGCGAGGTCAAGGACCTGGCCCAGGAGACCTCCCGCGCCACCGAGGACATCGCCCGGCGCATCGAGTCGATCCGCACGCACACCGGCGCGACGACGGAGGCGATCGGGCGCATCGCCGGGATCATCGACGAGATCAACGACTACCAGAACACCATCGCGTCCGCGGTCGAGGAGCAGACGGCCACCACCGAGGAGATCAACCGCTCGGTGAGCGAGGCCGCCGCCGGGACGCAGGTGATCGCGGCGAACGTGACGCACCTGGCGACGACGGCGCAGGCGGTCACCGAGGCGGCCGCCGCCTCGAGCCGGGCCGCGTCGTCGCTCACCGAGACGGCCGGCCACCTGCGCACGCTCGTGTCGCGCTTCAGCGTCTAGTGCCCGAGGTGCCTAGTGCCCGCGGTGCCTAGTGCCCGCCCCGGCAGCAGCGGGCCTGCGCATACAGCTCCTGCATCCGGTCGCCGGCCTCCTCGGGGCGGTTCAGGGGCGTCGGGAACGGGAGTCGTACGTCGCGGGCGCGCTCCGCGAACTCCAGGCGCAGGACCACGCCGTACCGGTCGAGGCGCACGGGCACGATGCGCTTGACGCCGTGCAGGTGATGCGGCGGCACCAGCCGGGCCAGGCGGTCGACGGCGTCGGGGTGCGCGTCGCTGAGGTGGCACAGCATGTCCGCCTCGACGTGCGCGAGCGGATCGGGCTCGGCGGCGGCGAACGCGTCCGGGTCGACGGTGATCTCGGCGTCGCGCCCGTAGGCCGGGTCCTGCAGTGTGGCCTCGGCCAGATCGAGCGCCAGCCCGCCCGCCGGATGCACGCCGAGCCAGCCGCCGAACGTGGCCCGGGCCCGCACTCGCGAGCGCACCGAGGTCGGGGCCACATCCGTGAGCTCGAGCACGGCGGCGCTGTCGTCGTCGCCGCTGATGGCGTCGAGCGGCACGTCGAGCAGGATGCGCCCGCCCTCGACCCGGTGCGCGCCGACCAGGTCGCAGCGGCGCCCGGGGACGTGCAGGGTGAGCGAGCCGGCGGCGGCCAGCAGCGAGCGCAGGCGCTCGGCCGGGGTGGGGAGCGTTGACATCCGACCTCCTAAGGTTAGGCTTACCTTATTCGAAAGGAGCCCCGTGAACCAGTCACGCCCCAAGGTCCGCCGCTCCCGCGCGCTGGGCATCGCGCTGACCCCCAAGGACGTCAAGTACTTCGAGCGGCGTCCGTTCCCGCCCGGCCAGCACGGCCGCGCACGCCCGAAGGTCAGCGACTACAAAGTCCGGCTGCTGGAGAAGCAGCGGCTGAAGGCGCAGTACAACATCCGCGAGAACCAGATGCGGGCCGCCTTCGACCGGGCGGTGCGCCGCCCCGGCAAGACCGGCGAGGAGCTGGTCGTGGACCTTGAGCTGCGGCTGGACGCGCTGGTGCTGCGGGCGGGGTTCGCGCGCACGATCTACCAGTCCCGCCAGGTGGTGACGCACCAGCACGTGAACGTCAACGGGCGGCGGGTGGACCGCCCGTCGTACCGTGTCCGCCCCGGCGACGTCATCGAGATCGCCGAGCGCAGCCGCACGAAGACGCCGTTCATGGTCGCCGCCGCGGGCGCCCACACGGCCGAGCGCACCGCCCCCTACCTGGACACAAACCTGGCCGGCCTGACCACGCGCCTGATCCGGTTGCCGCTGCGCCAGGAGATCCCGGTGCTCTGCGACGAGCAGCTGATCGTCGAGTTCTACAGCCGCTGACGCGCAGCGAAACGGCCGGCCAGAGGAATCTCCTGGTCGGCCGTCGTCGTAAAGCGGACCGGCCTGCCCGCTTTTTCGGGCCCCGCCCACTCGTATCGAGTTTCGAATGCCGCCGGTCGAAGCAGCGTATGCGGGTGGCGGGGTCGGCTTTGGCGGTCGGCGTAGCCGGACTGGCCACCCGCGTAGTCGGCTCAGCGGACGGTTCGCGATCAGTGCTTTTGGGGCGCGAGAGTGCGGCTTCCTGCGGCCAAGGGAGTCGTACGACGATGGCCTCCTCGGGCGGGCAGGCGCAGGCGACGATGCTTAGCCCTCCCTGCCGCCTCTGTTCGGGCGGACGTCGATGCCGCGCGGCGACCTCACGGCATCGGCTGCTGTTGCGACGAATTCCTTGGGCGCCGCTGGAGTTGCATCTCTGGAGAAAGCGGCGGACGGCCGGAGCGGTGTCAGAATCCATCGCGGCGCGCATCGCAGATGAATCCCTCGGCGATCCGGCCGGCGTACGGGAAACGCACGCGGCGTGCCGGAGATCGACACGGGCAAGGCTCGGATCGACGAGCTCTGGCGGTGCCTTACCGGTGCTCCGCGACGTCGCCCGGCGGCGGCCACATCTAGCACCGTGCGAACGCGTCGGACGACGTCCTCGTGATCTCCTGGGCGCCAACTTTCTGGCGCCGTGCTGCTTAGTGTTTGTTCCGGGCACGGGCCAGAAGCGGATTGACCGGCTGATGCGAGTCGACGATCGGTGCAGGTCGTCCGCGCGCAAGCGGCGGAGATCCCCAATGGTTCGGCAGGACTCGAGGGCGACGCCGCCGCGCTGGACATGATCGGCGTTGCCGACGACTCCGGCTCCCGTGTTGTGGATGCGCATTATGGTCGCTGGGGGCTCGTGACGCGGTTCTGTAGCCCGGATCGTCGAGCGAAAGGCTGACGAGCGATGCAACGCCGGCCGGTCTCGCGGTCGGCAGGGCCTTTGTCAAGCAGGGTCATCCCAGATGGAGGGTGCCTGCATCATTTCCGATCATGATGAGCTTGGGCGCATCTTGCCGAATTGATCAAATGACGGCGTCGGGCCGCGCTCTGGCAGGAGAAGCCGTTGCGATCCGATGCTACCGTCGACTGCGGAGTCCCTACAGAGGGCGGGGTCGGGTTTCAATGAAGTTCGACGATATCTATCAAATCGCCAGCATGGTTCTGTTGGTTCTGTCGCTGGTGCTTGCGGCGGTCAGCATCCAGAAGTACCGGGCTTCGCGCGGCATTGACTTCGTCTTGCAGGCGGAGAGTGCGGGGGATTCTCTGGTCCATGATCTCGTCGGTGCGGATCCGGCCCTGATTCGTGGCATCTACCGTAGCTTCGACCTGGAGCGGCTGTCCGACGACGACTGTCGATCATTCCCGTTCATGTACGGTACGTATATACATGTAAGTCGCATGTACTTCATATTGTCGAACAGTAAGCTGGACTATGGGCTCACCGGGGAGGACCGGGATCAACTCATAAGTGCATGGGTGAATGATCTGTCGGCTTTCAAGGGGCACCCCGCGATGGAGATCGTGCATGAAAAGGCTTTGAGCCGGCGAAACTTCAACGCGAAGTTCATCGAACTCGCCGATCGGATTCTGGTAAATTCCGCGACACCGCACCCAAATGGGGGTGGTCCAGCAGTGACTGGTGAGGCTGTGGAGGGGTTGTCAGGAGAGGGCGTTCGATGACTGGCATCATGCCCGTTCCCCCGCACCATCTGATCCACCGTCTGGAAGAGCTCATGGACGTTCCCGAGAGTTGGGTCGCCGATGTGGTGGAGCTTTGTGGCACTGCCGGCATGCCCTCCTGGCTTCGTGGAGGTCTTTCGACAAGTCTCGAACCTCCAGGAGTGAACATAAGCTATCGACTTGTGTCGGGTGATCGCGTTGCCGAGGGCCTGCCATGGTTGAATAGTGCATACCGGTCGGCGATTCCGGAGCTCGCTAAGTCGCAGCTCGGATGTCCGTATTATCCGTCGATGGACGTCAGGAGTGGAGTGAACATCAACATTCTCGAACAGCGAGGCGGACGCTACGAGATGCATCTCGACTCGAATCCACTCACCGCGTTGCTGTTCGTAACTTCTCATCAAGCGGAGGATGGGGGCCAACTCCTCTTCAGGACCGAAGGGGGCGATCTTCTCGTTGAGCCGAGGTCTGGAGACCTTCTTCTGTTCGACGCGCGTAGGACGCCTCACGCCGTGCTCCCTATCAAGACCGACCGGATCCGAATCACTGTCGTCATGAATTTCTACCTGGACGCCGAGTGTCAGGATCGTCCAGACGGCCTCGATGACTACCTGTATCAATAAATTGGTTAGCCTCGGCCGGGTTGTCGGTGGCGGGGGTAATTTCTGCTTGGAAGAAACTTCCCTCAAAGTCTGGGTGGCGACAATTGCCTTCGGCCATCTACTTATTTGAGCCCGGCGAGAACGCCGGCGGTCACCGCGTCGCCAAGGTCAAGTCTCTTACAAGATCGTTTGACGCCGACGTCATGCCTTTCCGATCTGTCAGAGCGGAGGATGCGGGTGGAACGCACAGGCGCCGCACATCGAATCGAACTGCTGGGAGCCCTACGGGTCTACGACAAAGTTGGGCAGCCGCTGTCACCGCGAGGTGACCACGTCGTGCATCGACTGCTGATCGCCTTGGCGCTCCGGGCGAGACAGCCGCGGACCGCCACGGAGCTCATCGGCATCGCTTCGAGCGATGGGTCCGGCATGTTCGGCCGAAGCGTGATGAGTCTGGACGCGCAGGTAGCCCGCATGAGTGGGCTATTCGATGTACCGATTTCCGGGGTTGACGGTGACGGCTATCAGCTGGACCTCGAGCGCGTCGAGGTCGACGCGCTCGACTTCATCGATAGCGTCCAGGCGCCTGGGCTCCAGATCAATGAGATCGCCCGGCTGCTGTCGATGTGGCGGGGCGACCCACGCACGGTATTCGAGTTCCTGCCGCGCGGCGAGTGGGCGCCCCTGATGCGGGCCTTCGAGCAGTTCCTGGGGCACATCAACCGGCTGCCGGCGGCGGAGGTGCGCCAGATCCGGGGCGAGCTCGACGAGTTCGCCGACCGCCTTCCGGACCTCACCGCCGACGTGGCCTGGCCTGCGCCGGCCGCGCCGGTCCGCCGGCACCGGCTGCTCATCGTCGAGAACGAGGCCAAGGTCGCGGAGATGCTCGCCAGCATCCTGATCGACTACGACACGCGGATCGCCCTCACGCTCACCGAGGCGATGCAGGTGGTGATCGAGCAGATCGACGACATCGACGGCGCGCTCATCGACCTGCACCTCACCGAGCGCATGGACTCGGCCGGCCTCGAGGTGCTGGCCTACATCCGCGACCGGCGGCCCGAACTGCCCCGGGTGCTCATCACCGCCAGCCCGCCGCCCGGTTCGCAGGAGCAGATGCGCCGGGTGTACGGCATCATGGACATCCTGGTCAAGGGCGCCGACGGTTACAGCGCCAACGGGGTGCGGGACGCCGTCGCGCAGATGTTCAACGAGGCGCCCGAGGCCGCCCGGCAGCGGGCCACGGCCCGGCTGCGCTCCCACGCGATCCAGGTGCAGCGGCGGCTCAACCAGCAGATGAGTGCGGCCCGGCGCGGCATCCGCACGGGCGAGCGCTCCGCCTACACCGAGCTCGAGCGCTGCACCGACCGCATCGAGCAGTTCGACCGCGACAGCGATATCACGCTGCAGCAGATGGAGCTGGCCGCCCCGGCGGAGCTCGACGAGATCTTCCTGCAGTACGTGCGGCACTGGCCGCTGGACAATCAAGGCTCAGGGGCCGCGGCATGACCGGACCCACCGACAACGGGTATTGCCACTGCGGCGACTCCCCGACGTCCCGGCAACGAGAGTTCGGCGAATTCGCCGGCTCGGCGGACGAGCGCTCCGCGATCAACGTCAACGTGCTGCGGACGGGCAACGGCTACGAGTGGCACGTCGACTCCAACCCGCTGACCGGCCTGCTGTTCGTGACGGACCAGCCCGCCGAGGGCGGCGGCGAGCTGGTGTTCCGGGCCGACCCGGTGACGAGCCCCGGCGAGGACTGGGAGCTCGCCGTCCGGCCGCGGGCGGGCGAGCTGCTGCTCTTCGACGCCCGCCGGGCCGCGCACGCGGTGATGCCGGTCCGCGGTGCGGCGGACCGGGTCAGCGTGCCGATGAACTTCTACTACGCCAACGCCGCGAACGGGCGGCCGGACTGCCTCGACCGGTACCTCTACGGCGAATGACCCGGGGCCGGGACGCCCACCTTCGGAGGGAAGCAGCGGATGAACGGCAACATCGCTCGAGACGACGCCGGGTCCGCGCTGCTGCTTGAGGTCTTGCAGCGGGCGCAGCTCGCGGTGTGGATCGCGGACAGCGCCGAGCAGGGCTATGCGATTCGCGAATGGAACGCCGGCGCCGAGAGCCTGTACGGCTACACGCGGGACGAGGCGCTCGGCCGCAACTACGTCGAGCTCTTCGTCAACCGGGCCGAGCGCGCCGAGACGCGCGACTCGCACCAGCGCATCGTGGAGGAGGGCGAGGAGTTCGGCTGGAACTTCGCCGCCGACGACATCTCCAAGGACGGCACGATCCACACCGTGCTCGGCAACGCCTTCCGCATCTGGGACGCCAACGCGCGGCGGTACGTCTACGCCGAGGTCGGCATCGACATCAGCGACTTCGAGCAGATGAGCCGGCAACTCAACCGGTCCCGGCAGCTGGCCATCCTCACCGCCGGCGGGGCGCGCCAGCAGCTGAAGATCGTCCGCGGCATCCAGCAGCTCAACGAGGCGATCGCGTCGATGAGCCGCCCGGACGAGCGGGGCCTGGAGCGGGTCGTGAAGGCCGTGCGCAGCGGCGTGCACGACATGCTGCTCAGCGACCCGCTCTGCCGCATCTGGCTGTTCGACGACGCCGAGACCCCGCGGCTCGCGCCCGGCTACGACGAGCTGCCGGGAGCGCCCCGCGTCGCCGAGGCCGAGATCATCGCCAAGACGGTGTCGTCGGAGGCGCTGGAGATGGTCTGCGACCACCGCCCCGTCATCGAGGCCGGGGACGACGTCTACCACTCGGTGGTCGCGAGCCCGCTACACATCGGCTCCGAGCTGCGGGGCATCCTCATCATGTTCTTCCGGGCCGAGGAGCCCCTGACCGGGGACGACAAGGAGCTCCTGGCGCCGTTCAGCAGCTACGCGGCGGTCGCGCTCGTGATGGCCGCGCTCGCCCGCGAGCAGCAGCGCCGCCGCTACGAGGACACCGAGCGGATCCGGCACGCGATCATCCAGTCCGTGCTGCACACGGTGGGCAACGAGGCCGGGCTGGCCAAGCTCGCCGTCGACTCGCTCAGCGACGAGCTGCGCTCGCACCAGGAGCTGCCCGCGCCGGTGTACAGCCAGCTCGAGCAGGTTCGCGCCTCGGTCGACCGGCTGGGCCAGATCATGACCGAGCTGATCCACCTCAACGTCAACATCAGCGAGCAGTCGCGGCTCAACCTCGCCGAGGCGGTCCGCGTCGTGACGCGCCTGATCGAGCAAAATCACTACGAGCGCGTGGTGGTCACGCACGACATCGACCCGGGCATCTGGATCGAGGCCAGCGAGTACCTGTTGCGTGAGGCGTTGAACAACCTCGTGCAGAACGCGGTGCAGGCGATGATCGAGGCGGACTGGGGCGGCGAGCTGCGCCTGACCGCGGAGACCGTCGAGCGCAACTGGAACGGCCGGGTGCGCACGATCGTCATGCTCGACATCGAGGACTCCGGGCCCGGCGTGCAGCCCGGCTTCCGCCAGCGCATCTGGGAGTCGGGCTTCACGACCCGCGGCGACGGCCACGGGCACGGCCTGTACTACACCCGCGGGCTCGTCGGCATGCTCGGCGGGGCGGTGGAGCTGGTCGAGGCGCCGTCCTCGCTCGGCGGCGCCTCCTTCCGGCTGTTCCTCGTCGGCGCGGAGCCCGGCCGCTGACCGTTGCCGCGGCGGACGTAGACCCGGCGCGGGCCCCGCCGTGCCCCTGGCACGACCACGATCACCCTCAGCTCGGGCCGCGGCTCGGCGGCGACCGGCTTCGGCCGCCGCCGCTGCCAGGCCCACATGACGAGCCTGCCGAGCGCCATCGCGGCCGGGAACGCCATGGGGAGAAGGCCGCTGTAGTCCATCTCGCACCTCCGCTGAATGCCCTGTTGCAAGCAATGATCCGGCGGTGTGCTTGTCTCCCGCTTGCCTCATCCTTCGACATGCGCCGTCACGACGGGAACGGCCGGTCACCCGCGCGGGTGACCGGCCGTTCGTGCAGTTCCTGGGATCAGTTGGCCGCGACGCCGAACTGGCCGCTGCCACCGTGGAGCTCGGTGCCCTCCATGAACGACTTGCCGAAGCTGTTCTGGAGCTGGTCGAGCTCGTTGAAGTTGGCCTGGTGGGCGTTCTCGCTGCCCTCGGCGGCGAAGACGTGGTCGTCCGAGGTCGCGTCGTGCGAGTAGTT
>NZ_JBEPEH010000087.1:0-14800 GCF_040300725.1 Dactylosporangium sp. NPDC000244
GCGAGCACCCAGTTCGGCTTCCTCGGCACCGTCAGCGGCAGCCCCGGCGCGCCCGCCCTGCGCTGCACCGCCGCCTGAACACGAAGGACAGATCCGCCGCCGCGAATCCGGTGCCCCAGGCCACGTCGACGACGCGGTGCCGGTTCGTGGCCGCGCCGATCGCGAAGAAGACCAGGACGACGACGAGCGCGGCGCCCAGCGACGCGGCGAGGAAGACGGGCAGGCTCACCGCCACACCTCGCCGAGGGTGGCCACGCCGCTGGCTCCGGCAGGTCCGGGGCGGACAGCGAGGATCTGGTCGACACCCATCCGGCCCTCCTCGAAGGTGAGCGCGCCACCGACGAGGTAGAGCCGCCAGACCCGGGCGACCGGCTCGCCGACCAGGTCGACGACCTCGTCCCAGCGCTGTTCGAGGGTCTCCAGCCAGGCGGCGACGGTGCGTACGTAGTGCTCGCGGAGCGCGTGCACGTCCCGGATTTCGAGGCCGGCCGACTCGATCCGGGTCACCGTCTCGCCGACCGGCCGCATGTGCATGTCCGGGGCGACGTAGGCCTCGATGAACGCCCCGCCGCCGGGCGCCCGGCGGCCGCGGGACATCTGTTGCACCAGCAGGCGGCCCTGCGGGGCGAGCAACCCGTGCAGGGCGGCGGCGAACGCCGGGTACTGCTCGTCGCCGACGTCGTCGAGCGCGTCGCCCGCATCCGCTGGTGCGCCATGGTGATCAGCTGGAGGCCGGCCCGCCCGCCGGGCGTCAGGTGCCGCTCGATCGTGGCCGCGTAGTCCGGCCAGAACCGTTCACCGACCGCCTCGACCATCTCGACGCTGAGGACGGCGTCGTAGCCGGCGGACGATGGCAGGATCTCGCTGTAGTCGCGCAGCTGCACGTCGACTCGGTCGCCGACACCGGCGGCCCAGGCCCGGCGCACGGCGAGGGCGCGCTGCTCGGCGGAGAGGGTGACACTGTGGACGGTCGCGCCTCGCCGGGCGGCGCGGATCGCCAGCTCGCCCCAGCCGGTGCCGATCTCCAGGAGCCGGGTGCCGGGACCGACCCGGGTGGCGTCGAGCAGCCGGTCGATCTTGCGGTGCTGCGCGGCGGGCAGGGCGTCCCAGCCGGCGGCGGCCGGGTCACCGTCGAACAGGGCCGCCGAGTAGCTCGTGGTCCCGTCGAGGAACAGGGCGAAGAGATCATTGGACAGGTCGTAGTGATGGTGGATGTTGCGGCGGGCTCCCTCGGCGGTGTTCAGCGTCGCCCGCGGCGTCCGGGCGCCGTGCACGTGACGCAGCGGCTGCAGTGGCCGGGGCACGAGGTTGCCGACGTGCGCGGCGAGGACGGCGAACAGGCCGGTCAGGTCGTCGGCGTCCCAGTCGCCGGCCTGGTAGGACTCGTCGAGCCCGATCAGGCCGGCGGCACCGAGCCGCTGCAGGAACGCGGCGGGCCGGTGCAGGAGCAGTTCCGGGCCGTCGGTGCCGAACGTCGTGCCGTCCGGGTACCGCACCCGCAGCGGGAGCCGGGCAGCGACGCGGCGCAGCAGCGCCGCGGCGACGCGGCCGCGCAGCCGGGCCGAGGGCACGGCGGCCACGTCCGGCCAGCGGGTCCGGTCGATGGTCGGGCTGGACAGGGTCGTGGTCATCGGACGTCCTCCTGGAGGTGGTGCCGGGGGCGCTGGAGCACGGGCAGGCCGCGCAGCAGCAGCCGGATGCCCTGGAACCGGATCCGCGCGCTGACGGCCAGCGCGGTGAACGGGTGCCGCCGGGTGGCCGGGCGCCGCACGCCGCGCAGGGTCGCGGTGAAGACGGGGCCGCCGTCGCGGTCGAGCGCGATGGTGAGCGCCAAGCGGCCGGCCGGCTCGGGCAGGCGCATCCGGTAGCGGCCACCGGTGCCGAAGAACGGTGAGACGTAGAACGCCTTGCCGGTCGCGGCCCGCCCGTCGGGATCGGGTTGCAACAAGTAGCAGTGCCGTTCGCCGTAGGTGTTGTCCACCTCGGCGATGACGGCGGTGAGCCGCCCGGCCCGGTCGTGACACCACTAGACTGTCAGCGGGTTGAACACGTGCCCGAGCGCGCGGGCGTTGGTGAGCATGAGGATCCGGCCGTCGGCGACGACGCCGCGGCGGGCCAGGAAGCGCTCCACATTGGACCGGATGGTCGCGGCCGGGTCGCCGAAATGGTCACGGGCCCGGAAGCGGCGGTCCGGCCGCTCGTCGAGGTCGACGAGCCACTGGTACGTGCGGTAGACGAACGCGTGCCGCACCGGAACGGTGCGGGTGTGCCGCAGCGTGCACTCGTAAAACGCTGGGCCGGTCACCACACGACTCCGAGGGAGCGGGCGGCCTGCACGCCGGAGCGGCAGCCGTCCTCGTGGAGCCCCAGCCGTGGGGCCGTCGGACCGTCGGTCACGTCGTGGGTGTGCGCGTGCCCGCCCAGGCGCGGCTTGGCCTCGAACAGCGTCACGTCGCAGGCGTCGCGCAGAACGTAGGCGGCGGGGAGGCCGGCCACGCCGGCGCCGATGACGGCCCTGCCCGGACTTCGGAGCCGGGTGCCGCGCGGATGGGTGCCGGATGTGACCTTCTGGGTGACATGCCGCGGTCGCGCTGCATGTGGCCACCGACCCGGGTGTGGCCGGGATCTGCGCCCTCGCCCCCTGGATCGAGCCGCCCGACGACGCGTTGCCGACGCGTCCGGACACACCGTTGTTCATCGCCCATGGTGACCGCGACCGCATCGCCGACCCGGCGGCGTCGGCCCGGTTCGCGGCCCGGCACGGCGGCCGGTTCGAGCTCGTCCGGGTCAGTGGGGTGTGGTCGCCGAAGGCCAGGACGGTTGTGGTGCGGGGCTGGGCTGGGCCTGCTTGAGATCGGCGAACGCGACGATGTTGTCGCGGTAGTGCCCGGTGGCGGAGTCGAACTCGCCGCCGCATGTGATCAGCCGGAGGGCGGCGTGGTCGACCGGGCCGTAGACGGCGTCGGTGGGGAACTGGTTCTTCGGGTATCGGCCGACCTTGTTCACGGCGAAGACCGCGCGGCTGCCGTCGAGGCGGGTCACGCTGACCTCGTCGCCGGGGGCGAGGGTCGACAGGTGGTAGAAGGCGCCCTTGGTGCCTTTCCAGTCGACGTGGCCGGCGAGCACGGCCGGCCCCAGCGCGCCCGGGCTGGGCGCGCCGGTGAACCAGCCGACGGTGCTCGCGTCGTCGGGCACCTGCATGGTGCCGTCGGGCTCGGTGGCCAGGTCGACCAGGGTGCTGGTCACGCCGAGCTTGGGGATGCTCACGGTGACCGGCGGCGAGGACTCCATGAGCGGCCCGGAGGTCAGCTCGCCGGGTTGGCTCGCCGCGGGCGCCGTCGATGGCGGGCCCGCCACTGTGTTCGGAGCCGGTGGCGGGGCCGAGCACCCCGCCACCAACAGGGCCGCGGAGACCGCGGAGACCACGACCCGGCGGCTCATGCCTGCGCTGCCTTGCGGCGGCGGTAGAAGGCCACGCCGAGGGTGCCGAGCACCGCGGCGCCGCCGACCGAGTAGATCAGCGCCGGGTCCGGGCCGCTCTGCTGCAGCGACGAGCCGTCGCCGGTGTTGACGCCGCCCGCGGGGACCGAGCCCGCGGCCGCACCCGACACCATGCCGCAGGTCGCCACGTCGGTCGCCTCCTCGGGGATGTTCGGCACGCCGAGGGACTTGGCGAACGTCGATTCGCCGAGCGCCTCCAGGTCGTACTTCCCATTCTTGTTCGCATCGATGCCGTGCTGGACGATGTGCAGGTCCTTGATGTGCTCGATCGTGCCGGCCGGCAGCTGAGCGGCCGGGATCGTGCGCTCGTAGGAGAGGTTGCCCTGGGCGTCGGCGGTCGGGAAGCGGTCGACCGCGAGGCCGCTGGCCTTGGTGGTGTCGCCCGAGGTGGTGAGGGAGACGAAGATGTCGCCGTACATCGGCAGCCCCTCCTCGACGCTGATGTAGCCGTTGCCGTTCTTGTCGTCCCTCATGGTCGGGCAGTGGAAGTCCATCCCGGCGGCGGAGCCGTGCAGATGCTGGGCGTGCGGGGAGTTGGGCGTCATCCCGGTCGACTTGATGGCGATCTTCAGGTCACCGTTGGCCATCGGTGTCAGGGTCGCGTTGCCCTTGGCGCCGGTGTTGCCCATCTCCATCAGCTCCACCGACACCGACTCGGCGGCGAACACCGGCGCCGGCGCCACGAGCGGAACGGTCAGCGCGACCGCCGCGAGGGGCAGGGCGGCGAGAGCGGCTCGCGTGAGGTTCATGAGGGGTCTCCCTTCGGATAGCGATGTGACAGCAGTGATTCGGCGCTGTCACCCGTTCGGATGGGTGAGAGATCGCGAATGTGTCGTCAGCGCGGGTCGAAGCCGCCGAGGACGGTGCGGAAGCCGTCGAGGGCGGCGTCCCAGCCGGCGTCGGGTGCGGTCCAGGAGACGACGAAACCGTGGCCGGTGGCGGTGCCGAAGTTGCGGCGCAGGGTGTGCCAGCGGGTGCCGTTTTCATCGAAGGTGTACTCCCAGTCCGCGGCCCCTTGTTGATAGAGCGCGGCACTGATGGAGATCCGCCGGTAGCCCGCGGGTGCGCCCGGTCCGGCCAGCAGTTGCCGTTCCTGCTCGGTCCCAGTACGCCACCCGATCCTCATCCGGCGGCGGGGTCGGGTCGACGGTGAAGCCCTGCCGGCCGGCCTGGTCGAGGAAGCAGACGATCCTGCCCTCGGCGGCGGGCGCGTAGCCACCGGGCGCCGGCGTGCTGAACCCGTCGAGGTCGTACCGCAGCCACCCTTGCGGCAGTCCGTCGGCCTCGTGGCCGGGTGGGGCGTCGGGGGTACCGGAACACCGCAGTGGCGCCGGGAAGACGTTCTGCACCGCGGACGCCGAGACTGCGGGCATGATCGCCGGGCCGCTGCTGCTCGGGGCGGACGGGCGGGCGGCGGCCGGCGCCGAGGCCCGGCTGCCCAGGCACCCACCCCGCCCGCGCCCAGGACGGCCGCGGCTACCCCGGCCACGATCAGCTTCCGCTGGACGGTCGAGCCTCCGAGGCGCGGCGGTTTCCAGGCCATCGCGGGCTGTTCCCCGGTCAGTGCCGCCTCCAGCAGCGGGCGGGCCTTCGCGGCGGTCAGCCGATCGCCCGGGTCGCGGCGCAGCAGTCCGGAGATGACCGGCTCGAGCGGGCCGGCGTGCAGCATCACGTCGGGCGGCTCCCGCATCAGCGCGGTCAGCTGCTCGAGCGGAGTCGGCCGCGCATAGGGCGCCCGGCCCTCGACGGCCAGGTACAGCGTGGCGCCCAGGGACCACAGATCCGTGCCCGGGCTCGACTCGCCGGCTGTCACCCGCTCGGGCGCGACATAGGCGGGCGAGGCGAGCAGCACGTCCTCCCGCGTCGCATTCGCCCTGAAACTCTCCTCGGCGAACACCGCCACGCCGAAGTCGCCCAGCAGCACGTGCCCGTCGGGTGTGAGCCGCACGTTGCGCGGGGTGACGTCGCGGTGCAGGACCCCGGCGGCGTGCGCCGCGGCGAGCCCGTCGAGCAGGGCAAGACCGGCCTTCGCCACGACCGCGACCGCGAGGGGCCCGTCGTCGCGCACGGTCGCGTGCAGGGAACGACCCGCAACGTACTCCATGACGATCCACGGCCGCCCGTCGGCGAAATGCACGTCGTAGACCCTGATCAGACTCGGATGCCGCAGCCGCGCGGCGGTGCGCGCCTCGCGGATCGTGCGCTCCCAGACATCGCTCCGCCCGGGCGCCACTCCGGCGATCGGCAGGATCTCCTTGACCGCGACCTCGCGGTCCAGGACCTCGTCGTGCGCCTGCCAGACCCGGCCCATCCCACCCTGCCCGACCAATCGCAGGAGCCGGTACCGGCCGGCGACGACCCCTTCCTCCACTCCGCCGTCGACTGCCATGACCGGTGTTCGGAGCCGACCCGCGACCGGATGGGTGCCAGGGGAGGGGAGCCTGGGCGAGGATCGGGCCATGCGGCGTGGCGACGCCGCTGCGACCGTGCCCGGGCACCGACGGTCACGCCGACAGCGTATCCACCCCGGTCGAGCGCTGCGCCGCCCGCGCCGGCAGCTGCAGGTACGACGGGGACGGCCCGCCGGTGTGGATGACGTGCCGGCCGCGAGGTGCCGCTCATGGCGCCCTTGCCGGTGTACCACGGGCACGGCGAGCGGCGACTGACCCACGGCGCGCTCCCGCCCCGCCGCTTCGGGGGTCCAACCGGTGCGGTCCACGATCTCGGCCACCGCCGGGTGAAAGTAGCCGGTTGTAGCCGAGGTCGGGGGATGAACCTCCTGGCCGTGGGTAACGTCGCGAGCCGAGACTCTCTGAGGAGGGGCGGCATGGCGGATATCCCGGCCGCGTCTGATACCGGTGAGGGTGACCTTGCCTTACTCCGGGCGTATGAGCCGGTGATCCGGTACACGGCAGGGGAATTGTTCCTGCCGACAGCCGTCGGCGCCTACGTCGGCCGGGCCGCCCTGTGGCGACGGCGCTCGGGTGAACGACGCGACGAATGCCTGGCTCAGACCGGGGAGCTGACGCTCGAGCGGTTGGCCGAAGCGGGGGATCGGTTCGCCGGGGACGGCCTGTACCTGCGTCTGGTCGACCGCCCGATGCGTGGTGCCGAGTACCGGCGGTGGCGCCGTGATGCGGCGCAGCCGTCGTTCCGGCCGAGTAGCCGCTTCGCCGCCGTCGGGCTGTTCGCGCGGCTTGTCGATGCCGGACTCCGTTTGTCCCTGCTCCTGCGCGGCACGGTGCCCGGCGGCACCCGGGCGGCAGCGCACCACCTGTATGCCACGCACATGCAGGGCAACGATCATCCCTACTACGCGAGGGTGTTCCGGGACGGCGGCTACGTCGCGCTGCAGTACTGGTACTTCTACCCGATGAACGACTGGCGCTCGACATTCAGTGGCATCAATGACCACGAGGCCGACTGGGAACAGGTGACGATCTTCCTCGCTGAGACCCTCGGCGGCTCCTTGTGTCCCGCCTGGGTGGCATTCTCGGCCCACGACGAGGTCGGCGACGACCTGCGTAGGCGCTGGGACGACCCGGACATCGAGTTCGTCGGCACGCATCCAGTGGTGTACGCGGGGGCCGGATCGCACGCCGGTGCCTACCTGCCGGGTGAATACGTGACGACCGTCGCCCTGGCGTGGCCGAACCGTCTGCGGGTCGCATCGCGGCAGGTGGTCCGGGCCCTGCTGCCCTGGACCAGGGACGCGCCGGAGACGAGCGCAGGGGTCCCGTTCATCGACTACCATCGCGGCGACGGCGTGGGTATCGGGGTCGGCGAGCGCCGCGCCTGGCATCCGGTGCTCATTGACGATGACACGCCGTGGGTCCGCAACTATCGCGGGTTGTGGGGGCTGGACACCCGCGACCACTTCGGCGGCGAGCGGGCACCGGCCGGCCCCCGGTACGAGCGAGATGGAGCGGTCCGGTCCGGTTGGGCGAATCCGGTGGCGTGGGCCGGCCTCGACGAGGAGTACCCGACCGTCGAGCACGGTGCCGTGTTGCTGGAGCGTCGCGCGAACCAGCTGGAACGGCGCCTTGCCGGGCTCGCAGTCGAGATCGACGACCGCCGTCGGGCGGCGCGTGAGTCGCGCGCCAGCAACCGGGCCAGGGCGGCCTTCGCGAGCCACGCCGGCGCGGACAAGCCCCGCCGCCACCGGACCGGCCCCGACCGGCACGGCACAGAAGCCCTCGCGCGGTTGCGCACCGAGCAGACCGCCCTCCGCGAGGAACTCGACGCGATCGTCCGCGCGAGAACCCAGCCGCCCATCGATACTCCGCACGCCCATCTGCGCCGCCGCGCTCTTCCGCTCACCGCCGACACCCCACGCCAGCGGTTCCTGGCGATATGGTCGGCGGCATCGGTGTCGGTCATGCTGGCCGGGATCGCGCTCGTCGTGATCAGCCCACCCGTCGGAGTGCTCTGGTCATCCGCCGGTCTCATAGCACTCATGCTCGCGATCGAGGCGGCCGCCCGCGGCCGGCTGGTGCGGTTTACCGCAACCATGGGCGCGGCCGGTGCCGTCGTGTTCGCCGTCCTGGGCGCCGTCGAGGTCGTCGTCCGCAACTGGCGAGCCGGGGCGGCCGCCGTGCTGATCCTCGCATCATGTGCTTTGCTGGTTGCGAATCTGCGCACGTGGATGATCAACCGTTGAGCGGAATGGAGCCGCCACCACACGTTGCCGTAGCGTGTTCGGGATCTTCTCGATGCCCGGCTACCGGTTCGCGTACCGCTTCGCCAACCTCGGCGGCCAGTGGTTCTGGGAACCGACCTGCCCGACGGCACCACTGGCAGCTGTGGGCCGCTGGAAGCAATCGTCCGCAACGAGATCAACCGGAAGTGGATCCACCCCCAGTGGTCGGACATGACCCGGGTTGCTGGTCACCAACCTTGGCCGCGCAGCGCGCGGGCCAAGGTTGCGGTGCGGGATTCGGTCGTGGCTCATCCAGTTGCGGGCCGGTGGAGTTCGATTTCCATGGCCGACGCGCCGAGTGTGTCTTTCTCGAGGCCCGTAGTTGCGGCCGAGGTCAGCGTGTGCCGAACCAGGTGGAGAGTGCTTCGCGCAGCGCTGGTACGGCGGTGTCGGCGGGCTCGTCGATGGGTGCGGCCCAGGCGATGCAGGCGTCTGGGCGGACCAGCAGGGCGTCGGCGGGTCGCTGGTCGGTCTTGGCGGTGTGCACGTCGACGCGCTGCCCCCAGTCGCGGGCGGCCTCGCGCAGGTCGGAGCGGTCGGCGAGATCGAGGAGGATGGGCCGGGCGGGGTGCAGGAGGTCGGCGACGCCGGTGACGCCCTGGTCGGTGTGCAGGGCGAGGTCGGGGGCGAAGGTGCCGGTCAGCGGGTGGTGGCCGGTGCCGGGCATGGAGTAGCGGATGTCCGTTCCGGCTACCAGGGCTCCCATGCGGCGCAGCGGCTGCTCGTCGGTGAGCAGTTCGGAGAAGACCTCACGGAGCGCTTCTGCGGCCGGGTCGTGCCCGCGGCGCAGCGCCACCTGGGCGCGGGTGTGCAGCATGGTGCGGGTCCCGGCGAGGTGGCGTTCGGCGTGGTAGGTGTCCAGCAGGCCGGGCGGCGCCCAGCCGTGCAGGTCGGCGGCCAGCTTCCAGGCCAGGTTGACCGCGTCCATGAGGCCCGCGTTGAGTGCCACGCCGGTGGCCGGGAACAGGTGCGCCGCATCCCCGGCCACCATGATGCGCCCGGCTCGGTAGCGCTCGGCCTGGCGGTCCTTGAAGGTGAAGCGCGACAACCGGGTCGATCCGGCCAGGGGCAGGTCCGCGCCGAGCACGCGGCGGATGCTGTCCTGCAGTTCGGTCAGGGTCATCGGGACGTCGTCGTCGTACTCGGTGCTTTCGTCCTCGATGGTGTAGAGGGAGACGCTCGTGGCGCCGGGTGCGGAGCCGAGGCCGAACAGGCCCCGGTCCGTGCGGGTGAAACCGGCGTGGATCGTGCCGACGCCGGGGACGTCGAGATCGCCGCTGTCCAGCACGGTCACCGTGCCGGGCAGAGTGACCTGGGCCAGCCGGTTGACCTCCGGGTAGACGGTGCCGGGGAAGCCGATACCGGCCCAGTCGCGGACGCGGCTGCGGGCGCCGTCGCAGCCCACCAGGTAGCGGGCGCTGACCTGGTACGGCCCGTCCGGGCCCCGCACCTCCACCGTCACCGCGGTCTCGTCCTGGTGCACCTCGGTCACCTCGTGCCCGCGCCGGGCGTCCACGCCGAGTTCGCCGGCGCGTTCGTCGAGCAGGCGCTCCAGGTGCTGCTGCGGCAGCGGCAGCGCGTGCAGCGGCGGATTCGCCAGCCGGGTGAAGTCCAGGTGCACGCCGCCGAACGGGAAGCGGGGTGCCGGGGCGGGGCCGGGGCAGGCGGCCTGGAAGCGTTCCAGCAGGCCCCGGTAGCGCAGCAGCTCCAGGATCTGGCCGCCCAGACCTCCGGCCTTGGGGGTGTCGCGGCGGTTCGGGTGCCGCTCCAGCACCAGCGGCCGCACCCCGGCCAAGCTCAGTTCAATCGCCAGCATGAGGCCGGTCGGTCCGGCCCCCACAATGATCACGTCGGCGTTCTTCATCGGTCACTTTCCTTGCAATCGGTTGCCTGCGATTCGGGCATGTCGTTCACACGCCGTTCTGCCGGTTCGGTGCCTGCGATCTCCTGCGCGGCTTGGACGATGGGCGTCCCCGGTCTCGATGTGTGGGTGGCATCCCGCTGACCTCGTGGTACCGGCCCGGCCGAGGTGGGATCGTGATGTGTCGCAGTCAGGTTTCGATGTCGGCGACAGTGGAGGTCGGGGTGTTGAGGATGCCGTCGAACGCCTCCAGGACGGGCGTGTGCACGTAGGCGCTCTGGATCCGGATCCGGATGCGGTCGGGGCCGGTGGCCTCGTGCGCCTGGCGGAGGTCGGCGATGCTGAGCCCGAGTCCGGCCTCGGCGAAGGCGGCCTCGATGCTGCCCGGCTCGGGTGGCTGCAACGCGGTGTTCTCGATGGCGAAGCCCGAAGCGCGTGTCCTCGTCGGGGCGCATGTCTGCGGTATATCCGGCGGGGCTGGTCAGGGCGAGGGCGACGTAGTCATCGCCCAGGCAGTTGTGCACGTGCTGCCCCAGAGGGAGCCCGGTGAGCTGCCCGTTGAAGGAGACCGGCGTCTTCTGGATGTGAGCGTTGTGTGCTGCCAGCACGATGCGGGTGCCGGGGCGGTGGCGTTCCAGGTGCCACAGGACGGATTCGGCCATGAAGACGTCGCGGGCAGAGGTGTCGGCGGTCAGGCCGGTACCGGCGTACAGGCCGGCCATGGCGCGGAAACCGTAGTCGGCGCTGCAGGCGGCCTCGAGGCAGCGCAGGGCGATGTCGTAGCTGGGCCGGTCGGCACGGGAGAGGTACAACAACTCGACGGCGCGAAAGCGCATGAGCAGCCGCATCAGGATCGCGCTGAGCGCGTCCTGCGCGGCGGCGGCCAGCCGGGTCCAGGCCGGCGCGGCCGAGGCCGCGGAGGCGCCGGCGAACGACCCGGCGATCCTTATCGCCTCCTGGATCATCGGGAGGGTCTCGGGATCGACCTGGCGCAGGTAGTTGGCGACCGGGGCCAGGGCGGGAAGCAGGGATCCGCCGGCCGCTGGGATGCCGATCCCGGCGAAACGCACCGGCTCGGCGGCGACGGCGTTGTACCCGCGCATCCAGCGCAGCGGCTCGTCGACCCCCACGGGGATCGCCGTGGAGAGCCGGGCCGCCAGCTCATCGTCCGCGCCTTCTCCCTGGGCCCAGGCGTCCAAGGGGAAGCCCTCGCTGAAGCCGTACTCGAAGGCCAGGACGGTGAAGCCGCAGCGTTCGGCCAGGAACCGCAGGATGCGCAGGCGCATGGCCGAGAACTCGGTGATGAAGTGGGAGTTCTCACCGACCGCGACGACGCGCGCTTCGCCGACGAGGTCGCGCAGCGGCTCCAGGTCGTCGAGCGGCGCCTCGGGGTCGAGGTGAGTGAGCGGGACGGCGTGGCCGCGAAGCCAGTCGGCGAACGGGTCGCGGCGGGACGAAGCAGGCAAGCTGACAGCTCAATTCTGATCGTGGAAAGGTGCAGGAACGACAGATGGCGGTGCGTGAGACCCGTAGGCGGAGGCAGTGCCGGAGCCTGGCGGCGCGCGTCCTACCGCCCGCGGGCCGCCGCTTCCTGCAACTCCTCGACGCTGCCGGACATGATCGTGGCGATGTGTTCGGTGATGAGCTGGAGCGGCCAGTCCCACCAGGCCAGCGCGAGGAGGCGGGCGATGTCGGCGTCGCTGTAGCGGCGGCGGATGAGCCTGGCCGGGTTGCCGCCGACGATGCCGTAGTCGGGCACGTCGTCCACGACCACGGCACCGGAGGCGATGATCGCGCCGTGGCCGATGCGGACACCGGGCATCACCATGGCCTGGTAGCCGAACCAGACGTCGTTGCCGACCACGGTGTCACCCCGTCCGGGCAGGCCGGTGATGAGGTCGAAGTGCTCGGCCCAGGAGCCGCCCATGATCGGGAAAGGGAAGGTCGAGGGGCCGTCCATGCGGTGGTTGGCGCCGTTCATGATGAACCGCACGCCCTCACCGAGCGCGCAGAACTTGCCGATGACCAGTTTCTCCGGGCCGTAGTGGTAGAGCACGTTGCGGGTCTCGAAGGCGGTTGGATCATCGGGGTCGTCGTAGTAGGAGAACTCGCCGACCTCGATCAGTGGCGAGGCGACCAGCGGCTTGAGCAGTACAACGCGGGGCTGCTCGGGCATGGGATGCATCGCGGTGGGGTCGGGGACAGGCATCACGCAATCGTCTTCTTCCATGAGTTGGCGTTGTGCCGGGCTGAGTGCACACCCGCTTGTAGTCCTTGAGGACGGATGTCGACGTTGCCATTCTAGTCAGTACGGAACGTTCCGTACCGATAAAATGATGCCCTCGGCGGGCGCTTGCGTCAAGTACGGTACGTACCGTACCGTTAAGGTGTCGGCACGACTCGACACGTCCCACGCCGCGGTGCCGACCGAGGCGACCGCAACGTGCCGCACTCAACGGGCGCTCACCGCGTCCGTTTCTTCTTTTCGGAGGATCTATGCTTTTCCGTCCCATGGTCGAGGCTGATCTCGACCGCTTGGTCGGCTGCGTCGTCGACGAGGGCATCAGCTGGGCTGATCCTGAGCGCTTGCTGTCCTTCCTCGAATCCGGCAACTACCGCCATGCATGGATCTGGGTCGCCGAGGAGAACGGCGAGATCATGGCCCGCGCCGTGTGGTGGGGTCTCCCCGACGCCGGCAAGCCTCTCGCGCTGGACTGCCTCTACGTCCACCCCTCCGTCGATGAGCCCATCGGCCTGGCCGCCGACCTGCTCGGCCACGCCCACGCGGCCTACGAAGACAAGCCCGCGTACCACGTATTCGTCTCGAACGGCTGGCGCGATGACCCGAAGTCCGCGGCCGCGATCGCCTGGCGCTGGACGGCCGCGGGCCGCGCGGGGCTGACCGAGGAACTGGAACGCCTGCGCTACGAGTGGACCGCCGAAGCCGAGGTGCCCAAGCCGTCGGGCCGGCTGGAGTTCCGCGGCGAGGACGACGACGAGGTGTTCATCGAGGTGTTCCGCCGGGTGGCCGTCGGCACGCTCGACCACCACACCCGCGAAGCCCTGCTCA
Organism: Dactylosporangium sp. NPDC000244; assembly: GCF_040300725.1. Classification (NCBI taxonomy): domain Bacteria; kingdom Bacillati; phylum Actinomycetota; class Actinomycetes; order Micromonosporales; family Micromonosporaceae; genus Dactylosporangium; species Dactylosporangium sp. NPDC000244. The sequence goes on from NZ_JBEPEH010000087.1 coordinate 13,132, forward strand.
CCATGGACCCGGGTCGCGCAGGCCCGCCAGGACGTCGTCGACTACCGCTCCATGCCCGGCGACCGCTCCTGGTGGCGCCTGGCCTACACCGGGGACGGCGACCTGGTCGGGGTCGCGCTGCCGTCGGCGAACGGCGGGGGCCCGGTGGTCGGCTACCTCGGCGTGGTGCCCGAGCACCGCGGCCGGGGCTACGTGGACGACCTGCTCGGCGAGATCACCCGCAGCCACGCGGAACGCGGCGTACAGCGGATTGTCGCGGACACGGACGCGGGCAATGTCCCGATGGCCCGCGCCTTCGAACGTGCCGGCTACCACAATTTCGCCATCCGCCTGGTCCTGTCCCCACTCCCGTCCCACACCTGACCGACCGTCCCACGCCCTGGCCGACCGCCCGGCGCCGGACTACGCAGGTCCGCGTCCAACCGGACCCGCATCGCCAGGTCGTGCAGCGTGTCGGCGGCGATGGCCTGCTCGGGCAGCGCTGAGACCATGCCTGACCTCCTCCGCGCCGCCGTCATCCGCACCACGTGCGCGGCGAACGCGTCCGAGCACGGCGCCGCGCCATGCTCGGCAATCGTCGTCGCGATGACCTTCACGGCCTGTTCTCCGGCCCAGGGTCATCGCGTGCGCAGAGATCATCCCCGGTCAGCCACTCGAAGATCATGTCGTTGCGCATCGCGACGACCACCGGTCCGAAGGGAAGAGTGGGCACGGCGACCCCGTGCCCACTCTGAAATCCGTTCCCGTCCGTACGGAACGTTTCGTGTCGATAAGGTGTCGGCATGACCGACACGCCCCACCGTCGCGGTGCTGACCGGACCGAGGCCATCCTGCGGGCCACGCTGGAACTCGGCCAGGAGATCGGCTACGCCAAACTGACCATGGAGGCGGTCGCCGCCCGAGCGCGCGCCAGCAAGCAGACCGTCTACCGCCGATGGCCGTCCAAGGCAGCCCTGCTGCTCGACTCGCTGTTGTCGCTGAACGGGCCTGCCCTGGACTACCCCGACACCGGCGACATCATGGCCGACTTGCGCACCCAGATCCACTCGGCCGTTGATCTGCTGGCCCAGCCACCCATTGGCCCCTTGTTCAAGGCGCTGATCGGCGAGGCCCAGCACGATCCCCAGGTCGCCGCCGCGCTCAACGAGCGCTTCATCGCCCCCCAGGCGGACAAGACCGTCGCCCGCCTGAAGACGGCCCGCGACCACGGTCAACTCTCGCCCGCCTTCGACCTCGCCCTGGCGATGGCGATTCTTTCCGGCCCGCTGTACTTCCAACTCCTGATCACGCAGGAACCACTGACCCATCCGTATGTCGACCGGATCCTCGACGCCCTCTTCACCGGGATGGCCCCCACCCACGCATCTTGACGTCCCACGTCAGGCCATCGCCACGGAGAACGCCCAGTTCCGTGACCAGCTCCGAAGTGCCTCATCGGCGATCGCCCGGCCCCTTCGCTAGTCGTCGATGGGTATCCCTCGACCGGGTAGTTCTGGCGCCGCCAGGCCTGGCCCGGTCAATCGGAGTTGATCGCATCCTGTGAACCACTGCTCGCCGGCGATCCCGGGGCAGCCGGCTAGCCTCGGTCTTTCGTTAGCTGTTGATCAAGGCTGTTTGGCAGCTGGTTGATCTTCTCGTGGGCGGCGCGGATGGGCTGGGCATGGTGGTG
>NZ_JBEPEH010000088.1:0-14511 GCF_040300725.1 Dactylosporangium sp. NPDC000244
CCGCGAACACCGGACACGACGAGAACAACCCCGCCGCCATACCCGCCGACTGACTCCCCTGACCCGGGAACACCCACACCATCCGCCCGCCGTCGCCGGAGGCGACGTTCAGCTCGTCCAGTCCGGCGAGGAGTGCCTCGGTGCTCCGGCCCACCGCGGCCGCCCGGTGCTCGAAGGCCGAACGCGTCGACGCGAGGGACCAGGCGATCCGGTCGGCCGGGAGCCCGGGGTTGGCGCGGACGAACCGGGCCAGCCGCGCGGCCTGGGCGCGTGCCGCGGCCGCGGTCCGGCCCGACACCGGCCAGATCACGGCGCCGGTCACGATGCCGTCGGTCTGCGGCGTTTCGGCGGCCGGCTCCTCGGGCATGGCCAGGATGACGTGGGCGTTGGTGCCGCTGATGCCGAACGACGACACGCCCGCCCGGCGCGGACGGTCGGTCGCCGGCCACGGCCGGGCCTCCGTCGCCAGCTCGACCGCGCCGGCCGTCCAGTCGACGTGCGGGGTCGGGGCGTCGACGTGCAGGGTTGCCGGTACGACACCCGCCTGCATCGCCAGGACCATCTTGATGATCCCCGCGACACCCGCGGCCGCCTGGGTGTGGCCGATGTTCGACTTCACCGAGCCGAGCAGCACCGGGGTGTCGCGGTCCTGGCCGTACGTGGCCAGGAGGGCCTGGGCCTCGATCGGGTCGCCCAGCGTGGTGCCGGTGCCGTGGGCCTCGATGACGTCCACATCGGACGGCAGGAGCCCGGCGTCGGCGAGCGCCTGCCGGATGACCCGCTGCTGCGACGGCCCGTTCGGGGCGGTGAGTCCGTTGGAGGCGCCGTCCTGGTTGACCGCGCTGCCGGCGACGAGCGCGAGGACGTGGTGGCCGAGGCGGCGCGCGTCGGAGAGGCGCTCGACAAGGAGGAGGCCGACGCCCTCGCCCCAGCCGGTGCCGTCGGCGGAGGCCGCGAACGCCCGGCAGAGCCCGTCGGGCGACAGGCCGCGCTGGCGGGAGAACTCCACGAGCAGGCCGGGCGTCGCCATGATGGTCACGCCACCCGCGAGGGCCAGGTCACACTCGCCCCGTCGCAGGGACTGCACCGCGAGGTGCAGGGCCACCAGCGACGATGAGCACGCTGTGTCCACGGACACGGCCGGTCCCTCCAACCCCAACGCGTACGCCACCCGCCCGGACACCACCGACGCTGCATTGCCCGTGCCCGCAAAACCACCCGTGTCGTCCACGGCTCCCATCAACAGAGCCCCGTAATCCTGGCCGTTGGTCCCCACAAAGACCCCAACCGGCGCACCGCGCAACCCCTGAGGATCCACCCCGGCCCGCTCGATCGCCTCCCATGCGGACTCGAGGAGAAGCCGCTGCTGGGGGTCCATGGCGAGGGCCTCGCGGGGGCTGATGCCGAAGAACCCGGCGTCGAACTCGCCGGCGTCGTAGACGAACGCGCCGGAGCGCACGTAGGAGGTGCCGGCGCGGCCCGGGTCGGGGTCGTAGAGGCCGTCGATGTCCCAGCCGCGGTCGGTGGGGAGGGTGGAGACGGCGTCGCGGCCGGCCGCGAGCATCCGCCAGAACTCCTCGGGGGTGTCGCTGCCGCCGGGGAAGCGGCAGCTCATGGCGACGATCGCGATCGGCTCCTCGGCGCCGTCGGAGACCCCGGTGGGCCGGGCCGCGGTCGCGGTGGCTCCGCCGAGCTCCTCGTCGAGGTGGCGGGCCAGAGCGGTCGGGGTCGGGTAGTCGAAGACGAGGGTGACGGGCAGCCGCAGCCCGGTCGCGGTGGCGAGCCGGTTGCGCAGGTCGACGGCGGTGACGGAGTCGAAGCCGAGGTCGCGGAAGGCGTGGCCGGGCACCACGTCGTCGGGGGCCGGATAGTTGAGCACGGCGGCGGCCTGGGCCCGGACCAGGGCGAGCAGGGTGGCGTGGCGCTCGGCGGCGGCGAGGCCGGCGAGGCGGGTGCCGAGCGGGGAGCCGTCGGCCGTCTCGGTGGCGGTGGCGGGGGTCTCGGCGCGGAGCCGCTGGACGTCGGGGACCTCGGCGATGAGCGGGCTGGGACGGGTCGCGGTGAAGGCGACGAGGTACCGCTCCCAGGAGATGTTCGCGATGGTCAGGAACGCCTCGTCGTGGTCGAGGGCCTGTTGGAGGGCGGCCACGGCCAGCTCGGGGGCCATCTCGGGGGCGCCGTGGCGGTCGAGGGTCCGGCCGAACTCGCCGGCGGCCATCCCGCCGCCGCCCCACGCGCCCCAGGCGATCGAGGTCGCGGCCAGCCCGGCCGCCCGGCGGTGCTGGGCGAGGCCGTTGAGGAAGGCGTTGCCGGGCGCGTAGTTGGCGACCCCCGAGGCCCCGGCGGTGCCGGCCAGGGACGAGAAGAGGATGAACGCGGACAGGTCCCGGTCCCGGGTCAGCTCGTGCAGGTTGAGCGCGGCCATGGCCTTCGCGGCCAGCGCCCGGTCGAGCTGGTCGACGGTGAGCGAGTTGATCACGGAGTCGTCCAGCACCGCGGCGGTGTGCACGACGGTGGTCAGCGGATGCTCGGCGGGGATGGCGGCGATGACGGCGGCCAGGGCGTCGCGGTCGGTGGCGTCGCAGGCGGCGATGGTGACGCGGGCGCCGAGCGCGGTCAGCTCGGCCTCCAGCCCGTCGACGTCGACGGCGTCGCGGCCGCGGCGGCTGACGAGCACGAGGTGCTCGGCCCCGTTGTGGGCGAGCCAGCGGGCCATGTGCCGGCCGAGGGCGCCGGTGCCGCCGGTGACGAGCGCGGTGCCGGTCGGCCGCCAGGTCCGGGCCGGGGCGGCGCCGGCGAGCGGGGCGCGCAGGAGCCGGCGGCCGAGCACGCCGGCGGGGCGGATCGCGGTCTGGTCCTCGCCGGTGCCGCCGGCCAGCAGGGCGCAGAGCCGCCGGCCGGTCTGGCCGTCGAAGGTCTCGGGGAGGTCGACGAGGCCGCCCCAGCGCTCGGGGTGCTCCAGCGCCGCGACCCGGCCGAAGCCCCAGACGAGCGACTGCAGCGGGTTCGGCAGGAGATCGGTCTCGCCGGTGCGGACGGCGCCGCGGGTGGCGCACCACAGCGGCGCGCGGAGCCCGGCGTCGCCGAGGGCCTGGACGAGGGCGACGGTCGCGGCGAACCCACTGGGCACGGCGGCGTGGCCGGCGTGCGGGCGCTCGTCGAGGGCGAGCAGGGACAGAATGCCCGCGATCGGCTCGCCGCCGGTGGCGTCGGACACGAGGGCGGCCAGGGCGTCGCGGCCGGTCTGGTCGGGCCGGATCAGCACCGGCACTGCCTCGGCGCCGGCGAGCTCCAGGGCGTCGACGCACTCGGCGGCGGTGTCCATCGCGACGCCGGCCGGGGTGAGGATCAGCCAGACGCCGTCGAGGGTGCTCGCCGACGGCAGCGGGATCGGGCGCCAGGCGTCGCGGTACCGCCACGAGTCGATCTCGGCCCCGCTGCGCTGCTCGCGCCGCCAGGACGACAGCGCCGGCACTAGGACGTCGAGCGAGGAGCGGGTGTGCTCGCCGAGCTGGGCGACGAGTTCACCGACGTCGGCGCGCTCGACGGCGGCCCAGAACGGGTCGTCGGCCGGGCTCGCCGCCGCGTCGGCGCCGGGCTGCGCGGACGGCCAGTAGAGCTTGCGCTGGAACGGGTACGTCGGCAGGTCGACGCGGCGCGGATGGAGCCCGGCGAACGCGGGCCGCCAGTCGACGCGGGCCCCGCCGGCGTGGGCCTCGGCGAGCGAGGTGAGGAACCGGTCGAGGCCACCGTTGTCGCGGCGCAGGGTGCCGAGCACCGCGGCGGGCGGGGCCGAGGAGTCGGCCTCCCGGACGTCGTCGACGGTCTGCTGGACGGCCAGGGTGAGCACCGGGTGCGGGCTCACCTCGGCGAACACGCCGAAGCCCTCGGCGAGCAGGCCGCGGACGGCCTCCTCGAAGCGGACGGTCCGGCGCAGGTTGCGGAACCAGTAGGCGGCGTCGAGGGTCGTCGTGTCGGTCCAGCCGGGCTCGACGGTGGAGTAGAAGGGGATCTCGGCCGGGCGCGGCTCGACCCCGGCCAGCTGCTCGGCGAGCCGGGCCTCGATCCGGTCGACCTGGGCCGAGTGCGACGCGTAGTCCACGGCGATGCGGCGGACCCGGACGCCGCGGGCCTCGTAGGCGGCGACGAGCTCGTCGAGCGCGGCGGTGGCGCCGGAGACGACGACCGACGCGGGGCCGTTGACCGCGGCGAGCGCGACCTCGCCGGGCCAGCCGGCGATCGTCGCCTCCGCCTCGGCGGCCGGGGTGGCGACGGAGACCATGCCGCCGAGGCCGGCGAGCTCGAGGATGGTACGGCTGCGCAGCGCGACGACCCGGGCGGCGTCCCCGAGGCCGAGCGCGCCCGCGACGCAGGCGGCGGCGATCTCGCCCTGGGAGTGCCCGACGACGGCGGCGGGCTCGACGCCGTAGGAGCGCCACAGGGCGGCGAGGGAGACGCCGACGGAGAACAGGACCGGCTGGACGACGTCGACCCGCTCCAGCGGCGGGGCGCCCTCGACGCCGTGGATGACGTCGAGCAGGGACCAGTCGATGTGCGGGGCGAGGGCGGCGGCGCACTCGTGCAGCCGCTCGGCGAAGACCGGCGCGGTCGCGAGGAGCTCGGCGGCCATGCCGGCCCACTGCGCGCCCTGGCCGGGGAAGACGAAGGCGACCTTGGCCGGGCCGGCCACGCCGCGCACGGCGTTCGCGGTCTGCTCGCCGGCGGCCACGGCCCGCAGCGCGGCGACGTGCTCGGCGGCGGTCCGCCCGAGGGTGACGGCCCGGTGCTCGTGCGTGGCCCGGGTGGTGACGAGGGAGGTGCCGATGTCGGCCGGGTCGCCGGTCTCGGCCACGTCCGCCAGCGCCGCGGCGGCGGCTCGCAGCGCCTCGTCGGTCTTGGCGCTGACGACCCACGGCAGCGTCGTCGCCTCGCCGCCGGGCCTCGGCGTCACCGGCTGGTCGGGCGCCTGCTCGAGGATCGTGTGCACGTTGGTGCCGCTGATCCCGAACGACGACACCGCGGCGCGGCGGGGCCGGTCGACGGCGGGCCAGTCGCGGCGCTCGGTGAGCAGCTCGACCGCGCCGGCGGTCCAGTCGATGTGGGTGGACGGGCGCTCGACGTGCAGGGTCGGCGGCAGCACGCCGTGGCGCAGCGCCATCACCATCTTGATGACCCCGGCGACGCCCGCGGCGGCCTGGGTGTGGCCGATGTTGGACTTGATGGAGCCGAGCCACAGCGGCCGGTCGCGGTCCTGGCCGTAGGTCGCCAGCAGCGCCTGGGCCTCGATCGGGTCGCCGAGCGTGGTGCCGGTGCCGTGGCCCTCGACGGCGTCGATGTCGCCGGTGGTGAGCGCGGCGTTGGCGAGGGCCTGGCGGATGACCCGCTGCTGGGCCGGGCCGTTCGGGGCCGTCAGACCGTTCGAGGCGCCGTCCTGGTTGACGGCGCTGCCCCGCACGACGGCGAGGATCGGGTTGCCGTCGCGGCGGGCGTCGCTGAGGCGTTGCAGCACCAGGACGCCGGCGCCCTCGCCCCAGCCGGTGCCGTCGGCGGCGTCGGCGAAGGCCTTGCAGCGGCCGTCGGCGGCGAGGCCGTTCTGGCGGGCGAAGCCGATGAAGATGCCCGGGGTCGCCATCACGGTGACGCCGCCGGCGAGGGCCAGGTCGCACTCGCCCTGCCGCAGGGCCTGGGCGGCCAGGTGCAGCGCGACGAGCGAGGACGAGCACGCTGTGTCGACGGTGACGGCCGGGCCGTGCAGGCCCAGGGTGTAGGCGACCCGGCCGGAGATGACGCTGGCGCTGCTGCCGGTGGACAGGAAGTTCTCGTCGGCGCCGCCGGTGGCCATGAGCAGCGAGCCGTAGTCCTGCCCGTTGGTGCCGACGAAGACGCCGGTGGAGCTGCCGCGCAGGGCGTCCGGGTTGAGGCCGGCCCGCTCGATCGCCTCCCAGCAGGTCTCCAGCAGCAGCCGCTGCTGCGGGTCCATGGCGAGGGCCTCGCGCGGGCTGATGCCGAAGAAGGCCGCGTCGAACTCGCCCGCGCCGGCGACGAAGCCACCGTCGTTGGCGACGTTCCAGCCCCGGTCCGCGGGCACCGGCCCGAGCGCGTCGACGCCGTTGACGACGAGGTCCCAGAGCTGCTCGGGTGAGGCGACCCCGCCGGGCAGCCGGCAGCCGATGGACACGATCGCGATCGGCTCGTCGGTGGCGGTGCCGGCCGCGGCGGGCCGGTCGATCGCGGCGCTCCCGGCGGCGGTCCCGGCAGAGAGCTGGTGCAGGTGACCGGCGAGCTCGGCGACGGTCGGGTAGTCGAAGACGACGGTGGACGACAGCGCGAGGGCGGTCGCCTGGGCGAGCCGGTTGCGCAGGTCGAGCGCGGTCAGCGAGTCGAAGCCGAGGTCCTTGAAGGGCCGGTCGGGCAGCCGGTGCCGCTCGGGGTAGCCGAGGACGTCGGCGGCCTGGGCGGCGACGAGGTCGGTGAGCTGGGCGAGGGAGCGCCCGGCGGGGACGGTGCCGGCGGTGATGTGCGGGGCCGGTTCCGGGTGGACGCCGGGCAGGTCGTGCAGGAGCGGCTGCGGGCGCTGGGCCGCGAGGGAGCGGGCGAGCCGGGGCCAGTCGGCGTCGACGACGGCGAGGGCCGGGTGCGGGCCGTTGACGCGGGCGAGGGCGCGCACGGCCTCGGCGGGCGGGAGCGGCTTGAGGCCGCCGCGGGCGAGCCGGGCGGCGGTGGCGGCGTCGGCGGCCATGCCGGCCTCGGCCCAGGCGCCCCAGTCCAGGGCGGTGCCGGGCAGGCCCCGGTCGCGGCGCCAGGCGGCGAACGCGTCGGCGTAGGCGTTGCCGGCGGCGTAGTTGCCCTGCCCGGCGCTGCCCCACACGCCGGCGACGGAGGAGAAGAGCACGAACGCGGACAGGTCACGGCCGGCGGTCAGGTCGTGCAGATGACGTACGGCCTCCACCTTGACGGCCAGCACGCGCTGCATCCGGTCCGCGTCGAGCCCGTCGAGGACCCCGTCGTCGAGGACGCCCGCGGTGTGCACGACCGCGTCGAGGTCCTCGATGCCGTCGAGCACCGCGGCGAGCGCGTCCCGGTCGGTGCAGTCGGCGGCGACGATGTCGACGGCCCCGAGCCGCCGCAGCTCGTCCGCGCCCGGGGCGGCGGGCCCCTGCCGGGACAGCAGCACCACGCGGGTCGCGCCGTGCTCGAGGGCCCAGCGCGCGACGTGTGCGCCCAGTGCGCCGGTACCGCCGGTGACGAGCACGGTCCCCTTCGGCGCCCAGGCGTTGGCCGGTGCCGCGGTGCGCACGAGCCGACGCCCGTGGATGCCGGAGCGGCGCAGCGCGACCTGGTCCTCGGCCGCCCCGGCGAGCACGGCCGGGAGGTGCCGCAGCGCCAGGTCGGAGCCGGGCGCCCCGGCGGCCGGCAGGTCGATCAGCCCGCCCCACCGGTCCGGCCGCTCGACGCCCGCGACCCGGCCGAGCCCCCAGGCGAGGCTGGACAGCGGCTCGCTGATCCGCTCGCCGGCCCCGACGCTGACGGCGCCGCGGGTGACGCACCAGACGGGCGCGGTGCTGCGCTGGACGGTGTCGAGCAGCAGGGCGACGCCGGCGGAGACGCCCGGGTGCCCGGCGAGCACGGTGTCGTGCTCGGGCACGACGACGATGACCCCGGCCGCCCCGTCGAGTTCGTCCCCCGCGGTGGAGACGGTGGCGCCGGCGGCCTCCAGGATGCCGGCGATGTCGGCGGTACCCCCACTCGCCGACAACACCACCCAGCGCCCGGTGAGCCGGGCGTCCGCGGCGGGCGTCGGCAGCGGCTGCCACTGCACCCGGTGGCACCAGCCGTCGAGGGCGCTCTCCCGGGCCCGGCTGCGCCGCCACGCGGACAGCACCGGCACGAGCGCGTCGAGCGAGCCCCGCACCCCCTCCCCCGCGCCGAGCCGCTCGACGAGGTCGGTGACGTCCTCGCGCTCGACGGCAGCCCAGAACTCGGCGTCGGCCCCGAGGATCGGCAGCGCGCCGGGCTCGGGCCAGTAGCGGGTCCGCTGGAACGGGTAGGTGGGCAGGTCCAGGTGCGTGTCGGCGGTGTCGGCGGCACCGGCAACGGCCGGCCAGTCGATGTCGACGCCGGAGACGAACAGCTCGGCGACGGCCCGCAGCAGCGACTCCCGCTCGTCCCGGCCGCGGCGCAGCGTCCCGGCCACCACGGCGTCGCCGGCGGGCAGGTGCGGTACGAGCACCGTGTCGGGGCCGACCTCGAGGAACGTGTTGATGCCCCGGTTCCGCAGCGTCGTGACGTCGTCGGCGAACCGGACGGTCTCGCGCACGTGCCGCACGAAGTACTCGGCGTCGAACGCGGCGATCAGCTCGCCGGTGACGTTGGAGACGATCGGGATCTTCGGCGGGTGGAACGTGACGCCGTCGAGGACCGCGCGGAACTCGGCGAGCATCGGGTCCATCAGCGCCGAGTGGAACGCGTGGGAGGTCCGGAGTTTGCGGGTGCGGTGCGGGGTCTGCAGGGCGTCGATCGCCTCGGCCGGTCCCGACAGCACGATCGCGTCCGGCCCGTTGACGGCCGCGACGGCGACGCCCTCCGGCAGGTGCTCGACCGCGCCCGCCACCGCGAGCATCGCGCCGCCGGACGGCAGCGCCTGCATGAGCCGGGCGCGGGCGGACACGATCGCGCAGGCGTCCTCGAGCGACCAGACACCGGCGACGTAGGCCGCGACCAGCTCGCCGATCGAGTGGCCGCCGACGACTTCGGGCTTGAGGCCCCAGGCGCGCAGCTGCTCGTACAGCGCCACCTCGATCGCGAACAGCGCCGGCTGCGTGATCTCCGTTTCGTCGATCCGCTCGTCCGGCAGGTTGCCGAAGTGGGCGCGCACCTCGTCGTAGACGCGGGTGAAGACCGGATGCACGCCGTACAGCTGCGAACCCATGCCGGCGCGCTGCGCACCCTGGCCCGAGAACAGCACCGCGACCCGGCGGCCGGGTGTCGCGATCCCGGTCACGGCGCCGGAGAGGTCGGACGGATGCTCCGTGACCGCGACGGCCCGGTGCTCCAGGACCGACCGCGCCGCGATCGACGTGCGGCTGACCTCCGCGGCGGTGGCCTCCGGGTGGGCCTCGACCCAGCGGTTCCACTGCCCGGTCAGGGCCTCCAGCGCGGCGGCGCTGCGGGCCGACAGCAGGACCGGCACCGGCCCGGTCGGCGGGGCGGGCCGGGCCGTGGCTTCGGTCTCGGGGGCCTGCTCGAGGATCGTGTGCGCGTTGGTGCCGCTGACGCCGAAGGACGACACGGCGGCCCGGCGCGGGCGGTCCGTCGCGGGCCAGGGCCGGGCCTCGGTGAGCAGGGACACCGATCCGGCGGTCCAGTCGACGTGCGGCGTCGGCTCGTCCACGTGCAGGGTCTTCGGCAGCACCCCGTGGCGCATCGCCATCACCATCTTGATGACCCCGGCGACACCCGCGGCGGCCTGCGTGTGCCCGATGTTCGACTTGATCGAGCCGAGCCACAGCGGGCGCTCACGGTCCTGCCCGTAGGTGGCCAGGAGGGCCTGCGCCTCGATCGGGTCGCCGAGGGCGGTGCCGGTGCCGTGCGCCTCGACGGCGTCCACGTCGGACGGCGTCAGCCCGGCGCTGGCGAGGGCCTGGCGGATGACCCGCTGCTGGGCGGGGCCGTTCGGGGCGGTGAGGCCGTTCGAGGCGCCGTCCTGGTTGACCGCGCTGCCCCGCACGACCGCCAGGATCGGGTGGCCGAGCCGCTGCGCGTCGGAGAGGCGTTCGAGCAGCAGCAGGCCGACGCCCTCCGACCACGAGGTGCCGTCGGCGGCCGCGGCGAACGCCTTGCAGCGGGCGTCCTGGGCGAGGCCGCGCTGGCGGGAGAAGCCGATGAAGACGTGCGGGGTCGCCATGACGGTGACACCGCCGGCGAGGGCCAGGTCGCACTCCCGCTGCCGCAGGGCCTGCCCGGCCAGGTGCAGGGCCACGGTCGACGACGAGCACGCGGTGTCGACGGTGACGGCGGGGCCCTCGAGGCCGAGGGTGTAGGCGACGCGGCCGGAGACGACGCTGGCCGCGTTGCCGGTGAGCAGGTGACCCTGGGCGCTCTCGCTCTGGGCGAGCACGCCGTCGTACCCCTGCGACGACGCGCCCACGAAGACGCCGGTCCGGCTGCCGCGCAGGGCCGCGGGGCTGAGCCCGGCCCGCTCGAAGGCCTCCCAGGACGTCTCCAGCAGGAGCCGCTGCTGCGGGTCCATGGCGAGCGCCTCGCGCGGGCTGATGCCGAAGAACTCGGCGTCGAAGTCGCCGGCGCCGTAGAGGAAGCCGCCCTCGCGGACGTAGCTCGTGCCGGGCTTGTCGGGGTCGGGGTCGAAGAGCGCGTCGAGGTCCCAGCCGCGGTTGCCGGGGAACTCGGCGATGCCGTCGGCGCCGTCGGCGACGAGCCGCCAGAGGTCCTCGGGGCCGGCCACGCCGCCCGGGTACCGGCACGTCATCGCGACGATCGCCAGCGGCTCGCTGTCGCGGTCCTCCAGCTCGCGCACCCGTCGCCGGCTGCGGCGCAGCTCCGCGGTGGTGCGCTTGAGGTACTCGACGTATTTCTCGTCCTCGACGGCGCCGGTCATTGTGTCTCCAGTTCGCGGTCGATCAGGTCGAAGATGTTCTCGGCGGTGGCCCGGTCGAGGTCGTCGTCGTCCTCGGCGCCGGGGTCGCGGCGGTCGGTGAGCCGCGACAGCAGCGCGCCGAGCCGCTCGGTGACGGCGGTGAACCCGTCGTCCGCCGGGTCGAGGCCGGCCAGCAGCGCCTCGAGCCGGTCGAGCTGGTCCGCGGCCCGCTGCCCCGCGGTCGGGGCGGCGGTGACGAGCTGGGCCAGGAGGTGCTCGGCGAGGACGTTCGGGGTGGGGTGGTCGAACACGACGGTCGCGGCGAGCCGCAGGCCGGTCGCGGCGCCGAGCCGGTTGCGCAGCTCGACCGCGGTGAGCGAGTCGAAGCCGAGCTCCCGGAAGGCGCGGCCGGGGTCGATGCCGGCCGGGTCGGGGTGGCCGAGCACGACGGCGACGTGGGAGCAGACGAGCGCGAGCACGGCCGGGCCGCGCTGGTCGTCGGGCATTGCCTCGAGCCGCGTCCGCAGCCCGTCCGCCGCCTGCTGCGCCCCGCCCGCGGCGACCGTGCGCCGGGCCGGGCGGAACAGCCCCGACAGCAGCGGCGGCACGGGGCCCGAGCCGGGCTTGGCGGCGAGCCGGGTCGGCACGAGCAGCGGCCGGCCGGAGCGCAGCGCGCGGTCGAAGAGGTCCAGCGCCTCGGCGGTGGCCAGGGCGTCGACGCCGGCCCGGACGAGCCGGCGCACGTCCCCGGCGGCCAGGTGCCCGGTCATGCCGCTGGCCTGCTCCCAGCGGCCCCAGGCGAGCGAGGTCGCCGGGTGGCCGTGGGCGCGGCGGTCGTGGGCGAGGGCGTCGAGGTAGGTGTTGGCGGCGGCGTAGTTGCCCTGGCCCGGGCCGCCGAGCACGCCCGCGGCGGCGGAGAAGAGCACGAAGGCGGCCAGATCCATCCCGCGCGTGGCGTGGTGCAGGTGACGGGCGGGGTCGGCTTTGGCGCGCAGTACCGTCGAAATGCGCTCGGGCGTCAGGGACTCGATCACCGCGTCGTCGAGGAGGCCGGTCGCCACGATCACGGCGGTCAGCGGGGCGGCGGGGTCGACGCCGGAGACCAGGTCGTCCACGGCGTCGGCGGCGGTCAGGTCGGCGGCGGCCACGGTCACCTCGCAGCCGGCCGCCTTCAGCTCCGCGGCCAGGTCGACGGCGCCGTCGGCGTCGAGGCCGCGGCGGCTCGCCAGCAGCAGCCGGCGGGCGCCGTGCCGCCGGACGAGGTGTCGGGCGAGCAGTGCGCCGAGGGTGCCGGTGCCGCCGGCGACGAGGATGGTGCCGTCGGGGTCGATCGGGCGCGGGATGGTGACGGCGATCTTGCCGATCTGGCGCGCCTGGCTGAGGAAGCGGAACGCCTCCGGGGCCTGGCGGACGTCCCAGGCGCGCACCGGCAGGGGCCGCAGCACGCCCCGCGCGAAGAGGTCCATGAGCTCGGTGAGCATCGCGCCGATGCGGTCGTAGCCGGCCTCGATGAGGTCGAAGGCGCGGTACCGCACCCCCGGATGCTCGCGCTCGACGTCCTCCGGCGGCCGCTTGTCGGTCTTGCCGAGCTCCACGAACCGCCCGCCCTCGGCGAGCAGCCGCAGCGACGCGTCGACGAACCCGCCGGTCAGTCCGTTGAGGACGACGTCGACGCCGCGGCCGCCGGTCTGCTCGCGGAAGGCGTCCTCGAAGTCCAGGGTCCGCGACGATGCCAGCGTGATCCCGGCCGTGCGCAGCGCCGGCCACTTGCCGGGGCTGGCGGTGCCGAAGAGGTTCGCGCCGAGGTGCCTGCCGAGTTGTACGGCCGCGAGCCCGACCCCACCGGCGGCGGAGTGGATGAGCACGGACTCGCCCGGCCGCACGTTCGCGACGTCGACGAGACCGTAGTAGGCGGTGAGGAACGCGACCGGGACGGTGGCGGCCTCGGTGTAGGACCAGCCGGCCGGCTTGTGCGCGAGGAGCCGGGCCTCGGTGACGGCGGTCGAGGCGAACGAGCCGGAGAAGATGCCCAGCACCGCGTCGCCGGGCGCGAACCCGGTGACCTCGGCGCCGACCTCGGCGACGATCCCGGCACCTTCGTTGCCCAGGACGTGCTGGTCGGGCACCATGCCGAGGGTCAGCACGACGTCGCGCAGGTTCACGCCGGAGGCTCGCAGCTCGACCCGGACCTGGGTCGGGCCGAGCGGAGCGGCGGCCTCCAGCGCGGGCCGCACGACGAGGCTGTCGAGGCTGTGCTGCTCGCCGACGTCGAGCCGCCACGGCAGCGCGTTGGTCTCCGGCAGCACGACGGTGCCGTGGCGCCCGGCCCGGGCGAGCCGCGGGACGAGGAGCGTGCCGCGGCGGACGGCGAGCTGCGGTTCGTCCCCGCTCAGGCGGTCCTCGGCGGAGCCGTCGGTGTCGAGCAGGACGAACCGGCCGGGGTGCTCGGACTGGGCCGAGCGGACCAGGCCCCACACGGGGGCGGCGGCCAGGTCCGGCACCGCCTCCGCGCTGTCGACCGCGATCGCGCCGCTGGTGCGCAGGACCAGCCGGGCGGCGTCGAGGGCCGGCTCGGCGAGCCAGGCCTGCAGCAGCGCGGCGGTCTCGGCGGTGGTGCGCAGCGGGTCGGTCCCGGTGATGTCGGCGATGACGGCGTCGGGCGCGGGTTCGCCGGCCGCGATGGCGGCGACGAGCTCGGGCAGGGGGCGGCGGTCGACGGTGTGCTCGGTGGCGGACGTTTCGATCCAGTCGATCTGGTACATCGAGTCACCGCCCGCCTCCGCGGCCGCCCCGGCCCCGGCGGCGGGCCGGAACGCGAGCGAGGCCACGGCGGCGACGGGCTCGCCGTGCTGGTCGTCGACGGTCACGCGGACCGCGTCGTCGCCGGCCGGGGCGAGGCGCACCCGCAGCCGGGTGGCGCCCTGCGCGTAGAGGTCGACGCCGGCCCAGGCGAACGGCATGTACGCCCGGCCCTCGGCCTCACCGAAGAAGCCGCCGAACGCGGTGGCCTGCAGGGCGGCGTCGAGCAGGGCCGGGTGGAGCCCGAACCGTTCGGTGCCGGCGTCCGGCTCGGGCAGCGCGACCTCGGCGAGCAGGTCGTCGCCGTGGCGCCAGACGCGCTCGAGCCCGCGGAAGGCCGGCCCGTAGTCGAGGCCGCGTTCGGCCATCGCCGCGTACCACTCCGCGGGCTGGAACGGGATCGGCTCGGCCCCGGCGGGCGGCCAGGCCCCGGTCGCGCCGCCCGGGATCGTCTGCCCGGCGGGCGCGACGAGGCCGTCGGCGTGCCGGGTCCAGGGGGCCTCGAGGGAGGCATCGACGGGGCCGTCGGGCTGGGAGTGGATGGTGACCGGCCGGAGCCCCGACTCGTCGGGGGCGCCGACGCGCACCTGGACGCGGACGGCACCGGTCTCCGGGAGGGCGACGGGCGCGGCGAGGGTCAGTTCGGCCACCCGGTCCGCGGCGAGTTGCTCGCCCGCCCGGAGCACCAGGTCGAGCAGTGCGGTGCCGGGGACGATGACGGTGCCGCCGACGCGGTGGTCGGCGAGCCACGGCTGGGTGGTCACGCCGAGCCGCTCGGTGACGACCAGGCCGTCCTCGTCGGCGAGCCGCACGGCCCCGAGCCCGTCGGAGGCGGTGTGGTGCTGTGCGGTGGTGCTGGGCCAGAACCGTTGCTGCTGGAAGGGGTACGTGGGCAGGTCCACGGTCGCGGTCCGGCCCAGCACCCGGCTCCACGCGACGGGGTGGCCGAGCGTCCAGGCCTTCGCGAGGTTGGTGAGCAGCCGGGTCGGCTGGTCGGCGTCGCGGCGCAGAGTGTCCAGCACATGCGCGTCGTCGACGATCTGCGTGAGCGCCATGGTGAGCACCGGATGCGCGGAGACCTCGACGAACGTCCGGTGCCCGGACTCCAGCGCGGTCCG
>NZ_JBEPEH010000089.1:0-14170 GCF_040300725.1 Dactylosporangium sp. NPDC000244
GCTCCTCAGCGGTCAGCTCCAGCACCGCCAACTTCGGACCACGACCGTCACCCATACCGTCAATCTATCAACGAATCAGCGACTCGGAGCACTAGAACACCTTGGAGGAGTACCCCCGCGCGTGCGGGGACGACAGCTGGCGCTGGTCGTGCCAGATGCGGTCGGCGGGAGTACCCCCGCGCGTGCGGGGACGACGAGGGCGAGCTGCTCGTTGCGGGTGCATGTGTGGGAGTACCCCCGCGCGTGCGGGGACGACAAGTCGGCACGTGGGTACGGCGCCCGCGCTACCGGAGTACCCCCGCGCGTGCGGGGACGACCCGATCGATTCCATGGACGGCGGCGCCTACACGGGAGTACCCCCGCGCGTGCGGGGACGACGCCGAGGTCGACACGTCGAAGCTCGCGTCCACGGGAGTACCCCCGCACGTGCGGGGACGACGGCATGAACTCGACGGCCGCGGTGACGTCGATGGGAGTACCCCCGCGCGTGCGGGGACGACGTGCGGCTCATCGACGACCTCGGCATGCCGGACGGAGTACCCCCGCGCGTGCGGGGACGACGACCCGGACCGCCCGCCCACCGAGGACGAGAAAGGAGTACCCCCGCGCGTGCGGGGACGACGGCTCCGCCAGCCGGACGCAGGGGGAGGCAGACGGAGTACCCCCGCGCGTGCGGGGACGACGCCGGCGTGTTCTACGAGGCGGCCGACGTCGAGGGAGTACCCCCGCGCGTGCGGGGACGACTTCGCGCGCCAACGTGCGCTCGTCACGCGACGCGGAGTACCCCCGCGCGTGCGGGGACGACCTGACCGACACCGCGGACGAAAAGCTGACCGTGGGAGTACCCCCGCGCGTGCGGGGACGACGTGACTCTCCGTCACTATGCCCGGGAGTACTGCGGAGTACCCCCGCGCGTGCGGGGACGACGCCGAGACCCCCGAGGGTGCCGTCGCCCTCAAGGGAGTACCCCCGCGCGTGCGGGGACGACTTGCTGCCGCGGCGGACTGTCCAGCCGATGGCCGGAGTACCCCCGCGCGTGCGGGGACGACTTTGGCTGCCGCGGGCCTTCCGTTCCTCGGCCCGGAGTACCCCCGCGCGTGCGGGGACGACTCGGTTTAGCTGGGTCGTGGAATGTTCAGAAGCGGAGTACCCCCGCGCGTGCGGGGACGACCCCACCGGGTTCCGCGGCACGAACCTCCCGCCGGGAGTACCCCCGCGCGTGCGGGGACGACTTGGCCAGCCCGGAGACGTCCTCGCCGAAGGCCGGAGTACCCCCGCGCGTGCGGGGACGACGCTCGGCGCGGGCCATGCCGGCCCGGGCGGGAGGGAGTACCCCCGCGCGTGCGGGGACGACACGATGTACAGCGTCCGCAGCGGCAGGATGTCCGGAGTACCCCCGCGCGTGCGGGGACGACGCCGGTGCCGGGCTCGATGCAGGACGAGAACTCGGAGTACCCCCGCGCGTGCGGGGACGACGTTGCGGATGTCGCCTCGGCGGGGGCGCTGATGGGAGTACCCCCGCGCGTGCGGGGACGACTTCGCCGCGACCGCCGCGACGAGGTGCGCGTCGGGAGTACCCCCGCGCGTGCGGGGACGACATTGCGCCGCGGACGAACCGGCGGTGGTCGAGGGGAGTACCCCCGCGCGTGCGGGGACGACGCCTACCCGGGCCCCGGTCCGAAGTGGAACGAGGGAGTACCCCCGCGCGTGCGGGGACGACGCTTGGTGAGCTGGGACTTTATCGGCGTGGACGTGCGATTAGAATCAGTCCGTCGAGATCGATTGGGTGCCAGCGGTCTCGACCCGCAGTTCGCGTTGCCCATCCTTGCTCGTTGCGCGCGGGCTCGATCATGATCGTTTGCCCGTCGCCGACTCGTTCGGCAAGCAGATTCCATAGACGGTCGCGTACTCGACTGCTGGGATTGCCAACAAACACGCCGGGCGCGACTTCGATCATCCAGCGAGTAAGGTGGCCTCGGAGGCCTTCTGCGACTGCAATCAGCACAACGACGGTCACCAGTCAACCTGCTTAGCCGGGTCGACGTCAGGCCCGGTCACGCCGACGAGTAAATCGTCGGAGAGGTTGTCTGCGTAGTCGATCGCCCAGTTGACGCCGCCGGGAACGCTCCCGTGTTCCTCGTCCCATAGTTCGTTGATGTCAGTGTCTTCGGCAGCGGCATGGTCAGCGAGCAGTAGTGCTTTGATGTCGCGGACGATGCGGGCAAGAAGTTTGCCGTCAGCGACTTTGTCGCGGAGGGCTATGCGGGCGTCTCGCTCGCTGACGTGCCCTGCTGCGGCGAGGTCGAAGGCGATCGGGATTGTGTACTCGGCTTTGTACAGGTCGGCGATGTCCAGGACGAACGACGTGGCGCCGCCGGTGTGGACGAATCCGAGTCCTGGGCTGGCGCCGATGCCGACGATGGTGGCGTGGCAGATGGCGTAGAGGCAGCTGTGGGCGGCCGAGAGGAGCCGGTTGACATCATCGCCGGCGTCGAATGGGTGTCCTGGTCTGTAGACACGTCCGTTCCATGGAACGCCGGTGCGTGTCGACTGTTCTCGGTACAGCTTCTTGATGCGTGTTCCTTCGCGGCCGCGCAGTTGTTGCATGGTGAGTTCCGAGACGTCTTCGTCGGGGAATCGCATGGCGTACATGCGTCTGGCGACGGCGAGGCGTTCCTTCGTGCGGGTGACGAGGTATGCCTGCCGGATCAGGAGGCGGGCGCCGCGGCTGGGTCCCAATCCTGAGGCGTACATGCGGACGCCACGTTCGCCGACCCAGGACACGGCGGTGCCGGAGTTGGCCAGCAGCGCGATCGCGGCGTGTGTGTTGCGGGTGCCTGGTCCCAGCAGGAGTGTTGCGATCATCGCGGCGGGGACTCGGATCGTGCGTTCTCGGTTGACCAGCACGATGGCGTTGTCGGCGCGGTCTACGTGGCATTTCTCGACGTACAGGTTGGAGATCCGGTCGGCGACGCGGTGGAGGTCTTGGGGGTTGGCGAGCCACCACATCAGGTGTGTGCCGCGCTGATGGTGGGCGCGAGGGTGATGAGTCCGAGGCCGTAGGCCTTGCCGTGGCCGACGCCGTGCAGCAGGCTCTGGCGGGCGGTGTCGGGGTCGGTGACGGTGAGGGCGCCTTCGAATGTTGCGGTCTGCAGGACCACGGGTGCGGCGCGGTCGCTGCTCTTGTTGAAGGACAGTCGTTCGCGGCCGGACACGCGCACCGCCGGGAGGCCGGCTTCTCCGTCCACGAGGGTGAAGCCCCACCGGTCGATCCGGGAGGTGAACCAGGCGAGTTGGTGGGCGACGGTGCGGTGCGGGACTCGGACGCCGCGTGGCCTGTGTTGGGTGAGACGTTCCTTCTGCGTCGGTGACGGGCTGTCGGGAGTCTTGGTGGAGCTGGTCGGGTTGGCCTTGAGCCGGAAGGTGAACTGCCTGCCGTGTGCGATCTGGTTCAGCAGCGGCTCGTAGGGGCGGGTGATGGCCTGTGGTTCGTCGGCGTGTGGCCAGCCGGCCTGCTCGACGAGGTGTTCCCATGACGGGTGGCTGTCGGTGAGTACGAGCAGGCTGAGCCGGTGCTGGGTGACCGGGTCTGGTTCGAGACGCCACAGGACGCGTTCGCTGACGGGTTGGCGGCTGATGCCGGCCAGGACCGCAGCGTGCGCGACCTGGGGGTTGCGCAGGATCAGTTGGGCCTTGGTGCGTTGCGGGTTCAGCCAGATGCGTGACAGGTAGGGCATCGGATCAGCCTCCGAGCAGTGCGAAGGGGTTGTGGCCGTCGGCGAGGGGCGGGTAGCCCGGCGGTGTGGCCCAGTGGTGTTTGACGGTGCGTGTGGTGAAGGCCCGGTGTAGCGGGTCGAAGGTGGTGGGGAGGTCGGTGCGTACATCGTCGCCGGTGGGGTCGTCGACGGTGATCGGCAGCGGGCCGGTGGGTGGTGTACGCGTGGGCGCCTGCCAGGGCGCGCGGAGCAGGACGTTCAGGATGTCGCCGTGCCACAGATCGGTGCCGTGCTCGGGGTCGGTGAGCAGCAGCGGCTGTGTGGGCGGGCATGATCGCCGGCCGAGCGAGAGCGGGAACGCGGGGTTGCGGATGGCGATGGTGAGTGTTTCGAGCAGGGGTCGCGGGCCGCTGACGGCGGCGACGAAGACGGCGTCCTGGAGGTAGTAGCGCGTGGTGAGGTGGGTGTACTTGGGCGGTGAGGTGCGTTTTTGGGTGCCTTTGGCGTTGACCTGGGCGGATGGCAGGGGTGTGCCGTCGAGTGTGCTGACGGTGTGGTAGTCGCGCAGCATGGTGCCGGGCCGGTCGGTGCGCACGCCGAAGGTGAGGCTGAGCAGCACTTCGATCGGGTCCTGACGGCGCAAGCCGTGTGCGGCTGCGAGCAGGCCGAGCACGCCGCTCTTGGTGGGTTCCGGTTGGGTGTCGCGGCGGTTGAACTGGCTTTGGCCGCCCCACGACTGGATGGGGCCGGCGAGCCGCAGCACGAGGCTGTGCGGGCCGGGCGCCGGGGGCTGGCTCATGCCGGGACGTTTTCGGTGATGCGGGCTGTGACCGCGTCGCGGACTGCGGCCACGATCTCGGCGAATGGCTGGACCGGGCCGAGCGCGGCCGGCTCGGGTACAGCCTGCTGGTCGTAGAGTGACGTCACGGACAGCGGAGTGACGCCCCACAGGCGGGCTGCCTTGGCCAGTTCGGCGTCGAGGCGGCGGGCGGATTCGGCGGCGATCCCGTCGCGGGGACGGGTTTCGCTGGCGTAGGCCGATGGGAGCCGGACCGGGTTTTCGAAGGCGGAGACGAGGTTGACCGGCTGGTCGCCGCGGACCACCACCGAGACGAGATTCGGCAGCGTGTGATGCGCAAACGTGTTCGCGTGTCCGGTCGGCATCGAGTAGACGAACGCCTCGAGGAACGCGGCGAGGGCGTCCACGGCCGCGTCGGCCCGTCCGTCGAGGTTCTCGATGAGCTGGTGCATGCCAACCGTCGCGAACCGGTACAGGGTGGCGGAGGTGAATTCGACCGTGCCGATCATCCCGGCGCCGGCGTCCTCGATTTCGCGGTCTTTGGCATCGTCAACAGCGGTGAAGTAGTCGAACTCGAAGCTGGCTTCGTGGGTGCTGAGCGCGTGGGCGACCTGGGTGGCGGCGTCGACGTTGAGCGCGGTGAGGTCGGCGACCATCCGGCCGAAGAGGGCCACGTCGATTGGGTGTCCTTCGGTGAGGACCTGCTGGACACCGAGCTCCGCGGTGGCCTTCGTGAGCGGCTCGCCGGTGAGCGCGAGGAGGTCGCTGGCGTTGTCGGCGACGAGGTCGACGAGCCGGTCGAGCTGTGCCCTGCCGTAGAACAGCAGGTAGGCGCTCTCCTCGGCCTTCTTCTTACTGGCGGTGAGTCCGAGCCCGGCCAGCATGGCGTCGGCGAGGCGCCGAGCCGCTTGCGGGTCGAGGCCTGTGCGGGCGGTGATGCGGTCGGTGAGCTGCTGGCCAATACGTTTGGTGCGAATGCCGAGCTGCTCGGCGGGGAGGTTCAGGCGCTCGCTGAACGCCAGCCGGGTGGCACGTTTCCACGCCTGTGACGAGACTCGAGCGCGGCGCACCCCGCCGTAGATGGCCTGCTTGGGGCTGCCGGCGTCGTCCCGGTTGAGGTTCGACGGCGGGACGGTCTGCAGGATGTGCACGTCAACGTAGGTGCGGTTCACAGCGACTCCTCGTCGGTCAGCTGGGTGGGATCGGTTGCGGTGTCTTCGTCGGTGGTTCGGCCGCTGCGGGTGAAGTACTGCATGCCCCACCGGCGACGGACCTGGGCGGCGCCGTCGGGGAAGTCCCAGCGCCGGAGGTCGTCGAAGAGCATCGTGTAGTCGAGCGGCTGGCCGATGCCGCGCAGCTGGGTGACCAGGCCTCGCAGGTGCAGGACAAGCTCGGTGAGGTCGGATGCGGTGGCGGCGCTATTGAACCGGCGGTCGACCGGGCTCGATTTCGTCCAGTCGGGAGCAGCGGGGCCGGTGGCCGGTGCTGGGCCGCCGGTCCGTCGTGGGCCGTGCTGGCGGAGTCTCAGCACGGCGGTGCCGAGACCGACGTTCGGGCGGTGCATGGACGTGGCCTGAGACTGCTGGTGAATCGCGAAGAGTATGAGGGCGGCATGTTCGGCGGCGTAGCGCGCGGTCGTCCGCCCGTCAGGATTGATCTGCGTGTAGAACGGCCACATCGCCGGAACCGATCCGGGAAGTCGGCCAACACCGCGGCGTAGTGCGGCCAGATCGGCGCCAGCCCTGCTGGCGAATCGCGCACCGCCAGCCCTGTAGCGCTGCCAGTAGAACTGGGGCCGCTCGTCTGTGATGGACATGTCGTCACGCACCTCCTGAAGGTGTGCCGGCAGGAACCGGTTCGCCAAGAATGCTGCGGATCGCTGCGCGGAATCGGGCCTCCGCGGCGGCGGCGCGATAGATGTCCCGTAGGCTGTGGACACGGCCGATGAACGTTTCGGGCGGGACCGCGTTCAAGGCGCCCTCGGCGGCTGTCAGCACAATGCGGCGTGCCTCGGCGAGCCACAGTTCCTCGGTTGCGTCGATGTCGTCGGGACGCCGTTGCAACCGGGACAGCACCTCCCGCGCGACAGGGTTGAACGCGTGCACCATCCGGTCCCCGAGCCGATCGCCCTTGTCCCAGGTCAGTTTCTCGCCGCCGGCGGCGAGTCTGAGCTCATCGCCGAGCCGGTTCGTCGCCATGCGGAGGTCGTCGGCCTGGCTGACCATGGCCTCGACCAGCTGATAGACGCTGCTGTCGGCGTTGAGTGCCGCCAGCGGCATCGGCAGCAGATCGACGATCAGGTCTTCCACGACAGCGGACTGGTTGCCGTACTGCACCCCCACCGTCAGGACCCGTAGCGGGTAGTCGATCGGCAACTGATCCCGGTCGTGGTCCTGGAGGTCGCGGATGGTGCCCAGCACCCGGGGGCTGGAGCCGTGCGGGTTGTTCGCTGCGGTGGCAAGCATCGGCAGCATGCCCCGCCAGGCGGACTGACCGACCGTGTGCCGGACCGGCACCTGCTCCTTACTGTTTTTGGACATCCGCCAGGCGGTATGCGGTTCGATCTCGTCCGGGAGCCGAGTCATCCGGTCCCCGGCGGACAGCACCACGCGTCGGATGACGGTTGTCCCGTCGGGGCCGGCCTCCGGCACGAGCCGGATCCGGCGGGCCTGCCAGGTGAGCAGGTCCAGCAGGCCGCGGACCGGGCGCTGCTGCCATCCGGGCCCGGCAGACGGATGCTGGTCGGGGCCCGCCCGCCACTGTGGCCGGTCGTCGACTCCCGTGGCGGACGTGACCGGCACATGCAGCAGCAGTGTCTGGGCGAGGGTGTTGCCGAGCGGTAACACCACGCCGATCCCGCCGAGGGGGCCGGTCGGGTTGCCGGTCGTCTTGCCCGCCCGCACCATCGGGTCGCCGTCCGCGCCGGACTTGATGGCCGCGGTGTCCCAGCAGTGCGTCGCCAGCGTCGCCCTGATCGCCTCCGCCGGGGACAGCGTGGGTGGTGTTGCTTCGGTCCGGGCCGAAAACAGCGGAACGTTGTTGCCGGAGGCCGCCGATGCGATCAGCACCGACACCGGCTTGGTCTCGCCGTTGACGGCGCGCAACGTCGCGACCTGCGCGAGCGGATGCGTGCCGAAGACCTGGAACCGGTCACGGTACCGATCCAGGTAGGCGTCGATCGGGCCTTTCGCGTCAGGTCCGGGGTCGGCCCACGGTGGGTGGCGGTCGAGGACCGCCGCCGCCCAGAGTTGGCTCCATTCGCGCGGCGTCCGGGGGTACCGGCATCCTGCGTCGACGAACAGCGCATCGAGGTAGACCGGCAGCAGCACCTGCCGGAACAACGCAACGGCCTCCAGCGGCGAGTCCAACGCGACACCCAGCAGGTGGTGCGCCTCGAGCAACGCGACGCGCAGCGAAACCGTCTGCCGCCCGTCGCGGGTCATCACCGGGATCCACGGATCCGTGGTCAAGTCGAAGCTGAACATCTCGTCCTTCCACGCGTCATTGAGCGTTGGACTGTTCGAGGTGCATGTGCGCTGGCAGGCACGCGAGGGGCGGAGCGGCGCACCGGGCGCCGGGCTCCGGACCGGCCGAGCGTAACACCATTGACCCAATTGGGTATAGCTGGTGGAGGATGCTTGATCGTTTCGTCCAGTACGCTGAACACGCCCGGCTCCGCCGGGGTGCCCCGTGGGTGTAGCTCGTCCATAGGTCCTCCCCGCCATGCGGGGTTCTCACGGTGCCGGCTCATCGACGAGCCCCAGTTCGAGGTCGTAGCTGAGCCGGTGCCGTCCCACAATCGCGCTGTTCCCGTCATCCAGTTCCAGCACCCTGATACGACGTAGCCAAGGGTCGCCGCCAGCCTCGGATAATGGAGCCAACTCAAGCCGCGCGTCCTCGCTCAACGACGCTGGCAAGCGCACCGTCGACCGGGCGACGGCCTCGGCCACGTCCGGATCGCTGATCATGGTGTCGGCGGGACCAAGGCAGCGCCCGTCCAGGGTGTACTTGAGGTCACCGCGTCGGCGAAGCACGACGACTTCGATGCTGTCCGCACCGTCACGCACGACCGCGGACACGGCGTCGTCGTCGTCAAGATCCCGGGTCGCCCGGTCATGGAGTCCCGCGAGGTCAGTGCAATGCAGCTCACCGGCACCAGCCAGGATGAACTTCTTGGCGTTGTCCCGCCGAATCGCGTCACTGCACTGCCACTGCGCGAGCGCCGCATCGACGTCCGCCTGCCAGTCCGTCGGCAGCGACTCCCCGGCGTCATAGCCCCGCTGCACGAGCTCAGGAACCTGCGCCGGCACGCTCCACCCGCCTCCGGCACTCGCTTCCCGCACGAGGTGCGCCGCACGCAACAATGCATAACGGCCATAGACGTGTTCGCTGCCGCGGGGGAACACGGGCACGCCGCCGCCCACCGACGACATGCCGGCGACCACCACCCTCGGCGAGGCAACACGGCACGGCCGAGCGTCCGCCGGACGGACATGGCGGTGAAGCCGGCCGATGCGCTGCAGCAGCAGGTCGATCGGCGCCAGATCACTGATCAGCAAGTCGGCGTCGACATCGAAGGACTGCTCAGCGAGCTGGGTGGCCACGACGATCATCTGCGGCGGACGTGCCGGTGCCTGCTTACGATCCGGCGCACCGAGCAGATCGAGCACCCGTTCCGTGCGGTCCACACGCTCGCCCATCATCAGCCGCGCGTGCAGCAACACCGTGGTCGTGCCGTCGCCCGCAAACGCCTGCCGTAACGCCTGGAAGGTCTGCCGTGCGCGGCGGACCGTGTTACGCACGACGAGGAGACAGCCACCGTCAGCCAGCGCCTCGGCGACCATGGCCACGAGCTTCTCCGGTCCCTCACGCGGACCCTCGTCCAGCACCTCAACGGCAACGCCGACCGAATCCCGCCACGGCTCGGCCGAGCAGCCGCCGCTCTGCACTCGACCATCCGCCGCGGCCACCCACCGCACCGCCGGGTATCCCCCGTCCCCGACCACCGACACAGGCACCGCTACATCGGGTTCCCGTACCACTCCCTGCAGATACGCCTCGGCCAGCTGCCGACGCATCGCCGGCGGCAACGTCGCCGACAACAGCACCACAGGGACGCCAGCGTCGCCGAGCCACCGCAACGCCTCGGTCAAGAACTGCATCATGTACACGTCGTAGGCGTGCACCTCGTCGAGGACAACGACTCGACCGGCCAGCCCGAGATGGCGCAGCATCACATGCCTGGTGCGGGTCGCCGCGTGCAACAGCTGGTCGATCGTGCCGATCGTGATCGGCATCAGCAGGCCACGTTTCGGCCCGAGAAACCATTCCGCTGGAACCGCCGTGCGCTGCCCGGCATGCGACCGTCCGGTCACCACGCCGAACACATCCTCACAGCCGTACTCGTCGTCATCGACGTCGCTGAAACGCGCCTCGCGCATCTCTCGCCAGCGCTGATTGAACCGGCGCTTGCCATGCAGCAGACCGACCGGGACAGCGGCGTCCAAAGACTGAGCCCAGTCCACGACGCGGCTGAACATCGCGTCGCTCGTAGCCTGTGTCGGCATACCCACGAACACACCATCGGCGCCGAACCGAGACGCTAGGACCTCAGCAGCCGCGAGCGCCGCCTCCGTCTTGCCCTCGCCCATCGGCGCCTCGATGAACATCAGCCCGGGACCTGGCATCGTAGAGGCGAGCTCGACGGCCGACGCCTGGACCGGTCGGACCTCGCGTCGGCGGAACCGCTTCTCGAAGAACCCGGGCGGCGCGAGCAACGACCGGTCACGCCAGCCGCCGTGGAGCTCCAGCCTCTGCCACGCGTCCCGGGCTCGTGCACGCGCCACGTCCATCGAGACCTGGTCCAGACGGTCGATGCCGGGGAATCGGTTGCTGTCACTGGCGATCCAGTCCGCCATGATCACCGCGCCGGACAACGCCAACTGCATGGCCCTGCTCGGTGTCGAGGTCGGCTCAAGGCCAGCGAGGTCAACTCCCACCTCGCAGCTGACCGCGTTGACCAGTTCCTGCTGAGCACGCCGCCACTCCGGCCCCTGGCCATGCCCGTGACGGACCGGCGTTTGATACCTACCGCGCTTCGGCACCATGCCGTGATGACCAGTCACCATCGGCACCACCCAATCGACCTGGTCAACACTCCAACCAGCCGCGCGAAGCGCGTCCCGCACAATCACCCCGCCAGCCAGGGTGTGATGCCATTGCTTCGCGTCTTTCGGCAACGATCTCCACCGCAAGCCGTGCGCTTGGACCGCTGCCGCCAATGCCGTCACCTTGTCCTGGAAGGCTGGCGTCGCCTTGCCGACGTCATGGAGCGCGCACAACACAACGAACAGCTGACGGCCGCGGCCACCGCAGCAAGCGTCCAGCCGGTCGCGCGCTGCTGGGGCCAGATAGCGGTCCCAGATCAGCTCACCAACAGCCGCAGCGTCGAGGAGGTGCTGGACAAGCAGGTTGGGGCGGCCACCGGCGTTGGACTTTCCCCAAAACGGCGCGAGCCGCCGCAACAGTTCCGCATCCACGCCCGGCAACATAAAGCAGCGGTACGACAGTTTCAGGAGGCGTGATGCGGCTTTCGTCCGGAACAACACGAATCGTACGAAAGTGTTTCACCCGAACGAACGAGCCGTTCCGGGTAGCGCAACCCGAATCGTCGGCAGTGCGACTGAACGAGAATCGGCCGACGTGACAGTAGAATCGCTGGTCAGCAAGTGTCGTCCCCGCACGCGCGGGGGTTCTCCCTCGGCGGAGGCGACGATCGCCGCCGACCTGGCGTCGTCCCCGCACGCGCGGGGGTTCTCCCCCCGAGGTGATCAAGGCCCGCTGGAAGACGGCGTCGTCCCCGCACGCGCGGGGGTTCTCCGGGCGCCCAGACCGCGGGCACGGGCTGCACGGTGTCGTCCCCGCACGCGCGGGGGTTCTCCCGGGGCGAGCGCCGCGGTGATCGCCGCCTGCGAGTCGTCCCCGCACGCGCGGGGGTTCTCCTCCTGCCCCCGCTTCCATGTCCCTGTAGCTCAGGTCGTCCCCGCACGCGCGGGGGTTCTCCCCGATGCCGGTCCTGATCGTGCCCGTCGCCGACGTCGTCCCCGCACGCGCGGGGGTTCTCCCGACCAGTTGATGTCGCGCACCATCTGCGTGAGGTCGTCCCCGCACGCGCGGGGGTTCTCCGGGGGCGAGATCCTAATGCATCTGCACATGGGTGTCGTCCCCGCACGCGCGGGGGTTCTCCGTTCTCCCACCACCAGCGGCAGTTCATCCGCTGGTCGTCCCCGCACGCGCGGGGGTTCTCCGCTCATCGACGGTCATTGGGCGCTTGCGGCTCAGTCGTCCCCGCACGCGCGGGGGTTCTCCTCCCCTACTCGCTACGTTGGCGGGGGGAAGCGTGTCGTCCCCGCACGCGCGGGGGTTCTCCGTACCTCCACGACGACACCGTGGATGAGGACCGGTCGTCCCCGCACGCGCGGGGGTTCTCCTCATGATCGTCCGTTTTTGTGGCTGTAATTCTGGTCGTCCCCGCACGCGCGGGGGTTCTCCGAACCCGGCTGTCGATCCGGTCGTCACCGTGCCGTCGTCCCCGCACGCGCGGGGGTTCTCCGCCGATGCCGACCATCGGCGCGCCGCCGGCGGGGTCGTCCCCGCACGCGCGGGGGTTCTCCGCAGCACAGCAGGCATTCCGGCAGTGCTTCACAGTCGTCCCCGCACGCGCGGGGGTTCTCCGGGCTCGTGGGAGCCGTGGGTTGAAGCGGACGGGTCGTCCCCGCACGCGCGGGGGTTCTCCGCAGTTCATGGCCGAGACGCTGAGCCAGATCTCGTCGTCCCCGCACGCGCGGGGGTTCTCCCTCGGACGCGGTGCCGCCGGTGACGTTGCTCCAGTCGTCCCCGCACGCGCGGGGGTTCTCCCGCGTTCGCAGCAACCGTCACCGTCGGGCCGATGTCGTCCCCGCACGCGCGGGGGTTCTCCGACTCACAATATGGTCCACGCGTTGCAGCGGTTGTCGTCCCCGCACGCGCGGGGGTTCTCCGGGCATGTACGGCCCGTACGACGACAGCGCGTCGTCGTCCCCACACGCGCGGGGGTTCTCCGACCCCCACCGGCATTCTCGACCGGGAGAAGCAGTCGTCCCCGCACGCGCGGGAGTCTCCCGTCAGGTACTTGACCACGTCGCCCTTCTCCAGGTCGTCCCCGCACGCGCGGGGGTTCTCCCACCCTCCGCCGATCATCCGAGACGTTCCGGGGGGTCGTCCCCGCACGTGCGGGGGTTCTCCCTGGATGCGGCCGTCGTCGACGGCTTTGTCAACGTCGTCCCCGCACGCGCGGGGGTTCTCCCGACCGTGCGGTGCCGCCGGCCGGGTTCGTCGAGTCGTCCCCGCACGCGCGGGGGTTCTCCGACCGGGGTGTTCCCGATCAGGTGGGAGGACTAGTCGTCCCCGCACGCGCGGGGGTTCTCCGAAGGAGGCGAAGGCGACTGTGGCTACGGTGCAGTCGTCCCCGCACGCGCGGGGTTCTCCTAAAACGTTCAACGGGAATTGCTATCTCGTTGAGTCGTCCCCGCACGCGCGGGGGTTCTCCCGAGGTCACGTACGCCTACAAGGTCGGCTCCGGGTGTCCCCGCACGCGCGGGGGTTCTCCCAGGTCTCCCGCCAGCGAGTCCGTGTAGACCACGTCGTCCCCGCACGCGCGGGGAGGGTACTCCGTACGAGGTTCCGACGCCGATCACCGCGGCTCCGTCGTCCCCGCCCGCGCGGGGGCGCTCCCGGCATTACGCCAGCGCTGCTGGCGTTGAAGAGGTCGTCCCCGCACGCGCGGGGATGCTCCTGACGAGGCACGGCGCCCAGCACGCTGCCACCAGTCGTCCGCGCACGCGCGGGGGTGCTCCGCTGACGCGCACGTAGTTGCTGCTCGTGCCGGAGTCGTCCCCACACGCAGGGGTTCTCGCATCCGGATCGATCCAGCTCACGCAGCTGGCATACACGTCGTCCCGCACGCGTGGGATTCTCCGATCAGCCTCACGCTGAGCGGCCTCGTGCCGTGGCACCAGGTTGCGTCCGCATCGAGCGCGGCGCGTGTTAGGGGTCCGCGGGTGATGGCCAGGCACACACTGAGGTGCTCCACACGCTAAGAGGGGTGGCGTGCCCGTTTAGGCAGGTTCCGGTACACGGTGCGGGGTGTTCTGCCGATCTTTGCGGCGATCGCGGTGACGGTCATTGTGGGGTCGGTGCTGAGCAGTTCATCGATGGCCTGCCGGGTGGCAGGCGTCGCCGCAACGGTTGCTCCTGCATCGTTGCTGGAGGGCGATGCTGTCCGCGCTGCGGGCGCCTGGCTCGCCGCGTGAGCGTCGGTGTCGGGATCCGGCCGCGGCGTATCGTCCGGTGAAGCGAGCTGTTCGGCGGCGGCGTGATCGGCTGGCGTCAGCCGTCGCAGGTCGGGGTCCGCCTCGAGCGCTTTCGGAAGCGTGTCGGGCGTGTCGACGTTGTGGCCAGGCAGGGTCGAGGGTTCGGCAGAGCCGAGCTGGGCCGGGGCCAGGTCGGCGGCGATGAGCGCCGTCAGGCCGTCGTAGTCGGCGCCGTCGGCGAGGCGGACCGCGATCTCGTCGAGGTCGTAGACGGCCACCGCGATGTCGGCGGTCGTCGGGTCGAC
>NZ_JBEPEH010000090.1:0-13912 GCF_040300725.1 Dactylosporangium sp. NPDC000244
CGGAGGGGGGAGCCGGTCGCCTCGCGTCTACGTCGGGTTTACCCCGCGGCTAGTGATCGATAAACCAGCCGGTCAGCCCGTCTCGCCCGCGACCGAGAGCGTGCGCAGGCGCTGGATCGCGTAGGCCGTCGAGGCCACCGTGAACACCGCCGCCATCACGCAGCTCAGCGGCACCGCCACGTTGCCGTGCAGCAGGTCCGTCGGGGCGAGCCAGTCGACGATCGCCTGCACGTACTGCTGGATCGACAACTTCTGCGTCCCCGTCAGGATGTTGCCCAGCACGCCCTCCCAGAGGACCACGTACGCCAGCCCCACGAGCACCGGCCGCCGGGTCATGACGCTGAGCAGCAGGAAGATCGAGCAGTACGCGAGGGAGCCGATCACCCCGCCGACGAAGAGCGCGAAGGCCAGCGGGGGCTGCCCGGCGATCAGGCCCACGATGAACAGCGGCACGCCGGCGAAGAGGGCGGTGACGCCGGACGCCACGGCGAGCTTGGTGAAGATGATCTCCGAGCGCGGGAGCGGCTTGCTCAGGATGTGCGTGATGGTTCCGTCGTCGATCTCCGAGCCCAGGACGCCGGTGCCGATGATGAGGGCGATCACGGGCAGTACCGCGGAGAAGCCCAGGCCGCCGATGACCCCCTCGCCCCACTCGGCCGGGTCCGGGCCGAACGCCTTGACGATCAGCGTGAGGCCGATGAGCAGCAGCGGGAGCGGCACCAGCAGCCAGATCCGGCGGCGGCCCAGCAGGCCCCGGGCGGTGATCATCGCGACAGTGGCGTTCATCAGGCACCCACCAGGTAGGAGAAGACGCTTTCCAGGGACTCGTCGGCCGGGATCAGGCGGCGCACCCGGACGCCCTCCTTGAGCGCGACGCGCGGCAGGGCGCGGGTGAACGTGCCGTAGTCCGACGCGCGCACCTGCAGGCCGGTCGAGTCGATGTCGACGCCCGCGACCGACTCCAGGGTCATCAGGGCGACCGCGAGGCGCCGGTCGTCGCTGGAGCGGATGGTGAACACGTGCGGGCGGTTGGTCATCAGCCGCCGGATGGTGCGGAACTCGCCGGACGCGGCGAGGCGGCCGGCCACCATGACCTGCACGGTGCCGGAGACCTGCTCGACCTCCTCCAGGATGTGCGAGGAGAACAGGACCGTGCGGCCCTCGTCGCCCATCTTGTGCAGCAGGTCCATCATGTGGAAGCGCTGCCGTGGGTCCATGCCGTTGAAGGGCTCGTCGAGCAGCAGGACGCTCGGCTCGTGCACGAGCGCGGCCGCCACCCGGATGCGCTGGCGCATGCCCTTGCTGTACGTCTCGATCCGGCGGTCCTGGGCCGGCTCCATCTCCACGAGGGCGAGCGCCCGGCGGGCGGCCTCCTCGGGGTTGGCGAGCCGGAACAGCTTGGCGCTGGCGAGCACGAACTCGTGACCGGTCAGGAAGCCGTGCACGCTCTCGCGCTCGGAGACGAGGCCGAGCGTGCGGTACACGTCGGGATTGCGCCAGGTCGGGGCGCCGTCCACGGTCAGCGTGCCGCGGGACGGGGCGAGGAACCCCGACATCATGTGCAGCAGGGTCGTCTTGCCGGCCCCGTTCGGGCCCAGCAGGCCGGTGACGCCGGGCCCGAGGCTCATGGTGACGTCGTTGACGGCGACCACATTGCCGTACCACCGCGAGACGTGCTGCAGATCGACGGTACTCATGTCAGGCGGCCACCTTCCGGTAACGCAGCAGCAGGAGCCCGACGGAACCGGCGAGCAGGACGAGCGCGCCGACGCCGTACACGGGGCCGAGGTTCCCGATCGGCAGCCGGTTGTTCGACTCGGCGCCGAAGATCCACTGTTCCAGGCCGAGCATCATGGTCATCGGGTTGGCCATGAACGAGAGCTTGGCCAGGGTCTCGTTGCCCAGGAAGTTCAGGATGCCCACGATCGGCGAGGTGATGAGGAAGACGCCGACGATGAACGCGGCGGCGAACGCGCGCCGGCCGGTCAGCGAGGCGACCAGCAGCGAGACGCCGGCCAGGATCAGCGCGCGGATGAGCGCCGCGGCCAGGCCCGGTGCCAGGTCGCCCAGCTCGTGCCAGGCGCCGGAGAAGCCGTCGGTGCGCGTGAACACGGCCCCGATGTAGATCAGCAACTGCGGCACGCCCAGGAGCAGCAGCACGGCGGTGACCAGCGCGGCGAACTTCGACAGCGCGTAGTCGGTGCGGGCGAGGGGGCGGGAGAAGTACAAGGGAAGCGTTCGATCGCGCAGGTCCCGCGACACGAGCTCGGGGGCCACGATGGCCAGGAAGAGCATGACCGGGTAGCTCAGACCGGCGACATAGTCACGGTACGACATCAGGGTCTGGCCACTGATCGACCGGTAGGCGATGACGACCACGGCCACGAGCAGCACGATGCCGATGATCATCCAGGGGAAGATCTTGGCCTTGGCCCCGCGCCCGATGCCGAACGCGGCGCGCACGCTGTGCTCGTAGAGGGAGCGGTTGGCGTACCACCGGCCGAGCCGCGGTCCCGTGTACCGCTGATAGCCGATGTCATGGATGACACTAGTCTGCGGCGCCACGGCCGGCCTCCTGAGCGCTCAGCGCGGGTGCGGTGACGGAGTGGGTCTGGAACAGCTCGGCCACGCGGTGGCGGCGCTGGTCGAGCCGGTGCAGCGGCAGGTCGAGCTCGGCGACCGCGACGAGGATGCGGTCGTACACGTCCTCGGAGTCCAGCGGCACGGTGAGCGCGGCCCCGTCGCGGCCGGCCGGGATGCCCAGCTCCGCGAGGCGCGCGGTGAGCAGGTCGACGCCCTCGGACACCTCGACGGTGAGCACGTCGCGGCTCGTCGTCATGTCCTCGACCGACGCCGAGCGCAGCAGCCGCCCGCCGTCGATGGCGATGATCGAGTCGCAGATGCGCTCGACCTCGCCCAGCAGGTGCGAGCAGACCACGATGGAGATGCCGAACTCGGTGCCGATGCGGTGCACCAGCTCCAGCATCGCGTCGCGGCCGGCCGGGTCGAGGCCGTTCGTCGGCTCGTCCAGCAGCAGCAGGTCGGGGTCGTGGGCCAGGGCCTGAGCCAGCTTGACGCGCTGCTTCATGCCGGTCGAGTAGCCGCCGATCTGACGGTACCGCTCCTCGTAGAGCCCGACGTGGCGCAGCGCCTCGGAGGCGCGCTCGCGGGCGGCCGTGGCGGGCAGGCCGCTCATCCGCGCGAGGTGAGTCACGAACTCCGCGGCCGAGACCTCGCCCGGCAGGCAGTCGTGCTCCGGCATGTACCCGACCCGCGAGCGCACGTCCTCGGCGTTCGCGGTCGGGTCGAGCCCGAGGACCCGCAGCTCGCCGGTGGTCGGCGGCAGCAGGCCCAGCATGATCTTGATGAAGGTGGACTTCCCGGCGCCGTTAGCCCCGACGAGGCCGATGATCCCCGGCTCCACCGCCAGAGTCAGGTCCGACAGGGCGGTGACGCCACCCCCGTAGCGCTTCGTCAGCGCACGCGTCTCGATGAGTGTCACGTCGCCGAGACTACGGACCGTACACTCCCCCGACTATCCGGAACGCACCTGAAAGCCGTTCCTTAGGGGTTCTACCTGTGATTCTTCTCAGGTTCGCCCACGGCTCAGGTCAGGGGCCGCCCCGCCGAGTCAAACTCCATGCAATCGTTCCAGGTCGACGACGCGCTCGTGCGCATGCGCCGCAGCCTGGAGTGGGCCGGCATCCTCAGCCGCGCGGCCGCCGTGCTGTGGATCGTCCTCAGCATCACGGTGTTTCCCCATGTGCCGGGGATGTCGACGGTACTGGGCATCGCCGCCGCGGCCGCCGAGGCGCTCATCAACCTCCTCGGCGTGTACGCGCTGCGCAGCGTGGGCCGCCGCCGCTACCCGCGCATCAGCGCCGTGCTCCTGGCCGTGGACACCGCGGCGATCATCGCCATGGTCTACAGCTCGGCGGCCTCGCCGGACCTGGTGTTCTGGCCGCTGCTCATCATCCCGATCATCGTGGGCGCCTACCGGCACCAGCTCACGGGCGCGCTCACGGTCTTCGCGGCCGAGTCGGTCGCGGGAATTCTGCTCTACGTGTACTCCCCGCAGATCGCCGGATATCAGATGCCGGCCGATCTCGTCAGCGTCGCGCCCGGCCTCGAGCTCGTGGTGGCGGTCCTGACCGGCTTGCTGTCCCGGGCGCACCACAACCATCTCGGCCAGCTGGCCGCGGCCCGCGCCAGCCTGCGCGAACAGGCGGCGGGACTGCGCGAACAGGCACTGCACGACCCGCTCACCGGCCTGGGCAACCGGCACCTGCTGCACGAACATGCGCGCAGTACCCTCCACCCCGGCGTGCCCGCGTCCGTGCTCGTGCTCGACCTGGACGGGTTCAAGGCGATCAACGACACGCTCGGCCACGCCGCCGGCGACGAGCTGCTGCAGGTGACGGCGGCGCGGCTGCGCGCGGAGGTGCGCGACCACGACCTGGTCGCCCGACTCGGCGGCGACGAGTTCCTGGTGCTGCTGCACGACACCGACGCGCACCGCGCCCACGAGGTGGCAGCGCGGCTGCGCGCGTCGCTCACCGAGCCGGTGCGACTGGGCGCGGGCACGGTGTCGGTGGACGCGAGCATCGGCACGGCGACCGCGCGCGACGGCGACTTGGACAACCTGATGCGCGTGGCGGACGCGGAGATGTATCGCATCAAGTCCGCGCACCACCTCTTGCGAGCGGGGGCGGCGGCGACGTCTTGACCGCTCGCGGCACGGGCGCGGGCCGACGCGGACGCGGACCGGACACGCGGGCGAGGGGCGGGCGCGGGCCGGACAGGGGCGCCGACCTACCACGTCACGTCCGCGCACCGTCCCTTGCACGTTCGCGCAAACAGGCGGCCGGGAGCCTCAGCGGACCTACCGCGCCACTCCCGCGGGACCGGGCGCGGACCGGACACGTGCGCGGGCCGGGCACGGGGCGGGCGCGGGCAAGACGCGAGCCGGGGGCGGACCGAACGCGGACCGAACGCGGACGCGGGCCGGACACGCACGCGGCCCGGACACGAGCGCGGGCCCGGGCGCGGACCAGACGCGGGCCGGACACGAGGGCGGGCCGGACACGAGTGTGGGAGCGGGCACGGGCGCGGGCGCGAGCCAGGCGCGGACCGGACGCCACAGCCGGGTCACGTCACGCCCGCGCACCACCTCCTGCACATTCGCGCAAGCGGCCGGCCAACCGACTCAGCCGACCTGCCACGTCACGCCCGCGCACCGTCCCTTGCACGTTCGCGCAAACAGGCGGCCGGGAGCCTAAGCGGACCTACCGCGCCACTCCCGCGCACCGCCCCTTGCACATTCGCGCAAACACGCGCCAGCCCACCTCAGCTGACGTGTCGCGTCACTTCCCCGCGCCGCCTCCCCCGAGCAGGCGCATCAGCAAACCCTTGACCTCGGTCGCATGAACGCGGTTCGGGGCGACCGCCGGGTCATCGCAGAGCCAGACAGGCCCGTCGGCCGGGTCGGCAGGCAACAGCCCGTGGGACCCCCGAACCGCCTGGGCGCCCGCGTCCAGCCCGACCGCGCTCATGCGATACCGCATCCCCAGCTTCTTCCTGGCCAGCGCGAGCCCGGCCCGAGCCTTCGCCGCACCCGGCCCGGCCGGATCGAAGAACAGCTCCGCGGGGTCGTAGCCAGGCTTGCGGTGGATCTCGACGACCTGCGCAAAGTCGGGCGCCCGAGCGTCGTCGAGCCAGTAGTAGTACGTGAACCACGCGTCAGGCTCGGCAAGCAGCACCAACTCACCGGAGCGCTCGTGCCCGAGCCCCTCCCGGATCTCGCCGACGCCCGGCAGCTGCTCGCACACCTTGCGCACTTCCGGCACATCCCGCGCGTCGCGAACGTACACGTGCGCAATCTGATGATCGGCGACGGCGAACGCGCGCGACGTCCACGGGTCGAGATACTCCATCCCGTCCTGCGTGTGCACGTTCAGCCAGCCCTCCGTGCGCAGCAGCCGGTTGATGTCCACCGGCCGGCGCACGTCCGTGATGCCGTACTCGGAAAGCGCCACGATCGTCCGTCCACTCGCGCGCGCCGCGTGCAGCAGCGGCCCGAGCACCGTGTCGAGCTCGGCCGCGGCCCGCTCGGCCCGCGGGTCGGACGGGCCGTAGCGCTGCAGGTCGTAGTCGAGGTGCGGGAGGTACACGAGGGTCAGGTCGGGGTTCTTGGCGGCCATGATCCGCTCGGCGGCCCGCGCGATCCACGCGGACGAGGGCAGACCGGCGGTCGGCCCCCAGTACGTGAACAGCGGAAACGGGCCAAGGTCAGCGACCAGCTCGTCGTGCAGCTCGGGCGGGAACGTGTAGCAGTCGGGCTCCTTGCGCCCGTCCGCGTAGTAGATCGGCCGCGGGGTGACGGTCCAGTCGACGTCGGCGCCCATCGCGTACCACCAGCAGACATTGGCGACGGTGAACCCGGGCTCGTCCCGCCGGACGGCGTCCCAGAGCTTCTCGCCCCCGACGAGCGCGTTGTGCTGACGCCACAGAAGGACCTCGCCGAGGTCGCGGAAGTACCACCCGTTGCCGACGATCCCGTGCCCAGAAACCGGCTCGCCGGTCAGGAACGTCGACTGCACCGAGCAGGTGACCGCGGGCAGCACGGGCTCGAGCGGCACCGCTGCACCAACGCTCATCAGGTTCGGCATGTGCGGCAGCAGCCGCGGCGTCAAACCGACAACATCGAGCACCAGCAACTGACGACTCACGCAAAGACCTCCGCTTCGCTCCGGCCCCGGCACGCGCGGCAACCGACTTGCACAGCACTTCGCTCCGGACCGCTCATGCCCGCAGCCCCAGATCGAGCGCCGGCAACTGTCGGGTCATGTCGCCACAGCCACGCGCGGCAACCGGATTCCGCAACTCCAGGCCGCTCATCCCTTCAACCCCAGGTCGTGAAGGGTGTCGCGGGTCCAGGCGAGCTCGGCGGCCATCCCGTGGGCCAGCTCGCGCGGGCTCTCCGGGCGGCGCTCGGCGGGCAGGACGCTCCAGGTGTACGTCTCCACCTCGAGGTGATCGCACGTCGCGACCGGGCCGCCGACGAGGACCCCCAGCCCGGCCCGCAGCACCGGCGTGGTCGAGCGCAACGGCGGCTCCGGCTCCGCGTGCAGCGGCACGTGGTAGTGCACCCGCCACGGCTCCCCGCCCGCCTCGGCCGAGGCCAGGGCCTCGTCGAGGTCGTCGAAGGAGTGCCGGCAGCCGGCCGTGCGGGTCTGGTGCAGGAAGCGCGGCTCGGCGTAGCGGGCCACGACCTCGCGGGCACCGCCGGGGTCGGCGACCTCCAGCGCGGCCGAGACCTGGACCTTCACCACCGGCAGCCCGGCCCGGGCGAGCCGCTGCACCGCGGCGACCGGGTCCTCCCACTGGCACGCGAGGTGGGCCAGGTCGACGCAGACGCCGAGCCAGCGCCGGTCGACCCGGGCCAGGTGCACGGCGGCCTGCAGCGTGTTCTCGATGACGCAACCGGGCTCCGGCTCGAACGCGACCCGCACGGCGCGCCCGGTGAGCGCCTCCAGCCCGGCCAACCCCTGCGCGAGCGCGTCGAGCGCCCGGCCGACCCGGGCCGCCTGCGGGCCGTCCCACGGTTCGCGCCAGCCCAGCGGGAGCGTGGAGATGGAGCCGCGGGCGGCGTCGTCGGGCAGCAGGTCCACGAGGATCCGCGCCAGATCCAGGGTGTACCGCAGGCGCGCGGGATCGGCCCAGTCCGGGTAGTACACGGCGCGCTTGACGACCGGTGCGTGGAACGCGCCGTACGGGAAACCGTTGAGCGTCACCACCTCCAGGCCGCGCGCGTCGAGCTCGCGGCGCAACCGGCGACGCGCGGCCCCGTCCGCGGCGAGCTCCGCGGCGACGCCGGCGCTGAGCCACAGGCCGAGGCCGAGCAGGTCGGTGCCGAGCCGCTCGCGCATGGGCGTGGCGTAGGTGCCCAGTTGCGCGACGATGCCGTCGAGGTCCTCGGCGGGGTGGACGTTTGTGCCGTACGCCAGGTGGACGGTCTGCCCATCGGGGTGCCGCAGCCGCATCACTCGCCCCCGCGCCGGATCGAGTTGCCCTCGTGCGTCTCCGCTCTGTCCACTGTGGAGAAATCCAGCTTCTTGGACTGACCGTAGAACTCGACCGGATTGCGCCACAGCACGCGGTCCACATCGTCATCGGAGAACCCTGCGGCCAGCATTGCTTCACCGGTACGTCTTGTCAGCAGCGGATCCGAGCGCCCCCAGTCGGCGGCGGAGTTGACGAGCATGCGCTCCAGCCCGTACTCCCGCAGGATGTGCACCATGCGCTCGGCCGTCATCTTCGTCTCCGGGTAGATGGAGAACCCCATCCAGCAGCCGGACTCGGCCACCGCCGCGACGGTGACCTCGTTGAGGTGGTCGACGGCGACCCGGCCCGGCTCGAGCCCGGACTCGCGCACCACGGCGAGCGTACGTGCGGTTCCCCGCGCCTTGTCCCGGTGCGGCGTGTGCACGAGCGCCGGAAGTTCATGCTCGACTGCGAGCGCGAGCTGCGCGGCGAAGACCTCGTCCTCGGCCGGGGTCATCGAGTCGTAGCCGACCTCGCCCACCGCGACGACGCCGTCCTTCTCGAGATAGCGCGGCAGCACGTCGAGCACCTCGCGGCAGCGGGGGTCGTTGGCCTCCTTCGGGTTGAGCGCGATCGTGGCGTAGTGGCGGATGCCGAACTGGCTCGCGCGGTACGGCTCCCATCCGACGAGCGAGTCGAAGTAGTCGGTGAACGAGCCCACGCTGGTGCGCGGCTGGCCGAGCCAGAACGCGGGCTCGACGAGGGCCTGCACGCCGGCCGCGGCCATGCGCTCGTAGTCGTCGGTGGTACGCGAGGTCATGTGGATGTGGGGGTCGAAGATGCGCATCACTGTCCCCTCTCCTGGAGTCGCTGGATCAGCGCTTCGGCGTCGGCGGGCATGGTGCGGCCGGCGGCGCGGCGCTCCTCGGCCAGGCCCGCCAGCATGACGCTCAGCTCGGTGTCGGCCCGCTCGTCGAGGTCGGCCACCTGGTCGAGCGGGAGTTGCATGAAGACGGCCTTGAGCACACCCTGCCGCCACGCTGCCGCGTCGAGGTGCCGAGCGGCCGGCCCCAGCGCGGCGGCGACGAGCCGCGCGTCGTTCGTGCGCAGGGCGTCCTCGAGAATGGGCGTCACCGTGTCCGCTTCCGGCTCGAGCAGCGGCAGAGCGCGCAGGATCGCGCGTTTCTCGGCGGCGTCACCGTGGCGGTACAGCTGCGGGATTTCGCTCTTGTCCTGCAGTCGCGTCAGGAGCAGGACCCTGGCGGCGTCGTCGACGCTCCAGCCCGGGGGTTCTTTGAGCATCCAACGCCCGCAGCGGCGGCCGACGGCCGGGAACAGCCGCGCGATCGCGGCCGGCTGACGGGCCACGGTCTCCAGCGCGGTGTCCAGCCACACGGTGTCGGCGAGCTCGGCGCGCAGTCCTGTCACGAGGTTCATGTGGCCTCCTTGGCTTGGTCGCGCGGCCCCGTGGCGGGCTTCATTGGGCTTCCTCGGCCGGGTGGCGCAGTCCGGTCGCTCAGTCCCGCCGTGCTGTTCACGGCGCTGCTCCGACCCGGTCGCGCGGTTCGTTGCACATTTCGCCGCGCCGCGCTGGCCTGGTCGCACGGTTCACGGCGCTTCGCCGACCCGATCGCGTAGTCCGGTCGCTCAGTTCCGCCGCGCTGTTCACGGCGCTACCCCGACCCGATCGGTGCGGTTCGTTGCGCGTTTCGCCGCGCCTCGCTGACCTGATCGCGCGTTTCACAGCGCCTCCTTGGCCTTTTCGCGCAGGAACGCCAGCGAGTCCCGAGCGACGGACGGGGCGGCGTGGCTGTGCC
Organism: Dactylosporangium sp. NPDC000244; assembly: GCF_040300725.1. Classification (NCBI taxonomy): domain Bacteria; kingdom Bacillati; phylum Actinomycetota; class Actinomycetes; order Micromonosporales; family Micromonosporaceae; genus Dactylosporangium; species Dactylosporangium sp. NPDC000244. The sequence goes on from NZ_JBEPEH010000090.1 coordinate 9,861, forward strand.
GGGGCAGCTCGACCGCGATCAGACCGCCGTAACCGATGTCGGCCAGCGCCCGCAGGACCGGCGGGAAATCGACCTCGCCCTGCCCGAACTCGAGGTGCTCGTGTACGCCGCGACGCATGTCGTCGATCTGCACGTTCACGAGCGAACCGGCCGCTCTTCGCACACATTCGTCCGCCGGCACCGGCTCCAGGCACCGGCAGTGCCCGATGTCGAGCGTGAGTCCGAAGTGGACGGGCGCACCGAGGTCGGCCCGCAGCCGCTCCCAGTCGGCCATCGACTCCACGAGCATCCCCGGCTCCGGCTCGAAGCCGAGCATCATCTCGGCCCCCTCGGCCGCGGCCAGGACCTCGGCGCATCCGCCGACGAGCCGCCGCCAGGCCTCATCCCGGGCCAGGCCAGCACGCGGAACCCCGGCCCAGAAGCTGACGGCCTCGGCCCCGAGATCGGCCCCGATCCGCACAGCGCGGCGCAGGAACTCCAGCCGCGGCCCGGGTTCGTCGTCGATCAGCGTGGGAGCGTGCTTGTGCCAGGGATCGAGCAGATAGCGCGCGCCGGTCTCGATCACCACGCCGAGCCCGAGCTGGCCCAGCCGGTGGCTGACCTCGCGCACGTGGCGAGCGACACCGGCGTCGAACGGGTCCAGGTGATGATGGTCGAGGGTGAGCGCAACGCCGTCGTAGCCGAGCCCGGCGATGACCGCGAGCGCGTCGTCGAGGCGGTGATTGCTGAAGCCGTTGGTGCCGTAGCCGAACCGGAGCGCGCTCACGCCACCCACCCCTCCCCCACCGCCGGCGCCCCGCCCAAGACAGCCCCGCCCGAGGCAGCCCCGCCCAAGACAGCCCCGCCCGAGGCAGCCCCGCCCAAGACAGCCGCGCCCGAAGACGCCCCACCCGAGGCAGCCCCGCCCAAGACAGCCGCGCCCGAAGACGCCCCACCCGAGGCCGCCTCACCCGAGACTGTCGCGACCGAGGCTGCCGCGCCCGCGCACATCGCCGCCCACGAGATCACGCACGCTCTTTCGCACGCACTCGCACGATTCGCCATTCGCCCGGTCGTTCGCGTCCCATGCCCTGCGGCACGAAACCGGTGGCCAGACTCGCGCACGAACGCACAGCGGGCCGCTTTCCCGGCCGATCGCGCCGCCTCGCGCCCGATCATGTCCACACGTGCTCGCACGGTCGTTCGCGTCGCCTTGTGCGCGAACGTGCAACGCGACACTCGCTCAATCCGTGGCGTCACTTTGTGCGCGAACGTGCAAGACGGTGCACTCATGTCGGGCTCACCTTCTTCGCCAGCCGACGGGCCAGTTCGCTCACCGCGGCGATGGCGAGACCGAGCCGCGGCGCCCCGGCGCGAGCGGTCAGCGCACCTTGGAGCGCCGGCATGTTGACGATTCCGGCCCCGACCGCGCGCTGAATGTGCGCGGCGTCCGGGTTTCGCACGGCGTCAAGCTGCGGACGGCCGTACCGGATCGCGTACCACCCGGCGAGCGCTCCCGCCCCCGGCGTCCCGCCCGCGGCCGCCGCGACCACGGCCGTCCCGGCAAGCGTCCGAGTCGGCAGCTCCGGCGTGGCCCCGTCCACTTCGGCCTGCGAGAGTGCGGTGACGGTGTACGTGTGCGCGAACATGGTCGCCGCCGGCCAAACGGCCTTCCCGGGTCGCTCATTCGCACCGAGCAGCACATTGAGCGCTCGGCAGGTGGCCATGAGCGCCGGTGTCTTCGGGCCGAGGTCGTACGCCCAGATCGCCCCGGCCAGCGGCACCGCGACGCTCAGCGCCCTGCGGCCGCCGGCGAGACCGGCCGCGACCACACCGGCCGTGGTCAGGCCGGCCGCGATGCCGAGCGCGGCCCCGGGCGAGATCCGGCCGGAGGGAATCGGCCGCTCGGGCCGCTCCTTGGCGTCGATCTCGCGGTCGGCCCAGTCGTTGGCGGCCATGCCGGCCCAGTACAGCAGCACGCTCGCCCCGGCCAGTCCCGCCGTCTTCGGCCCGAGTCGCCGCGCGGCCGCCGCGCCCGCGATGATGTCTCCCGGCACCGACAACGCCGCGGGCGCCCGGACGAGTTCGACCAGATCGCGCCACCTCATCGCGGCCCTCGACCAGCTCGGCGAGCGTCTCGAAATCGCGGCCCTCGACCAGCTCGGCGAGCCTCTCGAACCGGGCGGCCAGGCCGCGGTCCGTCCAACGCCGCGGGCACCCGAACGACTTCGGCCGAATCGCGCCACCTCATCGCAGGCCCTCGACGAACTCGGCCAGCGTCTCGAACTGCGCGCCCAGGCCGTGGTCCGTATCGCCGAGCGGGTCCTTGAAGAAGAACGCGAGCGCGGCGAGCGGTCCGACATGTCCGTTCCTGTGCGCGGCCGCGGTGAGTCGCGCAAGGTCGAGCACAAGCGGCGCCGCCAGGGCGGAGTCGCAGCCGTGCCAGGTGAATTCCATGCGCATCGCGGTGCCGAGGAAGCCCTCGAACGTGACCAGGTCCCAGGCGGTTTTGAAGTCGCCGAGCCCCGGAACGTACTCGATGCGCGTCGTCCCGTCCGGCACGTATCCGAGCGTCTCGCCGAGCACGCGCTGCTTGCTCGCCGACTTCGCGGCGTTGGCGGCCGGTTCGGCGAGCGTGGCCCCGTCGCCGCCGCCGAGCAGGTTGATGCCCGACCACGAGGTCGCATGCAGCCGCCGCATCGCGAACATCGGGGCGAGCACGGACTTGAGCAGGGTCTCGCCCGTCTTGCCGTCGTGCCCCGCGTACGGGGTGCCGCGCTCCACCGCGAGTTCGTGCAGTGCCGGGAGCCGCGCGCCGGTGGACGGGGTGAAGTCGACGTACGCGCACCCCGCGCTCATCGCCGCGTAGGCCGCCACCGAGCTGCTCGGCAGCACCTGCTCAGGCGTTGCCATGGCCGCGCGGAGCCGGTCGAGCCCGGCGTGCGCCGGGTGCGGCACCGCGGCGGCCTCGGTGGACGACACGTTGACGACGACGACGCGCTCCAGTTCGTGGCGGTCCCGGAATCGCTCCAGGTCGCCCTGCATGATTGCGGCCGTTTCGCGCTGGGTCGGCGCGTGGGGCACCGGCCGTACGTCATCGTCCACTGTCGACAGTTCACTGTGGAGGGCCGCAACCAGCCGCGCGGGAACGACTCCGGCCGCGGCGAGCGCCTCGGCTCGCTTGACCAGGCTGGCATTGACCACGTCATGGCCACCGAACACGAGGTCTGCGAACCCGGGCAGCGCCCCGGTCTGCAGCCGCGGATGCTCGGTGACGCAGCCGATCGGCTCGGCGAGCCCGGACCGCAACGCGGCGGCTCCGACAATGCTGGTGACGGCGACAGAACCGCGTGCGCCGACCAGCCACACACCCGTACGCACGGGCTCCTCCTAGCGGGTGAGGAACGTGGCGATAGGGATCCATGGATGACGACATCGCCAAATGTCGCTGGATTAGGAGCGTAGATCGGACCCGGGGCTTTCCGCCAGACCCAACCGAACTTTTGTCAGAATCAAAAGAACTTCCGCACTCGTACCGCGAAAGTCCACCTGGCCGCCAGCCGCCCCCGCTCCTCAGCAGCGCTCCTTTGCTCTCGCCACCGCGTCGCCCCTTCGTGCCTGCTCTCCACCCTCGCCACCCGCGTCGGCCGCCCTCGCGCCTGGCGCTCCACCCTCGCCACCGCATTGACCGTCTTCGCGCTTGGCGCTCCACCCACGCCACCTCCGCCCACCCACTTCGGTAGGTACGCCCTATCGCCTTTTGCTAGTAGGCCGATAGCCCTAAGTCGCTCCCGTTCGTCGTGGCGGCAACCGATCCCAGCCGCCACGACCGCCCGACGTTCCCCCACCACCGCCCTCACCCGAGCAGGCATCGACAACAGCTCTGTTGCGAACGCCCACTCAGGCCGTCAAGACACTCCGCTGCCGGAAGACGAAACGCTCAACAGCCGTCCACAACCCGGTGGTCACCAAATAGATCCTGAGGTTCCCCTCGTAACGTGGAGGCCAGAACTTGAGGGATAGAGGTTCATGGCTGAGACGAGGCGTCGGTTCGATCCGGAGTTCCGTGAGGG
>NZ_JBEPEH010000091.1:0-13588 GCF_040300725.1 Dactylosporangium sp. NPDC000244
CGGGTCCTCTCCTATCGACTACGAACGATCAACGGCTCGAGCCCTGGAGGCTCAAGCCGCATAACGCAGTCCTCCACGGTTCCAGGGGATTGACAGCGGGTGCCTCGACGCAGTCCCAGTCGTACACCGGCGCGCCCTCGACCTCGCTCAGACCGGGCCGGAACACCGTGACCTTTCGCAACGGCTCGCCACGAGCTGATTAGACTCTGCAGCCGTGACCTCGGCAAGCGCCTTCTGGATAGCAGCCGTACGAGCCCGCGAGACCCAACGCGGCGACCCGCTGTTCACCGATCCCTTCGCACACGATCTGGCCGGCGCCAACGGCTACGCCACGATGGCCGCATCGGAACGCGCCAGCGGCTGCGAGAACACCTTCATCCCGGTACGCGTCCGGTGGTTCGACGACCTCACCATGGCGAGCACCGCCGCGGGCGTCCGGCAGATCGTCCTGCTCGGCGCCGGCCTGGACACCCGGCCACACCGGCTCGACCTGCCGGCCGACGTCGACTGGTACGAGGTGGACCGCCACGAGATCTTCCAGCACAAGGAACCGATCCTGGCCGGCCATGCCCCACGATGCAAACGCCACACCGTCATCGCCGACGTCGGCGGCGACTGGGCCCCACCGTTGCTGAAAGCCGGCCTCGACCCGACGGCACCCACCCTGTGGCTCGCCGAGGGTTTGTTCTTCTACCTGACCGAACCGATGATCGTCGACATGCTGAGCACCACCGCGGGACTATGTGGGCCCGCCAGCACCATCGCAGCCGACATCATCGGCACCGCAGGCCTCGACTCTCCAGCCATGCAGGGATACCGACACTGGTGCGACCGCAACGGCGTCCCGCCACCGTTCGGCGCGGACGATCCTGCCGCGCTGCTGCATGCCGGCGGTTGGCGAGCCGACCACATCACAGCGCCCGGAGCACCGGACGCGAACTACGGCCGACTACCCGCCCAACCAGGCGGCCTGATATCCGGCCGCACCCACCTCGTGACCGCCATCGTCGCACCGAACTGACACGCGTGCGTAAGGTGCAAGCGCCGGAAGTTCTCTGCCGGCAGGCGCTGAATATTGGCCCGGCGGTCGTAGCTGGGCTGCGCGACGAAGCGGTTTACCCGCTTCAGCGGGGCGAACACGGCGAACGCCAGGTCGGGCCACGAGCGCATGGCGACGGCGTACCCGATCGCGGCCGCCAGCAGCAAACGATGCCGAGGCGACCCGCCGGGAAGAACGCCATGCCGACCCGCCCATCGATCCGCCGGTCACCGAGCTTCACGGTCTAGAACACGGCGCCTTCGACGGGCAGCACCGCAAGCAAACCGGCAACGTCGGCGGCGGCCGCGAGCCGTCCGCTGCAGCAACGCCGCGTCAGCCACGTTCTGGCCGTGCCGAGCAATCAGAAGGTCCCGACCGGGCGCGGCAGTGCCCGCGCCGGTGCCCCGGCCGGCGCCGCGCCCGCCCTGGCCTGGAAGCCGCGCAGCTGCGGCGACGGCGTGAAAGGTCCGCGCGTCTTCTGGGCGGTCGCCACCCTGCCCGACACCGGCACCGCCGAACACAGCCACACCCGCTGGCTGCTCATCCGCCGCAGCACCACCAAGCCCACGCATGCGTTCTGCGGAGTCGCCAGCGCGCCCGTCCACGTCCAACGGTAGGTTGACGGCAAGGTGCCGTTGTCCCCAGTGGTGGGGGGGTAACGGGGGGTTGGCGAGGCGAGGTGGGCGGCCACGGTGAGAGCGGCCGCCGAGACGGCCGCGACCGCTCGGAGCAGAGTGTGCGGGAACGTTATCTGTCCTCCGTTGCATTGCGACGGACTGGTGCGGTTCCGAGGTAGGTGGCATTCTAGTCGCCGGCACCGCGTTTCGCTGCACACCAGGCAGGACCCGGATGACGACCAGTTCGGCGACCTGCCCAACCTCATCTCCCTCGACGCTATCGACGAAGCGTACGTGGGCGAACGCCGAGAACTGGGGGCAACTCCCGACGAGGCAAGCGATATCACTCGCCGAGCAACTCACGCACCGCTCACCCCGATTGGTGGGTCAAGCACGGGGTCTCCGCCGCGACGCATTCGAGGCGTGCACGGTACGGTTCATTGGCCGGGTGGCCCCACGATGCGCAGCCCGGCCGCCGTGGCGCCGCGGAGGTCGACGTCGCTGGCGATGCGTTGGCGGAGGTGTCTGTAGTCAGAGCCGGTTGCGGCGGCGGCCTGTGCGGTGAGGCCGGGCGCCATGAACAGGTTCCCGGCCGCGAGGATGCTGAGTGTGGTGGGGCCGGTGCCGCGGTCGACGGTGCTGCCGGGGGTGCGGTGGATCGTTCGACGGTGGCCGCCTTGGCGGCGTCGCTACAGGCAGGCGGCGCAGGCGGCCGTCCCGGTGAGGAGCGCGGCGGCGACGAGGGCCAGGCGGGCGGTGGCGGACGGCTTGCTTCCCACGCATGTGATCGTGGCAAGACCTTGTCGCTGCCCGACCCGTCCTGTCGACCGAATCACCCGGCATACCACCCCGGCCCTGGTGAACGCGTGGCCGTCTGGGACATGCCTGAACAGGGAGGTCGCCTGCGTGAACGCGCCACGGCGGGGCAGGTACCGCCTGCGCATTCAGGCCGGTGCGGCGATCGGGGATTGCGGCCTCGCGGGAGGTGGGAGCGGTCATGCACGCCAAGGACATCATGACGGCGCCGGCGCGCACGGTGCGTGCTGGCGCGCCGCTGCAGGATGCGATCCGTCTGTTGGAGGAGCTGTCCGTGACGGCGGCACCGGTTGTCGACGAGCGCGGTGCGCTCGTCGGGCTGATCAGCGAGGTGGATCTGCTGCGGCAGCAGACGGGCCGAGCACGGGCGGCGATGCATGGCGGGACCGCACGGGCCAATCGTGCCCCGGGCCCGGGCTTGGGGGCGCTGCGGGTGGCCGAGGTGATGTCGGGTCTGCCCGTGGTGGCCTGGCCTGACTCGGACGTCGCGGACATTGCGGCGATGATGGTGCAACACGGCGTGCACACCGTTCCGGTGGTGGTCGACGAGCGCCCGGTGGGCGTCGTAAGCCGCTGCGACGTGCTGCGGACCATCCTGCCCACCGACGTGTCCGCCCGCGCCGAGGCGCAGCGGCGTCTGGATGCCTACGACGGCGGACGACACCGCTGGTCGGTCGTCGTCCACGACGGCGTGGCGACGGTCGGCGGGACGTTCGATGAGCAGACCGAGTGGACGGTCGCCGAGGCATTGGTCCGCACGACGGCCGGGGTGCGATCGATGTGCGGCGCCGGGGAGCCTGCCTGACTCGTCGCCGCGGACACCCTCCGGCGGTGCCTGCTCGCGCCGGAACCGGGAACCTCGACCCTGGATTAGGACGCCCAGTCTCTGCGCCGTGTCGATTGCCGGGGGAGGGCGCGGGATGAGTACGTGTACGGCGGTGGTCGTCGGCGTCGACGGCTCGCCGGGAAGTCTTGCCGCCGTCGACTGGGCGGCGGCCGATGCGGGCCGCCGCCGACGCCGGCTGCGGGTCGTGTACGGGCTGCAGTTTCCCGCCGTGGTGTATACGCCGCTGGCCGTCCCGGTGCCGCCGTTGTACGAAGCGACAGTGCGGGAGGCGGCGGAGCAGATTCTCGGTGAGGCCGCCGACCGGGCACGCACGCTCGCACCCGGGGTGGAGGTGGCGACCGAGCTGTCGGTGCTGCACCCGGCCGCGGCGCTGCTCGAGGAGTCCCGCCGGGCCGAGACCGTCGTGGTTGGCAGCCGAGGTCTTGGCGGCTTCAGCGGGCTGCTGCTGGGTTCGGTTGGCGCCGAACTGGCCGCGCGCGCATGCCGCGTGCCCGCTGGTCGTGGTCCGCCACGAGAGCCGGCCTGCAGGCCCGGAGACCGGCCGCGTAGTCGTTGGGGTCGACGGCTCGCACGACGCGCGCCGTGCGCTGCGGTTCGCGTTCGAGCAGGCGTCGAGCCGCGGCGCGGCGGTGACGGCCGCCCACACGTACCTGAGGCCGGGCTCGACTGGTCCAGGTGACATGCTGCCGCTGGTGTACGACCCGGCCGGTCTGCGTGAGGAGGAACGGCTCGCGCTGGCCGAGTCGATGGGTGGCTGGGCCGAGCGGTACCCGGATGTCGAGGTCCGGCAGTCGGTTGTGCGCGGCCGGCCTGCCGCGGTGTTGACCGCGCTGTCCGCTGGCGCTGAGCTGCTCGTCGTCGGATCGCGTGGCCGGGGTGGCTTCACCGGCCTGCTGCTGGGCTCGGTGAGCCAGGCCGTGATCCGTCATGCGGCCTGCCCGGTGGTTATCGTTCGATGACGCCGACCGCGGCGCAACATCCCGGCGTCCAGCATCGTGACATGCGCAGCAGCACAGCGCGGTTCCGCGCTGGGCGGCACTGGCCAGAGCATCGACGTCCCCGGCGGCACATCCCTCGGCCCGATCGTCCGACGCACGGCCGCTTCCGACGGTAGTCGTGAGCGTCGGCAAGATCAGCCCGGCGCCTCGAGCAGACACTCGGCGAGGAATTACGACGTCGCGCCAGGCTCGCGGACCCTGCCGCGGATGGTCGCCGACGCCGGGCAGGAGTTGCTGGTCGGCGGGTGGGCGGGTGGTGGAAAGCGTGCAGGGTGCCGCCGTAGACTGTCATGCGCCAGTCGACGCCGGCGGCCTACAATTCGGCGGCGAACGCAGCGTTGCACGGGGCGACGATGGGCTTCGGAGCCGACGCCGGCCCAGACCGGGCAGCGGATGTTGGCAGCCTCGCCGGGGCGGCCGGTGCTCATGGCGTTGACAGTGGCGATGCCGCGGAGGTCAGCGCCAGCGCGGCCGAGTTCGAGAGCGATCGCGCCGTCGGTGCCGTAGCCGATGGCGGCGACGCGAGTGGGATCGGTACGGGGCTCAGCGCACAGGACGTCGAGGGCGGCGTGACCGATGTCGCGCAGGCGTTCGGGGTCGTCGAGCAGCGGCATGATCCGCGCCAGCATCTCCTGGGGATCGGTGAACCAGTGGCCACCGTTGATGTCGAACAGCAGCGCCACGTTCGCCAGCCTTGAAGATGACCACGTGTTCACTGGCCGAGCCGGCGGTGCCCGAGAACGAGGTGCCCCTGCTGCACGACGAGATGGTGCCCGACCAGTCCAGTTGGTGGGTAGCGGCGACGGCGCCGGTGCCGAGGTCGCGGATCTGCAGCAGGCCGGACGGGCTCAGCTCTGTCATGTGATCGAGGGAGAACGGGCGCTCCACGACAGGTTGTGTTGGACCTGGTCGGCTCAGCAGAGCAGGAACGCAGTGACAGCTTCGGCCACCTCGGCCGGGCCCTTGTGGTCTGGTCCGAAGTGGTCCAGCTTCAGGAATGTGTGGACGCGGGCGGACGGCAGGACCTCGGTGAGCCGGTCAAAGGCGGGGGCGACGTGCGGCAGTCCACTCTTGCCGCCGGCCATCAGCAGGACGTCCGCGGACACCTCGCGGTAGTTGGGGTAGCTGTCGTCGAGCCGGCCGACCTGTTCGTGTTCGTGCAGGTTGGCCTCGAGCAACTGGAAGATCTTCGCTCGTTTTGCGCCGCGGAACGCCAGGCGCAGGATGGTGGCCATGAGCCATCTGGGGTTGCGGCGGGCCGCGGCGGGGCCGGTGCTAATGGCGAATGTGGCGAAGGCGTCGAACGGGCGCCCTTGCTCGAGGAACCGGCGGTACGGTGCCGTCCAGTCCATCGGGAACAGTCCCTGGACGCTGACGCCGGGCTCGTACAGGGCCAGCTTGGCGATGCCTGGGTCGCGGCGGGCCGCCTCCAGGGCGACGAGCCCGCCGTAGCTGTGGCCGAAGAGGTATCGGGCGCCGGTGGCCGCGCGCACGGCGGTGAGGTCGGCGCATTCGGTCTCGATGCTGTAGCCGGGGCCTTGCGGGCCGCTACCGGTCCGTGCACGCCGCTGGATGGTGTGGACGGTGAAGTGGGTGGCGAGTGCGGTGGCGAGTGCGGTGTAGTCGTCGGCGTCGTTGAGGGCGCCGGGGATGACCAGGATATCCGGGCCGGTGCCGGTGGTGTGGTAGCTGATCGTGGTGCCGTCGGTGGAGTTGGCGGTACGCACGGTGGTCGTAGCGATCATGGTCAGCTCCTCAGGATGAGGCGGGTGTCGAGGTGCGGGCCCGGGCGTCAGGGCTGTCGAGGGCGGCGTTCAGCTGCCGGGTGTGGGCCAGGTAGGTGTCGAACGGCACGCCGGTGGACTCGACCAGATCGGTGAGCCGTCGGATCAGGTCGGAGCCGGCCTGTTCGACGAGCGCCCGGCCGGTGTCTGTGAGGGCGATCTGCCGACGGTTCCCGCCGGCGGGATCGGGCGCCACGGTGAGCAGTCCCGTCTCGGCCAGGGTGGCGACCATCCGGCTCATCGACGGCTCGGTCACGGCCAAACTATCGGCCAGTGCTCGCTGTGTGGACTCGCCGAGCTCGCCGACCATGACCAGGACCATGAACCGCCGGTAGGACAGGCCGTGTTCGGCGCGCAGGATCTGGTCGCCGGCCCGTTCGAGGCGGGACAGCAGCGTGTGCAGTTCCAGCCCGAGGTTCTTCGAGTGGTTCACGCCGGTAGCTTAGCATCCTAAGTTAGGAATGCAAGTTACTCGTTTCGTGACATCCACCCGCGACCTACCGCATAGCGCAGACAGGCGAAGTCCCCATTGCGGCTGACGTCGTGCAGCGTCAGGTCAAGCGGTCGCGGCAGCAGCGCGGCGCCCCCTCCAAGCGTCGTGGGCGCGATGGCCACGAGCAGTTCGTCCAACACTCCGGCGTCGGCGAACTGGCCTGCGAGGTCGCCGCCGCCCATGACCCAGATGTTCCGGCCTGCAGTGGCCGCAACCATCTCGGTGTGTGCCATCGCGACATCACCGCTGGCGAACACGATCGGCGCCGACGACCGCGGCAGGGGCAGCTCGCGATGGGTGAAGACCCAGCACGGCTGTTCGTACGGCCAGGGAGCGTCCGCCGGATCCGTGCCCGGGCTCGCGTGCGCGACGATCCACTCGTAGGTGTTCGCCCCCATCGCGATCGCGCCGACCGCGGAGATGAACGCGCGGTAGCCGGGCGGACCGCCGTCGTCGCTGCGGGCGGTGAACAGCCATTGCAGCGAGTGGTCGCGATCGGCGATGAAACCGTCGAGGGTGGCGGCAACGTAGTACTGGGTAAGGCTCATCGGTCCGGCTCCTTGTCGGGTTCGCGCTTGGACCGCGGGTCAGTTGGCGACCGCGGGGAATGTCGTCTGGCGGCCCTAATTCGGCCGGCGGGCTCGCCAGGTGCGCGCTGCGGTCGTCCCTCGTGGCGAGCGCGGAGCCGCCGACGATCAGGCCGAGCGCGGCGATCGTGCCCGCGCTGACCGGCTCGCCGAGTGCAAGGGCGCCGCCCGCCACGGACGCCGCAGGGCTGATGTAGGTCACCACCAGTGCGCGCGAGGGCCCCGCCTCGCGGACCAGAGAGAAGAGCGCCACGAACGCGGGTGTGATGCAGAGTGCGGCCAGGCTGGCCAGCGCCGCCGACGCCTCCGGCGGCGGAAGTTCGGCCGGTGACCAGGCCGCCGCCAGCGGCAGTGTCGCGAGTCCGCTGATCGCGAGGCAGGTCGCCGTGAGCGGGACCCTTGGCACGGCCCGTGTGCGCCGGGTGACGACCAGTGGCGTCACCGCCCAGCAGGCGGCGGTCGCGAGCACCTCGGCGACGGCGACGGTGTCGCCGCGCAGCCACTGGCCGGCGATGATCGCCACTCCGGCGAACCCCGTTACCAGGCCGAGGACGCCGAGCGGCCGGTGTGGCCGCGGCGACCAGGCACGCGACCGGCGGGGCGGCCGCGATCAGCAGGCCGGTGGTGAAGCTGTTGAGCCGAGTCTCGGCGTGCGCGAGCAGGGCCCATGGCACGACCATCTCTCCAAGAGGGCGAGGACGACGACCGGGCGCCAGCGGTGACGCAGTACGGCGCCGTGCCGGGTGAGGTCGGCGAAGGGCAGCGGCATCGCTGCTGGCCAGCAGGCCGCGCGCCGACACCGGGAACGGTCCGGACGTGGAGTCCACGGCAACCTGGATCAGTAGATACGGCAGCCCCCAGAGCAGGCTCATCAGCGTGAAGAGTGCCTATCCCCGTCGGTTCATGAGGACCGCCATCCCCTCGGTGATTGATGTAACCGATGTAGGTTTCATTGTCAGTGACACCCTAAGGCTAGGTTGGTGACTGGTCAAGTGAAGTTAGACAGTTACAATGATGCTGGCGTGATCGTCTCCATTGATCTCGTCAACCAGCTGACGGCCGCTGGCGGCCAAGCCGTACCCGCAGCCGGAGACGAACTGGGCGCGCTCACGCGGATCCTCGTGTTCGATGCCCCGTCGCTGGCCGCTCTGGGCGCGGATGACGTGCCTGGCTTCATCGCGCTCGCCCGAGTGCTCCGCGAAATCTTCGACGACCTGCGCGGCGATGACGTCGATGCCGCCGCGGATCGACTCAACACCCTGCTTGCACGCTCCCCGGCCCAACCGCACCTAGCCAAGGAAGAGGGGCGCTGGCGCCTGCATCACCATCCGGTCCACGCCGAGCTCGTTGCGATGTACATGGCGATCTGCGCCGAGGCGCTGGCCCGCGTCGTCAGTGCCGGGGACGGCGACCGGCTCGGCACCTGTCAGGCGCCGGACTGTGAACGGGTCTTCGTCGATGTTTCTAAGAACGCCAGCCGCCGCTTCTGCACCACGACATGTCAGAACCGGGTCAAAGTCACAGCATTCCGCCGTCGCCGCGGCCTGACGGGCGCGCCGCCTGCCGAATAGGCACGCGCCAGGAAACTCCGCGCGCACGGTCCGCAGTAGCACGGGAGGATCGAAACTTGCCTCCGGGACTTGAAACTTTCGTGGACGAGACGGCCTTGGTCAATCTCCGCTCGGGCTCTGGAATCGCGGTTGGGGATCGGTGGGAAGTCCCTGTCGAAAGACCGTTATAAATTCACGATATCGAGTCTTAGCTGAAACTTCCAGATATGAGGCAAGGTGCTGAAACTATATGTGAGCGCTGCCACCTGCTCGCATAGGGGAAAGCCGAGCACTCGGCCTGAATGCGGTTTCGCTCCACTTGAATGTTTCGCGGCGGCCGGTCGTAAGTCATTTCGCCCATCGTCATCCGACTCCCGATCGTCCCAGCCGTTCGGATCGTCGCTTTCCTGCTCCTCCGGCTCGCGTCCCAGTCGTCGCGATCGCCGATATTGTCGCCGTGCCCATCGTCGGGCTCGTCGCGGTCCTCGTCATCCTGGTCGCGCTGCTCGTCGAGCCAGCCCTGACATTGTTCGTCCTGTTGTGTCGTGGCACGGCGCCGCCGTGTAGGGCGATCCTCGCCACCGACCGCCGACCTCGTCTCGATCGCGGGGGCCGCTCGGCCCGATGGTCCCGCCAGCCGGTGCGTCACGGCGGCCGGTCGCCGGCCGTGCGCGGTCGGCGACCATGTTGGCGTGCCCGGCGAATCGAATACCGTTGCCGGGCAGCTGTCGTCGCGGCACCTGCTCGGGCGACTGTTCCCGCGAGGCGCCTGGCGCCAGAGGGGCTGCGGCCCTTCCTGGGAGCTTCTGTGGATCACCCAAAGAATCTGTGCTGAAGATACTAGACATGCTCTCCACCGCCGACTACTCTTCTTGGAGTCGAGAACAGGGAGTAAGAGAGACGCTGACGAACCGCCCCGACAGTTGGGCGGAGAGCTGAGCCGGCAACACCATGGTTCGCTCGGCACGGCAGTACGAGATAGAAGCCCCGGATGTTCGGGGTGGCAGGTGGGCAGGCCGGAGATTCGTTGGCGGCATCGCCTGTAGGGCAGTTCCGCCGGCGGTGGGGCCGTGAAGTTGCGTGGACCCGCAGCGCCGGCGGAGTGCAGCAAAGAGCAACACATGGCAATACAAGAGAAGGCAGAGGAAAGGGAGGGCTCTACACCGTTGGATCGCCCGCGCCGGCCGCAGTTCAGCTGGGCGGACACCGTTGTTTCCATCGAACGAGAGGTGGTCTCCGGTCACGCTTACGCGATCCTCGTACCCGACGCTGTCTGTGGCGTGCGGGGCGGAAAAGACAAGCCGACGGACACGTCGGTAGATGGTGTTTGACCCGTAACCCCTGGGCCCCGGCGCTGTCGCGCCGGGGCCCTCGACTCGGAGGCGCTATGGCCCAACCCGATGACCTGTTCGGCGACGAGGACTACCCCGCCTACACGATGGGTCGTGCCGCGGACATCGTCGGCACTTCACAAGACTTCCTTCGCCGCCTCGACGAGCTGAAACTCATCACCCCGCAACGTTCCGCCGGCGGACATCGCCGGTACTCCCGCTACCAGCTGCGCCTCGCAGCCCGCGCCCGGGAGATGGTCGACCAGGGCACCGCCGTCGAGGCCGCCTGCCGGATCATCATCCTCGAAGACCAGCTCGAGGAAGCGCTGCGCATCAACGCAGAACGCCATCCCACCTGACCTCCATCCGCCCGGACCCGGTCCAAGCGCCGACCAGAACCCGGTTGGAACGCCATCACCGAAACGGGCACGGCCGGCGGCGCGCCACGATGCGGAACTGTCCGACCACCCGATACGAACGATCCGGTCGGTGTCCGCCGTCCGGCCGGATGGCGACGGTGCGGCAACCGGATTGCACCCCGGCTTTCGCACCACCTCGCCCGACCCGGCTGCCCGGTGCCCCGCCGGACAGAGGACGCCGTGCGGTCCGTGGCGATTGACGGCGTCCCGGAAGCGACCGACGCCGACCCACCCAGGAGCGTCGGCCGGACCGCCTCCTCCGGTACACCGACCACCCGGCACGAGGGTGGCCGGACCAGCTCGGCCACGCCGTATCGGAGTCAATTCGTGTCGCGACCCTCGGCTGGATGCGATTCGTGGCATGTTCCACCGGCTGAATCCGCGACGCCCTCCGGCGCACGAAGGACATGGCGACAGAGCAAACCGCTCGCGTGTTCGGAAACTGGAAGGGCTTCCCCATGAGCATTCGTCTGACGTTGCGCCGCGCCGCTGCCGGAGCCGGGGCGCTCGGCGCCGTCGCCGCGGCCACACTGCTGGCCGCGCCGCCGGCGCATGCGGCTGGGACGAGCAAGGTGTCGGTGGTGCACGGGATCCCGGGCCAGCCGGTCGACGTGTACGTCAACGGCAAGAAGACCCTCGACAACTTCCAGCCGTCGAAGGTCGCCGGCCCGCTGGACCTGCCGGCCGGCAACTACGACATCGTCATCGTCAAGCCCGGCGACCCGGTCACCAGCCCGATCATCAAGGTCGACCAGGCGGCCGTGCCCGCCGACGCGAACATCAGCCTGGTGGCGCACCTGACGGCCGACGGCAAGCCGACGTTGACCCCGTTCGTCAACGACACCAAGACCCTGGCCCCCGGCAAGGCCCGGCTGGTGGTGCGGCACACGGCGGCGGCCCCGGCCGTCGACGTCCGCGCGGGCGGCCAGCCGGTGTTCAAGAACCTCACCAACCCCAACGAGGCCAAGGCCGACCTGCCGGCCGGAACCGTGAGCGCCGACGTCGTCCTGGCCGGCACGAGCACGGTGGCGATCCCCGTTACCGACCTGAGCCTGGCCGAGGGCACCTCGACGATCGTCTACGCCGTCGGTTCCGCCGAGGGCAAGACGCTCGGCGTGGTCGCCCAGACCATCACCGGCCTGCACGGCACGCCCGGCGGCGTCCCCTCCGGCAGCGGCGGTGCGGCCGACCGGGGCCCGGCCGCCTGGGTGTACCTCGCCGGCGCCCTCGGCCTGCTGACCGCCCTGGCCGTTGGCTTCGCGCTGCGGAAGTCCCGGGTCCCGGCCTGATGTCACGGACCAGGGCCACGGCCTGGTCCGCCGTCGCCGCCGGCATCGTCACGATGCTGGCGGCGACCTTTACCGCCTGCGCCCAGCAGCCAGCACCCCCGACCGGCACGCCACCCACTGCGGCCAGCTCGGCCGGTCCGGCACTGGAGGTGAGCGCCACACCGGCGGCGGCTGTCGCGCCGACCGGCCTGAAAATCGACCGGCTCAAGCTCGACGTCAAGGTCGACCCGGTCGGCGTCGATGACAAGACGGGCGACTTCGCCGTCCCGCCCAGCGTCGACGTCGTCGGCTGGTACAAATGGGGCCCGGCGCTGAATGCCACCGCGGGATCGATCGTCATCGCAGGCCACGTTGACAGCGCCGAGCAGGGGGCCGGCGCCTTCTTCCACCTGCGCGATCTCGGCCCCGGCGACCCGATCACCGTGACCGGTGCCGACGGCAGCACCCGACGGTTCACCGTCACCGCCCGGGAGGTGTACCCCAAGGCGAAGATCCCGCTCGAGCGGTACTTCGCCCGCGACGGCACTGTGCGGCTCACCCTCATCACGTGCGGAGGCCCGTTCGACGCGAGCATCCGGCACTACCGCGACAACGTCGTTATCACCGCCCAGCCCGCGGCGTGAGCCCGGCAGCACCGGCACGACCGTGTTGTCCATACGGCCGTGTTTCATCTCGCCACGCGGACGCTGAGCACCGCGGCGGACGCCGAGGATGTCACCCAGGGCACCTTCGTCGCCGCCAGGCAGGGCCGGCCGGGTTCGACCCGCCAACTCCGGACACTCCCTGCTGCGCGTCACCCTGCGCTGACGCCGGGTGGCCCGGTCGGTTGCTCGGCGTTGCATCCATCGCATCGGCCGCATGCACTGCCAGCCGTACGTACGAAATTGAGAACTTGTACAGCCGACTGGCGAGCCCACGGCGCGTCGCCGGCCGGCGCGATGGCAGGCTGTGCTTCGGCGAAGCGGTTGCGCTGCATCGTCGACCGGCTCCGACAAGGGCAGACATTCGGCGAGCAGGTTGATGACGTCGTGCCAGGCTCGCTGCGCATGCTGCGGGCGGTAGCCGACGCCAGGAGTACAGACTGATCGGGCAGACATACCCGCACGCGGCGCTGAAGGCCACCCGGCGCATGATCACCGATCGCTACGACAGCCGACTTCGTCCTGCTTTGCTCACGTACCTGCAGACGCGGGAGCACTCATCATCCCTGTCGGGGTCGTACCGGGCGGGCCGCTACGACCTCGCTCTTCGTCACTCCACGATGGCACTGGATGACGTCAGCCGGTGGCCGGTCCGCCGCCGTCCTCGCGCTCCCCCCGCAGCACGGTGAGCAGTCCGGCCACCTCCAGGACGTGGGTGACGAACTCGTTTGGGTTCCGCAGGACCAGCGTGGTGTGCTGTGCGGAGGCGATCTTCTGGGTCCGCCACAGCACGGTCATGATCCTAGAATCGAGCAACCGGACTTCGCGAGGTCAACCCGCAGAATCTCTGGCCGGTGCGCGAGAGCCGTCTCGAGGGTCTGCTGGACCGCGTCCGCGACCGCAACATCCAACTCGCCGGCGATGCTCACGGACACGCCGTCGGAAACGTCACGCGTCTTGATGGACATGCCCATGATCGGCCTCACTCGCTCGTGACTGCGGCGTCCAACGGCTCGCGGCGGGGGTTGTGGCCAGGCGGACCTGGTTGGGCGTGATCCCCGCTGGCGGTTCGCGCCGGTCACCTAGTGTCCTGCGCCGTAAGTTCGCCTAATAAGTGGGTGTAGGGTGGTGGGATGCCGAGGACCGGGCGTCCTATCACCCCGTTGGTGTTGTCTGA
>NZ_JBEPEH010000092.1:0-12269 GCF_040300725.1 Dactylosporangium sp. NPDC000244
CCCACGGGTAGGGCGCGCCTTCGAGCCCGCCCCGGGCCGCGAACTCCCACTCGACCGGGACTCAGCCGGCGGCGTACGGGTTGACCTCTTCGTGCATGTCGGTCATGAACTGCGACCACATGTCGTTTTCGTCAGGGGCCGCGCCCACCAGGTCGTAGTGGCCGTCCAGGAACGAGGTGTCCAGCTGCCAGTCGGGCAGGTCGATGTCCTGCTCGTCGAGGGTCAGCGGGTCCTCGTGGTGGGCGTCCACGGAATCGAGTTCGGCCTCGGCGGTGTAGTCGTGGCCGTCGTGCGTGTCTTGGTGCGTGTCGTCGTGCGTGTCATGGCCGGCGTCGCCCTCGTGGGTGCCGTCGGCGTATGTGTCGTGCTGGTCGTGTCCCTCATATACGTGCGCGTCGACCAGGCCGTGGTCGACTCCGCCGTCGTGGTCGACGTGGAGTTCGTGCTCCATGCCCCAGTCGAGGTCAAAGTCGCTCATAACCTGCTCCCGGATTCTTCGATCTACCGCTGCAGCGCGGTACATCTAGAACGGTAGGGAACGGCGGGAGCGACCGGCTCCCGGAAACGTGCCACTCAGCGCGTGCGGCGGTCGAGCCACCCGTCGCCGTTGACGTCCTCGTAGCGCGCGTCCACGACGCCGTCGGAGTTCGAGTCCACGTCGGAGGAGTCGATCAGGCCGTCCCGGTTGACGTCGTGCCCGACGAACTCGGGGCGCCCGTCGCCGTTCGTGTCGACCACGATGTCGACGCCGCCGTCCGCCCGGTTGACGTAGGTGTGCTGGTCCCAGCGCCCGTCGCCGTCCCAGTCCACGCGCGTGTGGTAGCCGTCGGTGGGCGCGGACCCGGGAACCTGGGCGTGCCCCGCGTGCTGGGCCACGCCCGACAGGGCGCCGCCGAGTCCGCCCTGGTGCGGCTGCTGCTGGCCGAGGTCCTGCAGCCCGGCGCCGAGGCCGGTACCGCCGTGCCCGCCGGGCTGGTAGCCGCCCAGGCCGGCCGCGACGCCGGCGCCGCCCTCAGCGGCGGACTCGGCCGGGGTGCCGCCGGTCGCGCCGGTGTAGGTGCCGGCGCGGTAGACGGTGCCCGAGGAGTGGGTCTCGCTGTGGTACTCGGTGTGGGAGTACGAGTCGCCGCCCTCATGCCGGCCGCCGCCCGCGTCCTGCACGGCGTGCGCGATCGAGCCGCCACCCGGCTCGCCGCCGGCGGGCTCGAGGGCGGCGTGGCGGCCGCCGGCCTGCTGCTCGACCACGTCGTGCATCCGCTGACCGAGGTCCGCCCCGCCGGAGCCGTGCACCCTCAGGCCGCGGGCGGACACGTCGTGGGCGCTCACCCCGGCGCCATGGCCGTGCAGCACGTCGCCGAGGCCGGAGCCGATCGACGAGAACACGCCGAACATGCTCGCCTTGCTGGTGCGCTGCTCCACGTGGGCCTGGCCGCCCCCGCCCGCCTCGCCGAGCTGGGTCTGCAGGATGTCCAGCTCGTCGGGGGTCAGCCGGTAGCCGGCCAGGGCTCCCTGCGGGTCGGCCGCCAGCCGTGCCTTGAACGCGGGATCGCCGAGCAGGCGCTCCAGCACCTCATCGAAGTCGGACATCGCAATTTCCCCCAGATTGTGTACCGCCCGAGCTCAGTCGAGCTCCGGCATCGGTATCGGCTGCGGCCGCGGGCGACAGGTCCCGCACTGCACCGCGTCCTCCACGACGAGCCCCTCCGCCCGCCCGCGGCTCTGCGAGCGGTGCACCTCGAGCAGGTAGGGGCCGAACTTCGCATGGTCCTCGCACAGCCCGCGACCGCAGAACCGGCACGACCCCCGCGCCGCCTTGGCGCAGAACCAACAAAGCACGCTCGCTCCTATGTGTGCCAGTGATCAGCCGATGATGATGATGCTGCACGCCGAGACGGTCACCGACGACGCGTTCACCGTGCTCGACAGGCCGGCGCCGTCGATGGCGGTGACCTTGACCGCGAGCGTGCCGCCGCGGTTGCTGGTGCCGTTGTTGTTGACCGGCCCGATGCTGCCGTAGTAGTCGCCGTCGCGGGACATCGACCGGGAGCCGGACGCGAACCCGCTCCACGACACCGTCACGCCCTTGATGATCCCGCTGTCGTCGGTCACCCTGACGCGAATCGACACCTGGGTCGACCCGTTGTTGCACGGGGCGCCCGAGTTCAGGGTCTGGTCGATCGGGCTCGCCGGCTGGGTCACGATGGTGATCACCGGCGGCTGGTTGGGCGGCGGGCCGGCCGTCGTCGTCCGTGGGACCGCGGGCGTCGTCGTGGGCGGCTTGGCGGTGGTCCTCGTCGGCGTCGGGGTCTTCGTCGGCGTCTTCGTCGGGGTCGCCTCCGTGGACGCCGGGTCCGAGGCCGAGGCCGACGCGGACGGCGAGTCGCTCGGCGAGGGCAGCTCCGACGGCGTGTCCGAGGCCGACGGCACCACGGTCGGCGTCCCGCCCGGCTTCGGCAGCGCCACCCCGTCGCCGCAGGTCAGGTCGGCCGCGGAGCTCGGGTCGACGACGGTGCCGTCCAGCTTCACCACGCCCCGGCCCACCTCGGGATCGCTGCCCGCGGGCAGCGCGAAGCGGGCCGCGCCCTCGTTGGTCACCGGGCCGACCGTGAGGCGCAGCGGCTTGAAGGCGGTCGTCGTGCTCGTGGTGTCGACCAGCAGCCGGCCCTGCTCCAGGGTCAGCGCGGCGGTCGGCTCGATCGGCGTGCCGAGCTCGCTGACCTGGCCGCTGACGAGGGCGCCGACGCGCAGGTCGGCCCCGGCGCAGAGCACCGTCGCGCTGCCGCCCCGGAAGGTCAGGGACGCGGTCGACTTGACGCTGATGTGGATCGAGTCGCCCTGCTGGACGTACACCTTGTCATTGCGCGTCAGGGTGCGGTCGATGCCGTTGACGCGCACGGTGGCGTCGCCTCGGGTGACGGTCACCAGGGCGCTGTCGGTCGGCATCTCCGCCCACACCGGCCCGGTGAACAGGTTCGCGCCGGTGAGGAACAGGGCGAACAGCAGGAGCAGGACCAGCAGCCACCAGAGCCGGCGCTCGAAGCGGCGGTCGACGCTGTCGTCGGCGGGCGCGGGCGGCCCGGGCGGCGCGGCCAGCGGCGGGTAGTTCGAGGGCGGGTGGGCGCCCGCGATCGGGCGGCGGCCGCCGGACGGGGTCGTGTCGGCGGGCCGGCCCAGCAGCAGCGGCAGGCCGGCGACGGCGGGCAGCAGCCAGGCGCGGGCCGGGGTGCGGGCGGTGGCCACCTGGCCGGGTGAGCCGTCGCCGTACGGCCCGATCATCGACCCGCGGTGCAGCTCGACGCCCTCGGGCAGCAGCAGCGAGCCCGACTCGACCACGAGCGCGTCGTTGCCGGTGCGCAGCACGACCGGCTGGCCGGGGCCGAGCTGCATGGGCCGGGCGCGGGTGAGCAGGCCGAGACGGTCGTCGGGGCCGAGGCTCGACAGGGCGGGCGTCTCGTCGATCAGGGTCTCGAGCTCGGCGCGCTCCACCGGCGGCGGGCCGGGCAGCGGCCCGACGGCGGCCGAGACGGTCGAGGCGGGGATGGCCAGCAGCGTGGTGCCCGCGGTCATCCAGCTCAGCGCGGCCGGGGCGCCGGTCAGCGCGTTGGCGAGGCCGACGATCCCGCCGCGGCCGACGCGCTCCCGGACGGTACCGGTGGGATCGCCCGGACGCCTCGCCTCCAGGGCGCCGTCGACCACGACGAACACCGACGGCTGGGCGGCACCGGCGAAGACGAGCTGGTCGCCGGTGCGCGGGTGCACCCAGCGGGCGTCCCCGGCGAGCCGCGCGAGGGCGTCCGGCGGCAGGTTGGACAGCGCCGAGGAGCTCAGCGCGGCGAACCGGCGGGGCTCGTCGCGCCCGAGCTTGCGCTCGCCGAGCCGGTCCCGCACCCGCCGGCCGCGCCGCCGCAGCCAGCCGAAGAAGAGGTACACCACCGGCGCGAGCAGCCCCGCGACGATCACGGCGAGCAGCCCCCGGGCGAGCCACCCGGCGTTCCACAGGCCGGTCACGACGCCGGCCACGCGGTCGGTGTAGACGCGGTAGACGAGGTTGATCGCGATCGCGATCCAGATGACGGCGAGCATGCCGTAGAGCGCGACGAGCCGGCCCTCGCGGTCGAGCTCGGAGAAGCGCGGCGGGCGGCGGCGCAGCCGGGCGAGCACCCAGGCGAGGCCGCGGGCGCGCAGGTTCGGCACCTCGAGCCAGTCCATGAGCAGGTAGTAGCCGTCGAGGGCCATGAACGGGTTGAGGTTGAACAGCGCGTTGAGGTACCACGCGAAGGCCAGCTTGAAGGTCCAGGGCTCCAGCTCGGGGAAGAAGACGCCGACGAGCTGGCAGGCGCCGGCGAGGACCAGGCCGGTGGCCGGGCCGGCGATGGTGGTCACGAGCCGGGCGCGGCGGCCGGCCATCCACACGTCCGTGGTGTCCACGAAGACGGAGGGGATGCCGAAGTACACCAGGAAGCCCGCGACGGGCACGCGCCGGCCCGCGTGCTTGGCGCCCAGCGCGTGCCCGAGCTCGTGGCAGGCCAGCGCCACCACGTTCAGGCCGAGCAGGACGAGGGCGCCGGAGAAGTACGAGTCGTTGGTGAGGAACACCGACTGGTCCGCGCGGAACCAGTTCCACACGAACACGCCGAGGCCGGCCGCCGCCACGAGCCCGCAGAGCACCGCGACGATCCGGGTGAAGAAGAGCCGACCGCCCGCCTTGTACAGGAAGGTCACGACCGGGTCCACGCGGGCGAGCACGACCCGGCGGCCCTGGGCGGTGGCCAGCAGCCCCCGGCCCAGCCGGATCGGCCACGGCCGCCGGTGCACGCGCTGGAGCTTGCTGAACGCGTCGACGGGCAGTTCGCCCAGCATCCGGTTGCCGGCGAGGTCGGCGACGATCCGGGTCACCTGGTCGGGGGCGAGCCGTCCGGAGATGCGCGCGAACTCGGCCACGAGCCGCGCCACCGTGCGGCTGCCGTCCATGAGCCGCGCGAGCCGGTACTCCTCGGGCGTCAGGCGCACGTAGCTCGACTCGCCGTGGTCGGGCGAGCGCAGCATGACGTACTCGACCCCGCGCGCCGACGTCAGCGTGACCGCCTCGACACCCTCGCGCAGCACGGGCCGGGCCCGCGCCGGGTTGAGCCGGTCGGTCACCGCGTGCCAAAGTCCGACATCGGCGGGGCCGAGCGGGACACCCGGGGCGCGCCCGGCGAGGGCCTCCCAGACACTGATGCGCGTCTCGATGACGGACACTGTCGCTCCTGTATGGACACGGTTCCGGCCCCGGACTCTAGGGGCCGCCGCAGGAGCCGGAAAGGTTCCGTCCCGAACGTGACAGAGCTTCGGCGAAGATGGCACTGTGTTTATCCTCGCCATCGACCAGGGCACGACCTCCACCCGTGCGATCGTGTTCGACGCCGACGGCGCCATCGTGGCGCTTGACCAGCGCGAACACCGCCAGAGCTTCCCCCGCCCCGGCTGGGTCGAACACGACCCGGTCGAGATCTGGCACAACGTCCAGGCGGTGTCGACCCGCGCGCTGGATCAGGCCGGGCTCTCCCGCGCCGATGTCGCCGCCATCGGCATCACCAACCAGCGCGAGACCACCATCCTGTGGGACGCCCGCACCGGTGAGCCGGTGCACCCCGCCATCGTCTGGCAGGACACCCGCACCGACGCGCTGATCCGCTCGCTGGCCGGCGACGCGGGCCCGAACCGCTTCCGGGAGCGCTGCGGCCTGCCGCTGGCCACGTACTTCGCCGCACCCAAGGTGGTCTGGCTGCTCGACAACGTGCCGGGCCTGCGCGCGCGGGCCGAGGCGGGCGAGATCCACTTCGGCACCGTCGACACCTGGCTCATCGAGAAGCTGACCGGGCGGCACGTGACCGACGTGACCAACGCCAGCCGCACGATGCTCATGAACCTGACGACGCTGGACTGGGACGACGAGCTGCTGGCGGCGTTCGGCATCCCGCGGGTCATGCTGCCCGCGATCGGCTCCTCGTCCTACGTCTACGGCGAGGCGAAGACCATGCTGCACGGCGTGCCCGTGGCCAGCGCGCTGGGCGACCAGCAGGCGGCGCTCTTCGGCCAGGCGTGCTTCGCGCCCGGGGAGGCGAAGTGCACGTACGGCACCGGCTCGTTCCTGCTGCTCAACACCGGCACCCGTCCGGTGCCGAGCGAGCGGGGGCTGGTGACCACGGTCGGGTACCGCATCGGCGACGCGGACCCGGTCTACGCCCTCGAAGGTTCCATCGCCATCACCGGCTCGCTCGTGCAGTGGCTGCGGGACAACCTGGGCCTGATCGCCTCCGCCCCGGAGATCAACGACCTGGCGGCGACCGTGACGGACAACGGCGGCTGCTACATCGTGCCGGCGTTCGCGGGCCTCTTCGCGCCGCACTGGCGCCCGGACGCGCGGGGCGTCATCACCGGGCTCACCGGCTACGTCACCAAGGGCCACCTCGCCCGCGCGGCCCTGGAGGCCACCGCGTGGCAGGTGAAGGATGTGGTCGACGCGATGATGGCGGAGTCGGCGGTACCGCTGGAGACGCTCAAGGTCGACGGCGGGATGACCGCGAGCGATCTGCTCATGGCCTTCCAGGCCGACGTGCTGGACGTGCCCGTGGTGCGCCCGACGGTCGCGGAGACCACGGCGCTCGGGGCCGCCTACGCGGCGGGGCTGGCGGTCGGGTTCTGGCCGGACACCGACACGCTGCGTGAGAAGTGGCAGCTGGACAAACGCTGGGAGCCCGCGATGGCGGCCGAGCAGCGCGACCGCGGGCACGCGCTGTGGCTGCGGGCCGTGGAGCGCTCCTTCGGCTGGGCGGACTGAGCACGGCAAGAGGCGGCGCACTCCGCCAAGTGCGCCGCCTCTTGCTTTCTGGGAGGGGAATCCAGCCTTTGGTGCGGTTCTAGCTGAGCAGCTGCTGAGCGACAGACTTGGCGGTGTTGCTGGAGATCGCGAAGCCGACGCCGATGTTGCCGGCCGTCTCGCTGGTCGAGGCGATGGCGGTATTGATGCCGATGAGCTGGCCGGCCATGTTGACCAGGGCGCCGCCCGAGTTGCCCGGATTGATCGCGGCGTCGGTCTGGATCGCGCCCGTGATCTTCGCGCCGGTCGAGACCTGCTGGCCGCGGCCGCCCTGGCCCGACTCGGCGCTCTCGTCGATCTCACGGTTGAGCGCGCTGACAATGCCGGAGGTCACCGACGCCTCCAGGCCCAGCGGGCTACCGACGGCGAGGACCGTGTCGCCCACCTTGACCGAGGAGCTGTCGGCGAAGGCCAGC
The DNA here is from genome assembly GCF_040300725.1 of Dactylosporangium sp. NPDC000244. Classification (NCBI taxonomy): domain Bacteria; kingdom Bacillati; phylum Actinomycetota; class Actinomycetes; order Micromonosporales; family Micromonosporaceae; genus Dactylosporangium; species Dactylosporangium sp. NPDC000244. The sequence goes on from NZ_JBEPEH010000092.1 coordinate 7,279, forward strand.
GGGGTATAGGTGCCACCGCCCGTGAGCTTGACGACCGCGAGGTCGTTGGCCTCGTCGGTGCCGACGATCTGGGCGGTGCCCGACTTGCCGTCGGAGAAGCTGATCTGCACCGTGTTGCCGCGGGCGGTCGCGACGACGTGGTTGTTGGTGAGGATGGCGCCGTCGGTCGTGATGATCACGCCCGAGCCGACCGCCGAGCCGGTGTTGATGGAGACCACGCTCGGCAGCACGGCGGCCGCGACGTCGGCGAGGTTCGTGCTGCCCGACTTCGAGGAGCTGGAGTTCTGCGCGCTGACCACGGTGCTCGTCCCGCTCGCCGGCCGCAGCTCCAGGGCGGCGACCCCGCCGCCGAAGGCCGACGCGGCGGAGATCGCGACCGCGGCGACCACCGCGATGACGCCCTTGCTCAGCCGGCGGCTCTTGAGAGGAGCCGGCACCGCAGTGGCGGGCGTCACATAGGGTGACGACGGCGGGTACCACTGCGGGGGGTGCTGCATGTGCGGGACGTGCGGCGGCACGTGGTTGGAAGGCATGTGCTGCTGTGCTTCGGCGGCCGGCGTCTGCGCCCATCCCTGCTGTTCGCTCATGATTTGAGCTTGGCCGGAGTTGCTTGCGGGCCACCGGGAGCGGCCTGGGAACCGGCTGTGAGGGGAAGCCGAACCTGGAAAGTCGCCCCGCCACCGGGCGTGACGAAGACCGAGACCGTGCCCTGGTGCACCGCCACGAGCGCGGCGACGATCGCCAGGCCCAGCCCGCTACCGCTGTGCGAGCCGCCGGCCTGCTGGCGGGTGCGCGCCTTGTCGACGCGGTAGAAGCGCTCGAAGACGCGGGCCGCCTGCTCGTCGGTCAGGCCCGGCCCGTGGTCCACGATCTCGATCAGCGCGTCGCCGCCGTCCCGGCGCAGCCGCAGCTGCACGGGCGTGCCCGGCGGCGTGTGGGTCAGCGCGTTGGTCATGAGGTTGCCGACCACCTGCCGCAGCCGCGCCTCGTCGCCGTTGACCTCGATGGGCTCGTCGGTCTCGAGCTCCAGCGCGATGTCGCGGTCGGGGGCCACGGCGGAGGCGGCCGCGACCGCGTCGCCGGCGATCACCCGCAGGTCCATGTCGGCCAGGCTGAGCGGGCGCTCCTGGTCGAGGCGGGCCAGCATCAGCAGGTCCTCGACCAGCAGCCCCATCCGGTTGGCCTCGTCCTCGATGCGGCGCAGCAGGGCCGAGGTCTCCTCCGGGGCGCGGGCGGCGCCCTGGCGGTACAACTCGGCGAATCCCCTGATGGTGGTGAGCGGCGTGCGCAGCTCGTGGGAGGCGTCGGCGATGAACTGCCGCATGCGCTCCTCGGACGCCTCGCGCACGCGGAAGGCCCCCTCGATCTGCCCGAGCATGACGTTCAGCGCGCCGGCGAGGTGGCCCATCTCCGTCTCGGGCGGGCTCTCGGGCACGCGCTTGGTGAGGTCGCCGGCGGCGATCGCGGCCGCGGTGCGCTCGATGTCGCGCAGCGGCTGCAGGCTGGTCCGCACGATGGTGACCCCGACGGCGGCGATGACCACGAGCACGCCCGCGCCGATGAACAGCTCGGCCGCGACGAGCTCGTCGACCGCGTTGTCGATCATCGACAGGTTCTCGGCGACGCCGATGACGTTGACGCCGTCCTGCCGGGTGGTGGGCCGCTTGATGATCAGCACCCGCCAGCGCTCGCGGGTGCTGGCGGCGGTCACGGTGTAGGGCTCACCGATGTGGTCGCTCACGTCGTCGCCCACCGGCAGCGGCGGCCGGGGGTCGCTGTCGGACAGCCCGACGATCTGCCAGCCCAGCTGGTCCTTGGAGTTGTAGGCCAGATAGAAGTAGAAGTAGTTGCTCTGCGTCATGACCGACGTCTGACCGCGGGACTGGGCCTGCACCTGCGCCTGCAGCCGGTCGAGGTCGACGTTGCCGGCGAGCTGGCGCAGCTGGCCGTCGACCTTGTCGATCATCGAGCTGCGCATGACCAGGGCGCTGGCGACGCCGATGACGAGCAGCGCCATGGTGACCAGGGTCAGCACGGCCGCCACGAGCTTGACCCGCAGCGGAACGTCGGCGATGAACCGCACCGCAGGACCGGATCAGACGGGCAGGCGCAGGACGTAGCCCACGCCGCGCAGGGTGTGGATGAGCCGCGGCTCGGCGATGTCGACCTTGCGGCGCAGGTAGGAGATGTAGGACTCCACGATGCTGTCGTCGCCGCGGAAGTCGTAGTTCCACACGAAGTCCAGGATCTGGGCCTTGGACAGCACGCGGCCGGCGTTCAGCATGAGGTACCGCAGCAGCTTGAACTCCGTCGGGGACAGCGCGATGGTCTGTCCCGCCCGGCTCACCTCGTGCGTCTCCTCGTCCAGCTCCAGGTCGTGGAAGACCAGGCGGTTGGGCCCGGGATCGCCGGCGGTGCGGCGCAGCACGGCCCGGATGCGGGCGGTGAGCTCCTCCAGGCTGAACGGCTTGGTGACATAGTCGTCGCCGCCGAGCGTGAGGCCGCGGACCTTGTCCTCGGTGCCGTCGCGCGCGGTCAGGAAGACGACCGGGAGCCGCACCCCGCCCTCGCGGAGGCGCCGGATCACCTCGAAGCCGTCGAGGTCGGGCAGCATCACGTCGAGGACCACCAGGTCGGGCTTGGCCTCGCGGGCCGCGGTGACCGCCTCACTGCCGGTGGTCACCGCGTCCACCGCAAAACCGGCAAAGCGCAGGCTGGCGGAGAGGAGCTCGCGGATATTCGGGTCGTCCTCGACCACGAGCAGCCTCGCCTCAGCCTGCGCCACGCCTGGCGACGATGCACCCCCGGATTGTGCGACGCCGCCTCGTACCCCCATGCGCATATCTTTCCGCCCTCCGCTGGAGTAGGGCTGGTGGTTGCCTGGGAAGTTCCTGGGCACCGTCCGGCCTACCTCAGCAAGCGTCTCACCTGGTCGATCGCGCCGTCCAACACCACCAGGGTGGCACGCATGGTCTCCTGGCTCGCGCGGCCCGTGCGAGCCAGGCGGCGCACCTCGGCCAGCAGCAGCGCGGCCTTGTCCTCCAGCTCGCCGACCACGTCCGCGGGCGGGGCGGACGGGCGGGCCCCGGTGGCGCCGGGTCGCGGCGGATAGCCCCACCCGAACGAGCCCGGCGCCGGCGCCGGGCCGTTGCGCACCTGGCGGCTGGCCTCCTTGAGCTCCCGCTTGAGGTCGCGCACGGAGCCGCGAACGCCCTGCTCGACCTCGTCGGCGAGCGTCGAGAGGTCGGCGAGGGAGGCGTTGATGTCGGCCTCGAGCGACTCGAGCTCACGGGCGCGCCGGTCGAGCTCGGCGCGGCCGGCGGCGGTGATCTCGTACACCTTCCGGCCGCCCTCCGCCGTGTGCGTGATCAGGCCGTCGGCCTCCATGCGCTGCAGGCGGGGGTAGATGGTGCCGGCCGACGGGGCGTAGAGGCCGTGGAAGCGGTTCTCGAGCAGGCGGATGAGCTCGTAGCCGTGGCGGGGGCCCTCGTTGAGCAGCTTCAGCAGGTAGAGCCGGAGCCGGCCGTGGCTGAACACCGCGCTCATGCCGTCTTCTCTTCTTCCTGGTTCTCGGGGCTGCCGTCCTGCTTCTCTTGCCGGCTGCCGGCCTGCGGTTCGCTGCTGGTCGACGGTTCGCTGTTGGTTGGCGGTTCGCCGCCCATCAGGCGCATCGCTTCCTCGTCGTCCATGGGCGGTTCGGCGTCCTCGTCGTCCATCGGCGGCTCGTCGTCCACCGGTCTGCGCAACAACGAGATCGTGCCAGACGTGGCGCTGGCCGCCAGATGTCCACCGGACCCCGTGCCGAGACGCCCGGTCACGGTGTTCTTCGCGTGCTGGTCGAGCTCGGGGAACCCGTTCACCACGTGCCCGGAGATCGCGTGCAGGCTCACCCGCAGGTCGCTGTCCTCCCGCACCCGTGCCGTGATCTCCCCCGACACCGTGTCGAGGCGCACCTCGGTCCCGGCCGGAGGGTTGTCGAGATCGCAGGTGACAGAGCCGGAGATGGTACGAGCCGAGACCTCCCCCGCCGTCGAATCCGCCACCACGATCTCGCCCGACACCGTCTCGAACGCCACGGTGCCCCCGAGCGTGAGCCCCTCGATCGAGCCGGACACGACCCGCCCGGACACCGGCCCGTCGATGCCGAGCAGCGTGATCCGCCCGCTGGTGACGTCCACGGTGGCCCCGTTGCGCAGCGAGGACGCGATGATCGCGCCCGACGCGAGGTGCAGCCGGACCGCGGCCCCCGTCGGCACCACGATCGAGACGTCGACCTTGAACCGCTGGTGGAACAGCCACCAGAGAAATCCCGGCCAGCCCTTCGGGAACTCCTGCGTGACGTCGAGCCGCCCGTTGCCGACCTCGACGTGCACGGGCCGGTCCCCGATCTCGGCCACCTCGACGCGCGCGGGCCCGTCATCGGACCCGACGACGTTGAGCCGCCCGGCGACGAGCGAGACACTGAGGTCGGTGACACCTTCTTCGAGCACGATCTTCTGCGGCTCGCCGATCTTCCACGCGGTCATGTCGCGCACTCCTCGCTCACGCTCACGCTCTTGCCGCCGAGCGTAGCGCGAAACGCGATACATCGCGACTGTCACTCACGACATAATGGCTCGCCGCATGGTCGGCGCGGATGGCCCGGTCCAGCCGCGCGCGCCGTGGCGCTCAGCCTCGCGCACCGTGCGCGCACTGCGGCACCGCGGCACGGCGCAGACGCGCACCGCGGGCACCGCGCAGTGCGCAGACCGCGACGCTTGGGCCATGTCCGGTGCAGTGGCGCGGGAGCGATCGACGGCTGATCCCGCAGGGGTGGCCGGTCCGGAGCGGTTCGGTGAGCCGTGCAATCCGGCATGTCCGAGCCGCTTCGACGGCTGGGGCCGGTTCTAGCCCAGGTCCTTGAGCAGGTAGAACGCGGTGTCGCTGCCGTACTCGGCGAGGGCGGCCCGCAGCGCCGCCCGGTAGGCGTCCCGCTCGTCCTCGGTACGCTG
>NZ_JBEPEH010000093.1:0-11183 GCF_040300725.1 Dactylosporangium sp. NPDC000244
CGGCCTGAACGTGAATCGAAACATGGGCATCTCCCGCTGGCGGACGGGTCAGGAACGCCCAGTGTGTCCCACTAAATCGCCATAGAACAATGTCCGACAGCGATTTGTTTAACTTTGTTTACTACTTGCAACGCTTCGCGAAGCCGCACGTCAGCAGCCAGTTCCCGCAGCGGCACGGCCAGTTGCACAACCCGCCGCCCGGAAACGACAACGACGGCCGGGCCCGGGTGTACCGAGCGCCGGCCGCCGCCGAAACCGTAGCGTCAGATCTTCAGGTCGTACTGGTACAGGTTGTACTTCGTCATCAGCGCGACGACCTTCGTCGTATACAGCGGGTCCGTCGCATAGCCGCCCTTGTGGATCTCGGCGATGAACTGGTTCGGGTTCGTCGTGTAGTTGAACGCGGCCGCGTACCGCGCCAGCGACTTCAGGTTCGCCCCGTGGTCGCGGAAGGAGTCCACCGACGTGCGGTAGGTGCGGAACGTCGCCACCGTCGTGACGCAGGCGCCCGCGGCGTTGCACTCCTGCGTGGAGTACGCCTTGCAGCCCGCCGCGTAGGAGCCCGGCGCGTTGTTGAAGCATTTCATGCCGAAGAAGTTGTTGTCGTTCGCCGACAGCGAGCTGCGGCCCCAGCCCGACTCCAGGATCGCCTGCGCCAGGGTCACCGACGCGGGCACCTTCGTGTCGCGCTGGCTCTGCTGGGCGGCGGGGATGGAGGCGGCGAGGAACTGCTCGTTGGTCATGGTGCCGGTCGGGCCCATCGGCACCGCGGCCACCGGCGCGGACGGGGCGGGGGCGGGGGCGGCCGGCGCGGCGGGGGCCGCGGGCGGGGCGCAGACCGGGAGCTTCGGGTTGCCGGAGACGAACGCGTGCGAGATGTAGTCGCCGATCGCGGTGCGGTCCCACTGCGCGGTCTTGCGCACGTTGCCGCGCAGGTACTGTCCGCTCACCCGGCAGGTGACCGTGACCTTCTGCTTGTTCTTGACGATCCGGGTCTGGCCGAACCAGTTGGCGGCGCCACTGCGAGCGGCGAGCGAGCCCTTGACGCGAACACTGACAACGGCGGCGTCGGCCGGTGCAGCGGCCACGACGAGCGTCGTGGCGGTCGCGGCAAGGGCCAGCGCCGGAGCGAAAACGAACTTCGTGAACGAACGCAGCATCAGACGATCTCCGGTGCAGGGGTGAGCAGGACCCCACAAAGATCGTCAACCGGCGTTGCGGGCCTCGTTCCCCGCCGGGTGCCAGGCCGTTGCCAGGCCCACCCGGACGCCCTCGGCGCGCAGGCGCTCGAGCGCTCCCGAGCCCTGCGGCACGAGCGTCAGCGCGCTCGGCGGCAGGTCGTGCCGGCGCGGCGTGCCCAGGACGGTGCCGAACAGTTGCGGCTCGCGCTGCTGCGGCACGGAGACCGGCACCGCAACGCTGAACCCGCCGCCCCGACCGAGGAGGCGCCGGGCCCGAGCGCGGTCATCGCCGGCCCGACGAGCGAGAGCACGAGCAGCAGCGCGAAGCGGCCCCGGGTGCCGCTCACCGGGGCGGCGACGGCGGCCGTCTCGAGCAGTGCGCGCCGGCTCAGTTGGTCCCGTACTGCTGCTTGAGCGCCAGGTAGTCGCCGAGGCCGAGGCCCCGGTACGCGGTCGAGCAGTCCGGCAGCCCGTCGGTCATGGTGAGCGCCGAGTGCTGGGCGTAGGAGACGTGGCCGAGCCCGAAGGCGTGGCCGAACTCGTGGGTGATGGTGCCCTCGAGGTCCCAGCGGTTGCTGCACGACGGCGGGATGTTCAGGAAGAACAGGCCCTCGGTGTCGTCGATGAGGATGTCGGCCTCGACGCTGCGGCCGTTCTCCTTGCCGCCGTACCACCAGATGCACGTGACCGCGAGCAGCCCCTGGTTGAGCGGGCCGAAGGAGACCGCGTTGTACCCGTCGCGCTGGCCGCACCCGCCCGTGGAGGTGACACCCGCGGTGCGGTCGGTCTTGCCCGCGTACGACTCGGAGATCCCGAGGTTCTGGGGCAGGCCGCAGTCGTTGCGCCCCGTGTCGACCGTGTAGGCCGCGCTGCGCAACGAGTTCACGACGGCGGTGCGGTCGCCGAGGTAGGCGGGGATCGTCTTCTCGTTGACCCGCCACTTGAGCTCGCTGCGCCAGCGCATCCCCAGCCAGGTCCCGGCCGGGTCCGCGCAGCGCCCGCCGTCCATGGCGGCCTCGGCGGGCTGCCCGGTCGGCGGTCCGGGGATCACGACGGCGAATCGAGCGGTATGCATGGTCATGGGTGGTTCGCCCACGAGCCAGGCCGCGCAGAGTACGAGCGGTAGCAAGGCCCGCAGCATCGCCGCCAGACCAGTGTCGATCTTCGGCACGAATCCATTCTGAGCCGCGCAACCCCTCGCAGGGGTGATTTTCGGCAAACGCGCCCGGGACGCCATGGCCCGCTGATTGCCCACCTGCGCCCGCTCGACACCCACCCCGCACCGGCCCGTCGGGTGAACGGTGGCGGCCGTCCGAGCGGCCGCCGGACAGACCAGCCCGATCACACTCGGTCATCCTTGAGTCACACCGAGCTGAGGGGGACGCACATGAGGGCCATCGTGAAGCTGATCGCACGCACCGCTCGCGGCGACCGCGGCGCGGCGACGCTCGACGTCGGCCTGGGGGCCATCCTGCTCGGCGTCACGCTGGTCGCCGCGGTCACGCTCTTCGGCTGAACCCGGCCCGCGACGGCCCTGAGGGCGGCCCTAGCGGCAGCAGGCAGGTGACCACGGTCCCCTGCCCGGTCGCCGGAGTAGCCCAGATCCGGCCGCCGTGCCGCTCCACGATCGTCTTCGTGATCGCCAGGCCCAGGCCGGTCCCCTGGCTCTGCCGCTCGTGCGAGCGGCTCGACCGGAAGAACTGCTCGAAGATCTGGTCGATCTCGTTCTCCGGAATCCCCATCCCGGTGTCGGAGACGGTCAGGCGCACCTGCTCCCCGTCGAGGTCGGCGGCGAGGCGCGCGTGCCCGCCGGCCGGGGTGAACTTCAGCGCGTTGTCGAGCAGGTTGATGACCACGCGTTCGAGCTGGTCGCGGTCGCCCTGCACGAACAGGGGGTCCTCGGGCAGGTCGACTTCCAGGTGTACGTCCCGCTGCCCCCGAATCGCCTGCAGCGCCTCGAGGGCGCCGGAGACCACCGCCGCGATCTGCACCGGACCGGCGTTGATCTTCACGGCCCCGGCCTCGATGCGCGAGAGCATCAGCAGGTCCTCGATCAGGGCGAGCAGGCGGCGCGCGTTGCGCTCGACCGCGGCCAGCAGCCGGGCCTGCGCCTGCGCGACCGGGCCCGCGTCGCCGTCGACGATGACCTCCACGTTGCCGAGGATGCTCGTCAGCGGCGTGCGCAGCTCGTGCGAGACGGTCGCGACGAGGTCGGCCCGCACCTTGTCCAGCTCGCGCAGGCGCGCGGTCGCGTCGCGCTCGCGGTCCAGGGCGTGGCGCATCGCCTCGACGGTGCGCCGTTCGCGGGTGACGTCGCGGGCCACGCTGAGGTAGCCGGCGACGTCGCCGCACTCGTCGCGGATGACGCTGACGGTCTGCGCCACCGGCACCAGGGAACCGTCGTGGCGCCGGTAGACGCACTCGCGCGGCTCCATGTCGCCGGCCCGCGCGGGCGCGAAGAGCTTCTCGAGCGAGCCGAGCCCGCCGGGCGCGTGGAAGCGGGCGAGGTCGGCGGTGCCCACGACGTCGGCGGCGCGATACCCCAGCAGCCGCTCGGCCCCGGCGTTGAACACGGTCACCGTCCCGCCCCGGTCCACGCCGATGATGGCCTGCTCGGTCGCGGCGGCGAGCACGTCGGCGAAGAGCCGCTCGGTGCGCCGCTGTTCGGTGACGTCGATGCCGGTGCAGATCACGTGCGCGAAGCGGCCCTCGTCGTCGGTGATCGCCGCGGTGCTCCAGGCGATGCGGCGCCGGCCGCCGGGGACGATCCAGTCGCGCTCGGCCGAGCGCGGGAGGCCCGTGGTGGCGATGCCGGCGAGCTCGGCGTCCAGTCTCGGGCCGTCGACGACGGAGAGGCCGAGGTCGCGGTACGGCCGCCCGATCACCTCGGACGCGTCCCGCCCGGTCAGCTCCTCGCAGCGGCGGTTGAACGCGGTGACGGTGCCGTCGGCGTCCGCCGCGATCACGAGGAAGCCGGTCGAGTCGAGGATGGCCTGGCTGAAGTCGCGGTCGCGGCGGGCGCTGTGGGTGGCCCGCACGAGCTGGCGGGCGGCCGCGCGGGCGTGACGGGTCCAGCCCTGCGCCGCGGTGGCCACGATGATGCCGATGGCGACGACGAGCACGCCCCGGCGCCACTCGGCGCGCAGCACGTCGGTGTCGAGCAGCGCGGGCACGGCGAACACGAGCGCCATGACGGTGACGCCGGCCGCGGTGGCGAGCCGGCCGTGGTAGAGCCCGAGCCACAGCACGGGCAGCAGGGCGAGCGGGGCGTAGCCGGTCGGCCCGCCGTCGCTGCCGACGTTGAGCAGCACGACCACGCCGAAGTACCCCAGCGGCGGGATGGCCTCCAGCAGGATCGGCATCCGCCCCCACGGCACGAGCACGACCAGGGCCAGCAGCACCAGCACCAGGCCGGCGGCGGCCGCGAGGGCGACGGGGTGCACGCTCGGCGGCAGCAGGGCGACGCCGAACGCGAGCGCGGTCACCGCGAGGAACGGCAGGAGCCGCGGCCGGCGACCGGGTGCGTCCGGCGTCCGCGGTTGCGCCTCGCCCAGGGACATGCACTCATTCTCGGGCGTATCGGGCTGTGCGGGCATGCGAACGCGATACAACCCAATACGAACTGCCGGGGGCCGCGACCGCGAGCCGGGCCGGACACGCGGCGAGACCCGGCCGCGACGCGTCGCGGCCGGGTCTCGGCGTGCTGCTGGGCTTGCTGTTGGGCTTACTTCTCGGTGCGCAGCATCTTGCTGAGGGCCTTCACGGCCACGTCGCTGGGCGAGGCGGCTTCGCGGTTGGCCTTCTGCAGCTCGCGGTACACCTCTTCGCGGTGGACCTGGATGCTGCGGGGCGCCTTGATGCCCAGCCGCACCACGTCGCCGCGCACGTCGAGCACCGTGACGACGACGTCGTCGCCGACCATCACGCTTTCTCCGGGACGTCGGGTCAGGACGAGCACAAGCCGCTCCTTCGCTGGGCGATAGGCGAACAGTACCCGAATTGTCGGCATCGCCGGGCGGGAATGCCCGGCGTCACCCCGTTCAGGCGACCATGAGCTTCTGGCGCACCGGAAGCCCGCTGTGACTGAGGATCAACTGCACCGCCCGGCGGCTGCGCTGGTCGAGCACGATCGGAGCCATCAGGTTGGCGGTGGCGTCCTCGGCGCCGGCCTCCCCCGCGGTGACCACGAGCAGCACCAGCAGGTCGCTCTGGTCGGCGACGCCGAGCGCGGCGAGGGTCTCGTCGTCGATCTCGGCCTCGTAGTCGGGGAAGAACTGCGTCGGCGGGACGACCAGGAACCGCAGTCCGTCGGTGTCCACGGACTTCAGCGAGAACAGCACCCCGGCGTCGTCCAGGCGCACGAGCACGAAGCGGCGGTCCTCGGGGAAGCCCGGGATCGGCGCGACGAAGTCGATCACCGGCAGCGTGGTCGTCTCCGGACTGTCAACGGTCGCGACGCTCATAGATTCCTCACGATGACTGGAGCCGCCTCGCGGCCTACCGCAGGAAGTCCACCAGCGACGGCTGGATGACCTTCGCGGTCGCGGCCAGCGCCGCCTGATATGCGGTCTGCTGCAGGGACAGCTCGGTGATGGTCTTCGGCAGGTCGATGTCCTCGACATCGGACAGCTGGGTCCTCAGGTCGAGCACCCGGTTCTCCGCGGCCTGCTGCAATTGTGAAACCTGATTATATCGGGATCCAACCCCCGAAAGCCCCGTCTGCACCTGTTTCTGCGCCGTGTCGACGCTGGCGAGGTCCGCCTGCAACGCGCTGGGGTTGTTGCGCAGGTCGTCGGCGATCCGCTGGAGCATGTTGAAGACGTTGCCGGAGCCGGAGCCGAACACCGTCGTGGCATCGGTGTCGACACGCACCGAGGCATTGGCCCCGACCGTGCGGTTCACCGAGCCGCTGTCGCCCACGTAGTTGCCGCTCTGGTCGTAGGCGATGCTGCCGGCGGTGGTGCCGCCGAAGATCGGGCGGTCGAGGTAGGTGGTGTTGGCCAGGTCGAGCATCGAGCCGCGCAGGTTGTCGACCTCCAGGGCGATCGCCTCGCGGGCCTCGGAGTTGCCGCCCGTGCCGTTGGACATGCCGGTCAGCACGAGCTCGCGGACCCGGTTGAGCTGAGTCGAGGCGCTGGTCAGCGCCGTGTCGGCCTGGTTCAACCAGCCCATCCCGTCATCGCCGTTGCGTGAGTACTGATTCAGCGTCGCCATGTCGCTGCGGGTCTGCATCGCGATGACCGCGCCGCCGGGCGAGTCCGACGCCTTGGTGATGAGCTTGCCGCTGGAGAGCTGGTTCTGCAGGTCCTGGTTCTTCTGCAGGTTGACCTGCAGGTTGGCCAGGGTGTTCGTGGCCACCGACCGTTCGGTGACGCGGAAGCCGGGCATCCGTTCCCTCCTCCTGCTACCTCTTCATGTTGATCAGCGTGTCCATCGTGGTGTCCACGACGCTGATCACCTTCGCGGCGGCCTCGTACGCCCGCTGGAACTGCAGCAGGTTGGTCATCTCCTCGTCGAGGCTGACGCCCGACTCCGCCTGCTCGGCGGACGTGGCGTCGTCGGCGATGACCTGCTGCGCCTGGGCGCGCCGGTTGATCGTCTGGGCCTGGATGCCGACGTCGACCACGAAGTTGCGGTACTGCGTGTCGGGCCCCTGGGGGTCCTGGGCGATCGCGGCCAGCGCGTTGGCGTTGTCGCCCTGGTACGACGTCGTCGCCGTGCTCGACGCGGCGATCTTCGTCGGGTCGGTGATCGCCACCTGGATGTCCTTGGCGCTCGAGCCCGTGAAGAACGCGCCGCCCGGCTGCGGGTTCGGCGTGCTCGACGGCGGCGTGGTGCTGATGTCGTAGCCCTGCGCGTGCTGCGCGTTCACCTTCTGGATGAGGGTGCCGGCCACGCTGTCCAGGCCCGCCACCGTGTTCGGGATGGTGGAGGTCAGCGCCTCCAGGCCCGAGGCCATCTTGCCCGTGGTGATGCCGGCCGAGGTGTTGTTGTCGGCGTACACCACCTGCACCGGGTTGACCGCGATCCCGTCGACCGTCGTGCTGCCGACCGCCTTGAGGTCGCGCACGGTGTCGCCCTGCACCAGCAGGTTGCCGCCCAGCGAGACGTCGACGCTGCCGTTGTCGTTGAGCCGGCCGGTCGCGCCGGTGAGCTCGGAGAGCTTCAGCACCAGCCGGTCGCGCTGGTCGGACAGCTCGTTGGTCGGCATGTTGGCCGTCTTGGCCAGGGCGATGCGGTCGTTGAGGTCGGCGATGCCCGCCGAGGTCTGGTTGACCACGGCGACGTCGGCGTCGAGGGCCTCGCGGGTCGCGCCGAAGAGGTTGTCGAGGTTCTGCCGGGTCGTGCCCATCGTCGCGGCGACGGTGTTGGCGCGCGAGAGCAGCTGGGTGCGGGCCGAGGTGTCGCCGGGCCGGTTGGCCACGTCCGACCACGCCGACCAGTAGTCGGCCAGCTGGGCCTGCAGGCCGTGGTCGCCGGGCTCGCCGAGGGACTGCTCGACGTTGCCGAAGACCATGCTCTGCGCCTGCAGGTACTCGTTGAGCCCCCGCTCGGCCCGGGTCCGGTTCGTCATGAACTCGTCGTGCAGCCGGGTGACGTCGGTGATGCGCACGCCGTCGCCGACCCCTTGGCTGGTCGACCAGCGGGCCGGCGTGGAGAGGTTCTCGACCGGCGAGAGCTCGACGCGCTGGCGGGAGTACCCCTCGGTGTTCGCGTTGGCGATGTTCTGCCCGGTCAGGTCGAGGGCGCGACGCTGGGCGTAGAGGGCGGACAGGGCCGTGTTCAGGCCGGAAAACGTGCTCATCTACATCGCCTCGTCAATCAGCCGGGTGCGGGGGGCGGCCGCGACGGTCTCCCCCTTGCGCCCGTAGGTCTCGACGGACCCGACGACGGCGAGCATCGTCTCGCGCGCCGCGCGGGCCCCCGTGGTGAGCAGGTCGCGATTCGCCTCGGCGATCGCGCTCACCTCGGCGGTGATCGTCAGGAACGCCTTGCGGTGCTGGTTGAGCAGGTCGGACCACGGCGCCGGGGCGGCCTCGGCGAGCTTGCTCAGGCTCGGGTTCGGGCCCAGCCCGAACTCGGCGCCGATCGCCTCGACCTCGGCGGCCCGCACGACCTCGGTACGCCGGATCTCCTCCAGCACCACCTCGACCTCGCGGGTGGCGTGCGCGAGCCAGCGCGTCCGGCCGGAGGCGAGCACGAGCTGCTCCTCCTCCAGCTTGAACAGCAGCAGCTCCAGCATCTCGCGCTCCCGCCACAGGATGCTCGCGAGATCCGCCAGCGCCATCCGTTCCGCCTCTCCCTCGTGCGATGGGTCGGCCGGGCGGCCGGCGCGTCGCACATCCGCGTCGTCTTCGCCCGGTAGTTCGGCATTTCCATGTCCGGCTTGAGCACTACCGGTTCGCAACTTTGCGTCACCCGGGCCCGCACCCGGGGCTGCCGAGTCTGGTTCTCGACCAACCAACTCCTGCCACGAAGAGGTTGCCGTGACCACCACCGCCGAAGCCCCCGCCGCCACCGCCCTGAGCCCCACGGAGCTGGACGCCCAGGTGCGCGCCCACCTCCCGCTCGTCGGGCACCTGGTCCGCGAGATGCTCGGCCGGCTCCCGGCCCACGTGTCCCGCGAGGACCTCATCTCCGCGGGCATGGCGGCCCTCGCCGGCGCCGGGCGCTCCTTCGACCCGAGCCGCGGCATCCCCTTCGGCAGCTTCGCCACCAGCCGCATCCGCGGCGCGCTGCTCGACGAGCTGCGCGGCCTGGACTGGGCCAGCCGCTCGGTGCGCGCCCGGGCCCGCAAGGTGGAGACGGTGCAGCAGGAGCTGACCGGCCGGCTGGGCCGCACGCCGACGCAGGCGGAGCTGGCCGAGGCCATGGGGGTCGGGGTCGACGAGCTCAAGAGCATCGACGACGACGTGCAGCGCGCGGTCGTGCTGTCCCTGCAGGGCTTCACCGCCGGCTCGGCCGAGGAGCTGGTCCCCGAGCGGGCCGCCGGTCCCGAGGACCTCATCCTGCACCGGGAGCGCATCGGGTACCTGCACCAGGCGATCAACGCCCTCCCCGAGCGCCTGCGCACGGTCGTCACCGCGTACTTCTTCGACGAGCGCCCGATGAACGCCATCGCCGAGGAGCTCGGCGTCACCGAGTCGCGCATCAGCCAGCTGCGTGCCGAGGCCCTGGTGCTCCTGCGCGACGGCCTCAACAACCACCTCGACCCCGAGATGCTGGCCGGCTCCGGCGGCAACGGCTGCGTGGCTCGCCGGCGCGAGGCGTACTACGCCAGCATCGCCGCGCAGGGAAACCTCAGCGCCCGCCTGGCCGTCACGACCCCGCTGGGGATGCCCCGCGCCGCGTAAGGCGCACACCGAGACCCGCAGCGAGTCGCCACGGATGCTCCGGAGGCGACGGACGAACTCGCTGCAAAGCCGCGGCCCGAACGGACTCGGGGGCGGTAGGAGCACCACCCGGGCACGGACGCCCAAAGCACGGACGCACGGTTGGTTCGCAAGGCAGGGGCATGGAGGCCCGCATCGGGCACGGACGCCCCGGACACCGCGTGGCACGGACGCCGGAACGACGCGGGAACACGGAGGTTCCCCATGGGGCTCGGGAGCGGCCCGGCAGCGAGGCCGGGCCGTTCCCGAGAACAACCTTTTCGCAACCGAGAGAGACCGGTTGTGTACCCAAAGTGACAGAAGCTGGATCTTGCCGGGCGATCACCGAGAGCCCGCCACGAGTACCGACTCCTGCCACGAAGAGGTTGCCGTGACCAGCACCGCCATCAAGACGACCAGCGCCGAGCGAGAGGCGCTCGTGCGCACCCACCTCCCGCTCGTCGGGCATCTCGTGCGCGAGATGCTCGGCCGCCTGCCCGCGCACGTCTCGCGCGAGGACCTCGTCTCGGCCGGCATGGCCGCGCTCGCCGGCGCGGCGCGCTCGTTCGACCCCGCCCGCGGCATCCCGTTCGGCAGCTTCGCGACCACCCGGATCCGCGGCGCGCTGCTGGACGAGCTGCGCGGGCTGGACTGGGCCAGCCGATCCGTGCGTACCCGGGCCAGAAGGGTCGAGACCGCCCAGCAGGAGCTCACCGCCTCGCTCGGGCGCACCCCGACCCAGTCCGAGCTGGCGCAGGCCCTCGGCGTGGCCGTCGACGAGGTCAAGAGCATCGACGACGACGTGCAGCGCGCGGTCGTGCTGTCCCTGCAGGGCTTCACCGCCGGCTCGGCCGAGGACCTGGTGCCCGAGCGGGCCGCCGGCCCCGAGGAGCTGATCCTGCACCGGGAGCGCATCGGGTACCTCCACCACGCCGTCAACGCCCTGCCGGAGCGCCTGCGCACGGTCGTCACCGCGTACTTCTTCGACGAGCGCCCGATGAACGACATCGCCGCCGAGCTCGGCGTCACCGAGTCCCGCGTCAGCCAGCTGCGCGCCGAGGCACTCATGCTGCTGCGCGACGGGCTCAACAACCACCTCGACCCGCACCTCGTGGCGGCCGCGCGCGACAAGGGCTGCGTGGCGCGCCGGCGCGAGGCGTACTACGCGAACATCGCCGCCCAGGGCGACCTGAGCGCGCGCCTGAACATCACCAACCCGCTGGGCGTGCCGCGAAGCTTCTGAACGTTCGCGGATTCGCCCTCAAGAGCCCGGCTGACCAGCCGATATAGGACACGAGCGAGCCAGGGACGGCCCGCTGTACGACCCGATTCACGGAGGAGTAGTCATGGGTCTTCGGATCAACAACAACATCGCCGCGCAGAACGCGTACCGGAACCTGTCGGTCACCGACACCCAGATGAGCAAGTCGCTGGAGAAGCTCTCTTCCGGCTACCGGATCAACCGTGCCGCGGACGACGCGGCCGGCCTCTCCATCAGCGAAGGCCTGCGCTCCCAGATCGGCGGCCTCAAGGTTGCCGTGCGCAACGCCCAGGACGGCATCTCCGTCGTGCAGACCGCTGAAGGTGCGCTCACCGAGACCCACTCGATCCTGCAGCGCATGCGTGACCT
>NZ_JBEPEH010000094.1:0-11078 GCF_040300725.1 Dactylosporangium sp. NPDC000244
ACGGCGACGATCTCCCCGGCCGCGACCGACATCGAGGCCCCGGCGAGCGCGGCGGTGGACCCGAACGACTTGTGCAGGTCCTCGGCGGACAGCAGGGTGGTCATCGGCGGACATCCTTGGCGAGGTCGTCGAGGCGGGCGGTGGTGAGCTCCAGCCAGCGGAGGTCGGCCTCGAGGTGGAACAGGGCGTGGTCGCAGATGAGCTGGTCGGAGAGGTCCCCGCCGGCCTTGCGGCGGGTGAGCTCGCGCATCAGCCGCAGGTGCTCGGCCCGCTGGGTGTCCAGGACGTCGGCCGCGGGCCGTCCGGTGGACAGGGCGAGGACGACCTTCATGTACAGCGTGCTCTGCAGGTATGGCTCGGGCTTCTCGGGCTGGGCGAGCCAGCGCTCGACGTCGGCGACTCCGGCATCGGTGATGGCGTAGCGCTTGCGGTCGGGGCCCTCGCCGGACTCGACGGAGTCGACGGTGACCAGGCCGTGCTTGAGCAGCCGGGACAGGGTCGCGTAGACCTGGCCGTAGGCGAGGGGCCGGTCGGCGCCGAAGCGCTCGTCGTAGGCCCGCTTCAGGTCGTACCCGTGGCGGGGGCGGGTCTCGAGCAGCCCCAGGAACGCTTGACCGATGGACATGCCCAGGACTCTACACGACCGGTATACATCATGTGTATACCGGTCGTGTAGAGAGCCTGAGCTGGGACGGTGCGGAGATTGAGGGAATCCAGGCCTTCGCGAAGCCGGAGTATTCCTTCCCACCTTAATATATAGCAATATGGGGGGATTGCGGCAAGAGCCGGGTTGTGCTGCAGAATCGGCGACCGTGCGTGTTGTGGCTTTTCACGAAGTAGACGAGACCCAGGTCGCGGCGGTCGGCGGCAAGGGCGCGAACCTGGGCGCGCTGTCGCGGCTCGAGGGCGTCAGCGTCCCGGACGGCTTCTGCGTGACGACGGACGCCTTCAGGCAGGTCGTGGCGGGCGCGATCGACGATCTCCTCGGTCGGCTGGCGCGCCTGGACCCGGACGACCGGGAGACGGTCCGCGCGCTCAGCGCCCAGATCCGCCGGGCCGTCGAGGAGATCGCCATCCCGGACGATCTCGCGGCCGAGATCACCGGCGCGCTGGCCCGGCTCGGCGAGCGGGACGCCTACGCGGTGCGCTCCAGCGCGACGGCCGAGGACCTGCCGACGGCCTCGTTCGCCGGCCAGCAGGACAGCTACCTGAACGTCGTCGGGCCGGCCGAGGTCCTGCGGTACGTGAGCCGGTGCTGGGCCTCGCTGTTCACCGAGCGGGCCGTGACGTACCGCCGGCGCAACGGCATCGACGACCGGGCGGTCAGCATGGCCGTGGTCGTGCAGCGGATGGTCGACCCGCGCGCGTCCGGCGTCATGTTCACCGCCGACCCGGTCACGTCCAACCGGACGGTCACCTCCGTGGAGGCGATCGCGGGCCTCGGCGAGGCGCTGGTCTCCGGCCTGGCGAACCCGGACACCTTCACGGTGCGCGACGGCGAGATCGTCGCCAAGCCGGTCGGCGCGCTGCTCACCGACGCCCAGGTGCTTCGGCTCGTCCGGCTCGGCCGGCGGATCGAGGCGCACTTCGGCCGCCCGCAGGACATCGAGTGGTGCCTGGCCGGCGACGACTTCCGCATCGTGCAGAGCCGGCCGATCACCACGCTGTTCCCGATTCCCGAGCGCGGCGACGACGAGCACCGCGTCTACCTCTCGGTCGGCCACCAGCAGATGATGACCGACGCCATGAAGCCCCTCGGGATCTCGTTCTGGCAGATGACGACCCCGGCCCCGATGGCGGTGGCCGGCGGCCGTCTGTTCGTCGATGTCACGCAGCGCCTGGCCGTACCGTCGGCTCGGGAAGCCCTCCTGGACCTCATGGCGAAATCGGATCTGCTCACCGCCGACGCGGTGCGCACGGTCCTCGATCGCGACGGCTTCATCCGGCCGCTCCCCGACGATGGCCCGCTCAGGCCGCTGGCCGGCGGTGCGCTCGAGCCGATCGAGACCGACCCGGCCGTCGTCACCGAGCTGATCGGGCGCGGCGAGGCCTCGGTCGCCGCCGCGGAGCGCGAGATCCGCACGAAGTCCGGCGAGGCGCTGCTCGACTTCATCCGCGCGGACATGCAGGAGCTGCGGCGCCTGCTGTTCGACCAGGAGAGCCGCCGGGTGTACATGCCGGCGATGGAGGCCACCTGGTGGCTCAACGAGCGGCTGGAGGAGTGGCTCGGCGAGAAGAACGCCGCCGACACGCTCGCGCAGTCCGTGCCGCACAACGTGACCTCGGAGATGGGGCTGGCGCTGCTCGACGTCGCCGACGCGATCCGCCCGCACCCGGACGTGGTGGAGCGGCTGCGGCACGTGGACGGTGACGGCTTCCTGGAGGAGCTGCCCGGGCCTGTGCGCGAAGCCGTCGAGGGCTGGCTGCGCAAGTACGGCATGCGCTGCGTCGGCGAGATCGACATCACGCGCCCGCGCTGGAGCGAACGCCCCTCCACGCTCGTGCCGCTGATCCTCGGCAACATCAGGAACTTCGAGCCGGGAGCGGGTGCGCGGCGCTTCGAGGCGGGCCGGCAGGCGGCCTGGGACAAGGAGCGGGAGATCCTGGCGCGCCTCCGGGAGCTGCCGGACGGCGAGCACAAGGCGGCCGAGACGAAAGAGCGGATCGACCGGGTCCGGACCTTCATCGGCTACCGGGAGTATCCGAAGTACGGCATGATCAGCCGCTACTTCGTCTACAAGCGGGCCCTGCTGGAGGAGGCGGACCGCCTCGTGCGGGCCGGGGTCCTGCGCGACCGGGAGGACATCTACTACCTCACCTTCGACGAGCTCGGCGAGGTCGTGCGCACGAACCGCGCGGACGACTCGCTCATCGCCGCGCGGCGGGGGGAGTTCCGGTGGTACGAAACGCTCACGCCGCCGCGGGTGCTCACCTCGGACGGGGAGGGCATCACCGGGTCGTACCGGCGCGACGATCTGCCGCCCGGCTCGCTCGCCGGCCTGCCCGTCTCCGCCGGGACCATCGAGGGGCGGGCCCGTGTCGTCCTGGACATGGCCCAGGCCGACCTCGAACCGGGCGACATCCTCGTCACGGCGCACACGGACCCGAGCTGGACCCCGCTTTTCGTGGCCGTCGCCGGGCTGGTGACGGAGGTCGGCGGGCTGATGACGCACGGCGCGGTGATCGCGCGGGAGTACGGGCTGCCGGCCGTCGTCGGCGTGGTGGACGCGACTCGGCTGATCGCCGACGGGCAGCGGATTCGCGTGCACGGCACGGAGGGGTACATCGAAGTGCTGCCGTAGGTGGCAAGCAGCGCACGGCTCGCAAGACCGCGGCCGTATGATGCGCGCCGTGAAGCGGTCGGTTGGAGCCTGCGTTCTGCTCGTCCTGCTCGCCGGGTGCGCCGCGCCCCCGGTGGCACCGGGCGGTGTGCCGGGGGCGCCGACCACCGGCGTGCGCAGCCTCGCGCCGGTCGCGGTGTCGGCCGATCCGGCGGCGTGCACGGCGCCGCAGCCGGCGCGGGCCGACCCGTTCCCGTACAACCGCGACGCCGCCGGGCGCGACGCCACGCTCAAGGCCGACGTCCAGGTGTTCTGTGCCGAGGCGGACGAGTCGACGTTCGACGGCCGCCTCGAGTGCCTCTGGGACTGAAAGTTTCCACACCACGTACCGATAGCGGCGTGCCGTCACTCGATCCTGGTCGGCCTGGCTGGGCAAGGAAGCGTGCTGGCCCGGCGGCGCGGCAACGGTGCGCATTGCCCCGGCCCGCGAGCCTCCCTACGCTTCCGGGCATATTGCCCGAAACGCCGGTCGTCACTTCGTCCAAGGCATGCTGATCGGAGCCATCAAAGGATGACCAACCCCGTCATCGCCGGATTCCACCCCGATCCCAGCGTCTGCCGGGTGGGGGAGGACTACTACCTCGCCTGCTCCAGCTTCGAGTACTTCCCGGGCGTACCGATCTTCCACAGCCGGGATCTCGTGCACTGGACCCAGATCGGCAACGCGCTCGACCGCCCGAGCCAGCTGGACCTCCCGGCCGGCACCGCGTCGTCGGGCGGCATCTACGCCCCGACGCTGCGTCACCACGACGGCCGGTTCTGGCTCATCACCACGAACGTCAGCGGCGGCGGAAACCTGCTCGTCACCGCGACCGACCCGGCCGGCCCCTGGTCCGAGCCGATCCCGCTGCCGGGTGTCCTCGGCATCGACCCCGACATCGCCTGGGACGACGACGGCGCCTGCTGGTGCACGTTCGCCGGGGTGTCGCAGGTCCGCATCGATCCGCACACCGGGCAATGCCTCGGCGAGCCGCGCCGGATCTGGTCCGGCACGCCGGGCGCCAAGGCCCCGGAAGCGCCGCACCTGTACCGCATCGGCGACTTCTGGTACCTGCTGCTCGCCGAGGGCGGCACCGAGCGCGGGCACGCCGTGTCCATCGCCCGCGGCCCCAGCCCGGCGGGACCGTTCGAGCCGTGCCCGCGCAACCCGATCCTGACCCACCGCGGCACCGACCGCCCGATCCAGAACACCGGGCACGCCGACCTGGTCCAGGCGCCGGACGGCTCCTGGTGGATGGTGCTGCTCGGCGTCCGGCCGCACGGCGGCACACCCGGCTGGCACGTGCTGGGCCGCGAGACGTTCCTGACCCCGCTGCGCTGGGTCGACGGCTGGCCGGTCCCCGGCGACGTGTCGCTCTGCGCGCCCGAGCCGCCCTGGCCGCTGACGGCCGCGGCCGCCGAGCCGGTCCGCGACGACTTCGACCTCGCCGACCTGCACCCGCGCTGGATCTCGCTGCGCGTCCGCACGCCCGAGCACTGCACCACCGGCGACCGGCCCGGCTGGCTGACGTTGCGCGCGCGGGGCGGCTCGCTCGACGACCTCGACGTCACCTTCGTCGGCCGGCGCCAGCAGGACCGGTACTGCGGCGTCCGGACGGCGATCGACGCGTCCGGCGGGCGCGGCGGGCTCGCGGTGCGCCTCGACGAGCGGCACCACTACGCGATCGAGATCGCGGACGGCGAGGCGCGCGTGCTGGCCCGCATCGGCCCGCTGCGCACGGTCGTCACGGCCCGGGCGGTGCCGGACGGTCCCGTGGTGCTCGGGATCGACACGGGGCCCTTCGAGGGCACCCACGACTCCCGCAGCGGGCCGGACTCCGTGTCCCTCGGCCTCGCCCGGCCCGACGGGAGCCTCGACGCGCTGGCGACCCTCGACGGCCGGTACCTGTCGACCGAGGTCGCCGGCGGCTTCACCGGCCGCGTCATCGGCATGTACGCGGAGCACGGCACCGTCCATTTCGACTGGTTCGACTACCGGCCTACCCCGCCGCGAGGCTGACGGCCAGGTGTTCTTCGTGCCGGTCAGGCCACGGTGCAGGGGATGCCGTTGAGGGTGAAGGCCGCCGGTTCGGCGGTGTTGCCGGTGTGGGTGGCCTGGAAGCCGAGGTCGACCGAGGCGCCCGGGGCGAGCGTGCCGTTGTAGCTGACGTTGCGGGCGCTCACCTGGCCGCTGGAGGGGGAGAAGGTGGCGTTCCAGCCCGAGGTGATGGACTGGCCCGAGGGCAGGGTGAAGGCGAGCGTCCAGCCGTCGATGGTCGCGGTGCCGGTGTTGGTGATGGTGATGGCGGCCGTGAAGCCGGTGTTCCAGGTGCTCATCGTGTAGGTGACCCGGGGCGCCGTGCCACCGCCGGGCGACCGGCTGGGCGACGGGCTGACCGGGACAGAGGGCGTGATGCTCGCCGACGGGCTGGTCGAGGTGCCGCCGATGCTGGTCACGAGCGTCATCGCGCTGCGGGCGGGAAGCGTGACGGTGATCGAGCCGTTCGTCATGGTGAGCGCGCTCTGGGGCGCGACGGTCCGGCTGGCGTCGGTGAGCCAGTTCGAGACGCTGCCGGACGCGGCGGTGCCGGCGAGGGTGAACTGCTGGGTCACCGACGAGGTGTTCTTGTTGACGGCGACGATGACGACGGTGTTGCCGCCCCGGTACGCCGAGACGAAGACGTTCGACGCCGGGTTCGCCGTCGCGTCGACCCGCACGTATCCGGGGCGGACGAACCTGGCGAAGTGCGCCATCATGGCGCCGCGCTTGCTGATCTGGCCGTCCTCCCGCATCGGGCCGTAGCTGCGCCGCAGGTACCACCAGACGTACGCCTGGAACTCCGCGTCCACCATGGCGTGGTGCATGTGCTCGGCAACGTCGAGCGCCCCGGGCCAGGCGTCTGCCGAGTCGGTGCTGTTGGGGTAGTAGACCTCGGTCATCCAGAGCTCTTTACCCGCGCCCTTCTGCTGGAATAGCGGGTACGGGAAGTTCGCGTACGGCGTGCCGTAGAGGTGCGCCCCGATGATGTCCACGTTGGCCAGCGCCGCGGGGTCGTTGAGGATCGGGTCCGACATGGACTTCACGTACTGGAAGGACTCGGGCGCGATCACCCGGGTGCTGATCGCGCCGGCGTTCGCCTTCAAGAAGTTGACGATCTCGGTAGCGGTCCACCACGTCCACGTCGAGGCATAGTCGGGCTCGTTCTGCACCGAGATTGCGTACAGGTTCACGCCGTTGTTGCGCATGTAGGTGGTGAAGTCGTTCAGGTGCTGGGCGTAGGCGCCGTACGCGCTGTACTTGAGGCGCTTCGCGTTGGTCTGACTGCCACGGGTGAAGGTCTCGGTCATGCCGGCCGGAGGGTTCCACGGCGAGGCGAAGACCGTGGCCCCGAGCGCGGCCGCGCGCTGCGCCGTCGCCAGGTCGCGGCCCCAGTCCGACTGGTTCTCGTTCACCGGAATCCTCAGCAGCGAGAACCCCAGACGGCCTTCTCCGGTGCCGAACGCGGTGTCCCGCTGCGCCGCCGTCAGGTCGCCGGCCCACACGGCGTGGGACATGGCGCCGAAGCCGCGGATCGTCTGCCGCGGTGCCGACGGATTGACATTCGCCGTCGCGGCCGAGGCCTCCGTGGCCCCGAGGACCGACGCCGCGACCGTGAGGATTGGCACGGCCCCCACGGTCGTCAGGACGGCTCTGCGGCTCAGCAGCCTGCTCTCGCCGGGCTCCTGCTGATCTTGATTCATGACTCGCCCTTCCGGTCGTCGGTGCTGGCGATTGTTATCGCTCACAATCGCTTGTGTCGAACGGTGGGCGGCGCAATGCGGAGTTGTTCCGCAGTGAACCCCGGTGCGGCATGAAAGTTCCAATTCGACGTTGCGAGACTCATCCGCAGCTCGTGTCATAACACTTTTGCGATTGATTGGCCGGCGACGGATGCGCCCTTGAATTGCCGGTGCATTTCTGGCACCGTCGGCGACGCGTTGTGAGCGCTCACACATCGGCACCGTATGAGCCCCCAGAAGGGACACCCCGATGTCTGCACCCTCCACCCGGCGGCGGCGCTGGCCGCTCGTCGCCCTCACCGCCGCGCTGACCGTCGCCGCCGCCGGCGTGACCGGCACGCACCTCGCCTCCGCGGCCACCACCGGCTGCCGGGTCACCTACACCGTGACCAACCAGTGGCCCGGCGGCTTCGGCGCCAACGTCGACGTCACCAACCTCGGCGACCCGGTCAACGGCTGGCGGCTCACCTGGACGTTCACCGCCGGGCAGACCATCACCCAGCTGTGGAACGGCACCGCCGCCCAGTCCGGCGGCGCGGTCACCGTCACCAACGCCGCCTACAACGCCGCCATCGCCACCGGCGCCACGGCGAGCCTCGGCTTCAACGGCACCTACACCGGCTCCAACCCGGCCCCGGCCGCCTTCGCGCTCAACGGCGTCACCTGCACCGGCGGCGTGAGCGGATCGCCGAGCCCGAGCACCTCCACGCCGCCGCCGCCCGGCCCGGCCGGCCCGTGCGACATCTACGCCGGCGGCGGCACACCCTGCGTCGCCGCGCACAGCACCACCCGGGCGCTCTACGCCGCGTACAACGGCCCGCTGTACCAGGTGCGGCGCTCCTCGGACAACACGACCCGCGACATCGGCGTGCTCAGCCCCGGCGGCTACGCCAACGCCGCAACGCAGGACACGTTCTGCGCCGGCACCACGTGCCTGATCACGATCATCTACGACCAGTCCGGCCGCAACAACCGGCTCACCCAGGCCCCGCCCGGCGGCTTCCAGGGGCCGGCCGCGGGCGGCTACGACAACCTCGCCAACGCCACCGCCGCCCCGATCACCATCGCCGGGCACAAGGCCTACGGCGTCTACGTCGCGGCCGGCACCGGCTACCGCAACAACGCCACGAACGGCGTGGCCAAGGGCGACCAGCCCGAGGGCATGTACGCCATCTTCGACGGCACCCACTACAACGGCGGCTGCTGCTTCGACTACGGCAACGCCGAGACCAACAGCCGCGACAACGGCAACGGCACCATGGAAGCCATCTACTTCGGCAACATCAAGGTTTGGGGTTACGGCACCGGCAACGGCCCCTGGGTCATGGCCGACCTCGAGAACGGGCTGTTCTCGGGCGTCAACGCCGGGTACAACGCCAACGACCCGAGCGTCAGCTACAGGTTCCTGACCGCGATCGTCAAGGGCGAGGCGAACCACTGGGCCATCCGCGCCGGCAACGCCCAGTCCGGCAGCCTGTCGACGTTCTACGACGGCAAACGCCCGAACGTCAGCGGCTACAACCCGATGAAGAAGGAGGGCGCGATCATCCTCGGCATCGGCGGCGACAACAGCCACGGCTCCGCCGGCACCTTCTACGAGGGCGTCATGACCTCCGGCTACCCGAGCAACGCCATCGAGGACGCGGTGCAGGCCAACATCACGGCGGCCGGCTACCGCTGATCCGCACGGCCGGAGCCGGTCGGGGGAGCCGGGACTGCTTGACAATGTCCCGGGCGGTATGCCGAGATGGACACCCGGCTCCCTCGACCGCAACGGCCGGTGATGGCATTTGGCAACGACGAAGGCCGGCCGGGCATCCCTGGCCGCGGCGGCGAAAGCGGGTGACGAGCGCGCGCTCGGCGACCTCCTGGAGGCGCACCTGCCGCTGGTGTACACCATCGTGCGCCGCGCCCTCGCCGGGCACCCGAACGCCGTCGACGACGTGGTGCAGGAGACGATGCTGCGCGCGCTGCGGCAACTGCCGTCGCTGCGCGAACCGGAGAGCTTCCGCGCCTGGCTGGCCGCGATCGCCGTCCGGCAGGCCGGCACCTCCCTGCAGCGCGAGCGCATCACCGCCGGGCGGCGGGCGCCCCTGGAGGCGCTCACCGATGTGCCGGACGCCGACGACTTCGAGGACCTCACCGTCCTGCGCGTGGAGCTCTCCGGGCAGCGGCGGCAGGTCGGGCAGGCGGTCGGCTGGCTCGACCCCGACGACCGGGTGCTGTGGTCGCTGTGGTGGCTGGAGATCGGCGAGGAGCTGACCCGCGCCGAGCTCGCCGCCGCGCTCGGCGTCGGCGTCGTGCACGCCGGTGTGCGCATCCAGCGCATGCGCAACCGGCTCGAGCAGGCGCGGGTGCTCGTGGCGGCGCTGGACGCGCGGCCCCGCTGCCCGTGGCTGGACACGGTCGTCGCCGGCTGGGACGGCATCCCCGGCCCGCTGTGGCGCAAGCGGATCGCCCGGCACACCCGCTCCTGCGTGGCCTGCGCGCGAACCGCCGAGGGGATGGTCGGCACCGAGCGGCTCCTGTCCGGCTTCGCGCTGTTGCCGGTACCGGCCGCGCTCACCGGCGCCCTGGCGGCCCACGACACCGTCATCGGCGCCGGCACCGCCTACCCCGCCGTCGTCAAGGCCACCGCGAGCGGCTCGGCCAAGGCCGGCTGGCTGGCCGGCCTGCCGGTCGCGAAACTGGTCGTCGCCGGCTCGCTGACCGCCGGGGTCGTGGCCGCCGCCGCGACCTGGCCGGCGGGTGAGCCCTCGCCGCCGCCATCGTCGGCGGCGAGCCCCTCCGGCCAAGCGCCGCCGCCGTCATCGGCGCCGCCGGTCGCGTTGCGTCCCGGGCCGGTGTCGCTGGAGTTCGCGGCGGCCGCCGGGCGCTACCTCGGCACCGACGGGCAGCAGCTCGGCGTCCTCGTGGAGCCCCGCACCGCATCCTCGCGGCAGCGGGCCACGTTCGAGGCGGTGCCGGGCCTGGCCGACGCGAGCTGCTACTCGTTGCGGGCCGCCGACGGGCAGTACCTGCGCCACTCGTCCTGGCGGCTGCGGCTGAGCCGCAACGAGGGCACGTGGCTGTTCCGCGGCGACGCGACGTTCTGCCCGCGCGCCTCGAGCGACGGCGAGGTGATGCTGGAGGCGTCGAACTACCGCGGGTACTTCATCCACCGCGAGGGCGACCAGCTGTGGGTGCGGCAGGCGGACGGCACCGCGGCGTTCCGCGCCGAGAGCACCTTCCGCGTCCGGCCCGCGCTGGCGTAGGCCGGTGTGGCGGTGGGAGCCCACCGCCACACCGGCCCCGGTGGATCGGCTCAGCTCAGCTCAGGCTGAAGCGCTGGTTCGCCCCGCCCCAGCAGTCGTACAGCTGCACCTGCTGGCCGTTGCCGGTGCCCCAGACGTCCAGGCAGCGCCCGGACTGCACGCCGGAGATGGTGCCGTTGCTGTTGACGTTCCACTGCTGGTTCGTCTGGCCGTTGCAGCTGTAGACCTGGATCGCCGCACCGTTGCCGGACCCGGCGGCGTCGAGGCACATGTTGCCGTACACCTGCAGCTGCTTGCTGGACGTGTACGTCCAGGCCTGGTTGGTCTGGCCGTTGCAGTCGTAGAGCTGGACCCGGGTGCCGTTGGTGTGCGACGCGTTCGGCACGTCGATGCAGCGGCCCGACTGTGCGCCGACGATCCGGCCCCCGCCGCCGCCCCCCGTCGTAGGCGTGGGCGATGGGGACTGGGTGCCGCCGCCGGTCGGCGAGGTGGTCGGGCCGGCGGCGTTGAGGGCGTTGAGGACCGAGGTGTAGGCGGCCTTCTTGTTGCCGCCGCCGTCGAACAGCAGCGGGCTCTCACCGGAGCGCCACGAGTCGCTGTCGCGCACGCCCCACACGGTGATGCCGACGCAGCGCGGCACGTTCATGCAGGCCTGGGTCAGCCCGGCGTACTGCGACGTCGACGCGTTGGTGACGTCGACCTCGGTCAGCGCCACGTCCACACC
>NZ_JBEPEH010000095.1:0-10059 GCF_040300725.1 Dactylosporangium sp. NPDC000244
GTCTGGACCAAAACCGCCGATCAAATCCTCGACAACCTCGCCAACTACTGCAACCGGATCAATAAAGCTTCTAACGACTCAGAACACTAGCCGCCAGCCGTTCAATCGGCAGGACAAGAAGCCTGGCCCGGCCATGCGGGTCACCCGCTGTGGTGGGCACGGACCGGCCGCCGCTAGGCCGCAGCCCGACTGCCGCGCAGCGAACTCGTCCACATACATGGGCAAGCCGGCACCGAGCCGCGTCCGGCGGGCGGGCGGGTCAGTAGCGTGGCGGGTATGGAGTCACTTCCTCGAGCGCTGCCGTTGCCGGACCTCGAGGCGTTGTTCGGCGTGCTGGTCACCGTGCACGCCCAACTCCTCGCCGACGAGCTTCCGCCGGAGTTCGTGCGCAGGCTGCTCGACCGGCTCACCGACCACGGACCGCTGCCCGAAGGCGCGTCGGCCGGAGCGATGAACGCTCTGCTCGCCGACCTGTGCCAGCGCATGCACTGGGCGATGTCCGACGACTACGGCGACTACCCACCACCGGCGCCGCGGCGAACCGTCCATTACGTCGAAATCCCGGACGAGCCGGGCATCGTCACCGCGTGCGTGGCGGACCTGGTAGAGCTCGGCGCCGAGGTCAGTGATCAGATCGAAGACCAGACGGGACCGGGCCATCGGCACATCGCCGCGGCGTTTCCCGAGCTTCCGCCCGATCCGGGCCACCATGCCCGTGTGGCGCAGCTGTCAGCGCTGGCCCACCGCCACGGAGGACGGTACGCCGGCTTCGGCGCCTGATGCGCGGGCGAACAAAGGACCTTGACCTTCTCACTGTGTCAAGGCCTTGACTGGTTCGCATGAACTCGGCATCCGGCTACGAATACGACACACGGCTCGCGGACGCGCTCGGTGCGTCCAAGGCGTCCACGCGGCTCAAGGCGGCGCTCGCGATCGGGACGCGGGCCGGCGACGGGTACGCCGACGTGCTCGTGGCGCGGTGTGCGGTCGAGCCGGACTTCTTCGTGCGCGACATGCTCACGTGGGCGCTCACCCGCCTGCCGCGCGACGTCACCGTGCCGCGCCTGCTCGCGGAGCTCAAGTCCGAGCGGGCGCAGGCGCGCAGCCAAGCGTTGCACACGCTGTCGAAGATCGGGGACGCCGGGGCCTGGCCCGCGATCACGGTCGCGTTGCTGCGCGACGGTGACGACGAGGTCGCCCGGGCGGCTTGGCGGGCGGCGGTCGTGCTCGTGCCCGACGGCGAGCGGGCGGCGCTCGCCGCGGAACTGGGTACGCAGCTCGGGCGGGGCGACCGGGAGGTACAACTGAGCCTGAGCCGGGTCCTCGCCGGGCTCGGGGAGGTCGTCGAGCCGGTGCTGCGGGCGGCCGCGGCGCACCCCGACGCCGGGGTGCGGGCGCACGCGGCCGCGACCGAGCGGCTGCTGCGCGATCCGGACGCGGCGTTCGCGCCGGACGTGGACGCGGCGAGGCGGGTCGACGCGCTCGGGCGGGAACGGGAGGAGCAGTTGCGTGCTGATCGGTGAGGTGGCGCGCCGGTCCGGGGTGAGTGCGCGGATGCTGCGGCACTACGACTCCCTCGGACTGGTGCGCCCGACCGGGCGGACGGTGGGCGGATACCGGGAGTACACCCCGCAGGACGTCCGGCGGATCTTCTACGTGGAGGGCCTGCGGTCGCTCGGGTTGTCGCTGCGGGAGATCGCGCGCACGCTCGAGGACCCCGGGTTCACGCCGTCCGCGCTGGTCCGCGACCTCATTCGGCGGACCGGGGAGCGCCTCGAGCGGGAGCGGGAGCTGCTCGACCGGCTCCGGACGGTCGACGCGGCCGGGCCCGCCGCCTGGCCGGACGTGGCCCGGGTCGTGGAGCTGCTGCACGGGCTGGCGTCGCCGAGCGCGGCGCGCCGGCAGCAGGCCGCCCTCGCGCCGGCCGAGGCCGCGCCCGTCCCCGCCGACGTGCTTGCCCGCGCGGTGCTCACCGAGTCGGACCCGAACGTGGCCGGGGCGCTGCGGTGGGCCCTGGCGCGGGCCGGGGGCGAGGGGGTCGCGGGGCTGGCGGCGGGGCTGGGCTCCGGCGACGCGGAGGTCCGGCGGCGGGCGGTGCTGGCGCTCGCGGAGCTGCCCGAGGAGGAGGCGACCGAGCTGCTGGCGGGGGCGCTCGAGGACGAGGATGCCGCGATCCGGCGGCAGGCCGCGCTCGCGCTGGGCGCGCGAGGGGTGACCGCGGCCGTACCGACGCTCGTCGGGATGGTCGTCGAGGGGCCGAACGACGTCGAGGCGGCCGAGCTCCTCGGGGCGCTGGCCCGGGAGGGGGAGTGGGGCGGGCGGATCCTCGGCGCGCTCGTCGCCGAGCTCGACGCGCCCGGGGCCGGCTCGGCGGTGCGGATTCGGCTGACGCAGGCGCTGGCCGAGCTGCCCGGAACTATGGCGCTGGATACCCTGCGGCGCCTGGCCGGCGACGACGAACGGCCCGTGGCCCTCGTCGCCGGGGCCCTCGCGCAGATGATCGCGGCCGGGGACGGCTGACGCGCGGGGGGCTACAGCAGCCGCAGGCGGTCGGCGTGGGCAGTGCCCGGCTCGGCGGTGAACACCAGCATGACCGGGCCGGGGTTGCCCGGCAGCGGGTACGTGTCCCAGTCGAGCACGACGTCGCCGACCTCGGGGATCCGGAACGTCTTGGTGCCGCTGACCGATTCGCGTACGTCGTGGCGCCCCCACAACCGCCGGAACTCGGCGCTGCGGATGCTCAGCTCGCCGACGATCGCGGTGGCCCGCGGGTGCGTGGGGTCGGTGGCGACCGCGGCGCGCATCATGCCGATGTAGTCCAGGGCCTGCTGCTCCCAGTCGGGGCAGCTGCGCCGGCTCGTGAGTGTGTCGTCGAACATCAGCAGCAGCATGTTGAGCCGGTCCGGCGGGTAGCCGTCCGGGTCGCCGAGCAGCGCCACGGCCTTCGGGTTCCAGTCCAGCAGGTCCAGGTGGCGGCCGAGCACGACCGCCGGGGTGTCCATCACCCGCAGCAGCCGCCGGGTGCTGTCCGGCACCCGCTCCGGCCCGCGCTCCACCCGGTCCGGCATCGGCCGGCGGGCGGCGTGGGCGAGGGTGAACAGGTGCCGGCGCTCCTGTTCGTCGAGGCCGAGGGCACCGGCGAGGGCGTCGAGGACGTCATCCGACGGCCGTACCTCGCGCCCCTGCTCCATCCGCTGGTAGTAGTCGGTGCTCAGCCCGGCCAGCAGGGCCAGCTCCTCGCGGCGCAGCCCGGCGACCTTGCGGCGGCCGCCCGGCTCCAGGCCCACGTCGTGCGGGCGGAGGCGGTCGCGGCGGGCGCGCAGGAAGTCGCCGAGCTCGCGGGCGTACGGATGGGGCATGGGGCAAGTGTGCCGCGCCGCCGGGCGCCCAGGGTAGGTCTGGCAGAACGACGGAAGCCGGGCCCGGCGGCTCTAGCGTCGTGTCGACCACGAAGGTTTGGAGGCCGCAGATGACCGGATGGACCACCGCCGACATGCCCGCCCAGCACGGCCGGGTCGCCGTCGTGACCGGTGCGAACTCGGGCCTCGGCCTGGTCACCGCGACCGAGCTGGCCCGGCACGGCGCCCGGGTCGTGCTCGCCGTGCGCAACACCGCCGCCGGGGCCGAGGCCGCCCGGCGCATCGGCGGCGACGTCGAGGTCCGGGAGCTGGACCTGGCCTCGCTCGCCTCGGTGCGCGCGTTCGCGGCGGGGCTGGCCGCCGATCACCCTGCCGTCGACCTGCTGGTCAACAACGCCGGCGTGGTGCTGCTCGGCCCCCGCCGGACCACCGCCGACGGCTTCGAGCTGCAGCTGGGCACCAACCTGCTCGGGCATTTCGCGCTGACCGGGCTGCTGCTGGGCAATCTGGCCGCGGCCCCGGCGCCGCGGGTGGTGAACCTGAGCTCGATCACGCACAAGAACGCGCACCTCGACTTCGACGACCTGATGTTCGAGCGCGGCTACCGGGCCTCGCCCGCCTACGGCCGGTCCAAGCTCGCCACCACCGTCTTCGGCATCGAGCTGGACCGGCGCCTGCGCGCGGCCGGGTCGCCGATCGTCAGCGCCCTCGCGCACCCGGGGCTGACCCGCACCAACCTCACGCCGCGGGCCTGGGAGCACCGCGGGCGGCTCGGGCGCGTGATCGCCCGGGCCGGGCTGCTCGCCACCCAGCCGGTCGAGCAGGGCGCGCTGCCGCAGCTGCGGGCCGCGACCGACCCCGGCGTGCGGGGCGGGGAGTTCTTCGGGCCGGCCGGGCTCTTCGAGACGCGCGGGCCGGTCACCGCGGCCCGGCGCAGCCGCGAGGCGGCCGATCCCGAGGTCGGCCGGCGGCTGTGGGCGGCGGCCGAGGAGCTGACCGGGGTCAGCTTCCTATGAGCGAGACGACGAGGTTGTGGTCCGACAGCCCGCCCGCGTCCTCGACCGTCGCGAGTCCGGGAACTCCTTCGCGGACCGCGATGTGGTCGATGTACGGACTGCGAGCCCCCGGCCGCGTCGGCGGCGCCCCGGGCGCGAACTCGGCGAGGGTGAACCCGGGCCCGAGCCCGGCCGCGATCGTCTCGCGGTCCGCGTTGAAGTCGCCCAGCAGCACCGCCGGGCCGTCGCCGAGGGACGCGAGCCGCGCCAGCTGAGCCGTGCGGGCGTCGCCGAACCCGACGTGCGTCGAGACGACGAGCGCCGACCCGGTCCGCACGGCGAGGAAGCCCTTGCCCGGGTCGCCGTCGAACGCGTCGCCGGCCACCCGTTCGCCCCGCGCGATCACGACGAGGTGCTCGCTCACGTCGCGAAGCCGCGGGGTGCCGCGGCGGACCGTCGGCACCCGCGGGTACGACATGGCATGCACCTGCTCCGGCGCGAGGACCTCCCGGAGGCTCGCGAGCTGGTCGCCGCTGACCTCCTGCAGCGCGATGACGTCCTCGTCCCGCCCCGCGAGCCGCGCGGTGACGGCCGCGATGCGCCGCGCCTCGTCCGGCCAGGCGGCCGCGACCGGCTCGGCGTAGTTCTCCGCGTGCACGCGGTGCAGCACGTTCCAGGTGGCCACCGTGATCACGGCAGTCAGCCTAGGCCCGCGGTGCCCCGGCGCCGACGCGTGGCTCGCGGACGCGGTCGAACGGTTGCCCGTCGCGGTGCAATAATTCGGGTCCATGCGCGTGCTCTTCACCGCCGTGCCGATCCACGGGCATCTGCTGCCGGTGCTTCCGCTCGCCGAGGCCGCCGCGGCCGCCGGGGACGACGTGGCGTTCGCCGTCCCCGAGTCGCTGACCGGGCTGGTCGGCGGGCTGCCGGTGCTCCCCGCCGGGCCCGGCGTCGACGAGCTGCTCGCCGAGAACGACCGGCGCACCGGCGGCGCCGACATGAACTCGGGCTTCGAACCGGTGGCCGAGCTGTTCGCGGGGACCCTCGTGGACACCTCGTTCGACGCGGCACTGCGCCGGGCGCGGGAGTTCGGGGCCGAGGTCGTGGTCGCGGACGAGTACGACACGATCGGGCCCATGGTCGCGGCCACCCTCGGCGTGCCGCTCATCCGGCACGCGGTCGGGCTGCCCGTGTCGCCGCCCGAGCTCGGGCCGGCGATGGAGGCGCGGCTGGCCCCGCGGTACGCCGCGCGCGGCCTCGCCCGGCCCGCCCGCCTGGCGCTCGTGGACCTCTGGCCGCCGGCGCTGCACGGGCCGGAGTGGGTGCCGGCGGAGGACCGGCTGGCGATCCGGCCCAGGGCGTACACCGGGACCGAGCCCTTCGACCTGCCGGCCCCGGCCGGTTTCCGGGTGCTCGTCACGCTCGGGACGGTCCTGCTCGAGGCCGGGCCGCTCGACGCCCTCGTCGACGCGGTGGCCGCACTGGACAATGTGGACGTTCTGGCCACGGTACCGGCCGGGCTCCCGCGCTCACTCGCCGATGCGCGGGCGAACGTGCGGTTCGTCGGCTTCGTGCCGATAGCGCAGCTGCTCGACGCGGGCGTCTCCGTGGTCCTCGCGGCCGGCGGCGCCGGGACCGTGCTCGCCGCGCTGAGCCGGGGCGTCCCGATGGTGCTGTGGCCGAAGGGCGCCGAGAAGCCGCAGAACGCCGAGCGGGTCGTCGCCGCCGGGGCGGGCATCGCGATCGACGATCCCGCGCGCGCCGCCGAGGCGGTTGCCGAGGTGCTGGGCGATCCGTCGTACCGTCTGCACGCCGAACGCGTCGCCGGCCAGATCGCCCAGGCCCCGGATCCCGCGGCGGTCTGGGCCGCCCTGCGCCCGCGCATCGGCGCCGCCCGAACCTGAGCCGTTCGGCGGAGCGATTCCGGGTGTCGCAACGCATTGCGCGGCCGGGTCGGGCGGCCGGACAATCGTCGCGTGCACACCGCCTATGCGGAGATGGTGGCCGCCTTCACGGAGAGCCGCCTGCCGGTCCCACCGGTTCCCGAGTCGCTGCGGCCGCGGCTGCGCACCGTGCGCGACTGGTGCTGGGCGACGCGCGAGATCGACAGTTTCCGGATGTACATGTTCGAGCCCGACTTCCCCGCCGACGTCCTCGCGTCGCGCGTGCCCGACTACGTCGCCATGAGCCACGCGGGGCACGGCGTGAACTCGTACGCGATCAACTACCACCTCGTCCACGGCCCGCTCGCCGTGCTCCTGCAGGTCGGCTGGGGCGGCATCTACACCGACAACAGCGCCGCGTCGCGCCGGCTCGCCGAACTGTTCCGCCGCTGCGAGTCCCTGCACGAGGCGGCCGAGACGACGGCCGGCGGCCGGGTCCTGTGCGTCTTCAGCCAGTTGCGCGGCATCTCGGCGTGCGGCCGCGTGCCGGCGAAGGCGGACGGTGACGTCCACGCGTTCGTGACCGAGCACCGCACCGCGGGCGAGGAGGCGTTCGACGTCGCCGAACGCCTCCTGACGCACTGACTCCGCGGCGGCGCTCAGCTGGTGCGGGTGGTGCCGAAGGTCGTGCTGGGCGGCGTGGCGATGTTGCGGGCCGCCTCGCTGAGCTGGCCCAGCGTCGGGTTGGCGCGGACCTGGCGCGCGTTGTCCACGATCTGCTCGTACTTCGCGCGGCCGGCGCGCGTCCCCAGCACGTAGCCGACGGCCAGGCCCGCGGCGATGGGCAGCAGCTTCATCATGTCTCCCTCAAGAACGTCGGTTCGGGCGGCGGCCGCGCAGGGCGAGCGCGACGATCGCTCCCACGACCATCGTCGCCCCGGCGGCCAGGACGATCCGGGTGCGACGCGCCGAGAGGCGCGCCACGGTGCGGTGCACGGTGCGGTCGGCGGCGGCCCTCGCCCGGGCCTTGACGTCGGCCTTCGCGGCCAGGGCCTCGAGCGTCTCCCCGAGCGCGGCGCGTGTGCGCACGATCTCGGCCCGCAGCGCCTCCGGGTCGTTGACCCGTCCGTCCGCCGTCACCCCGCCACCTCCCCGCATTCGCCGCAGCTGGCGTTCCCCCGGGCGAGGAAGCCGAAACCTATCCCAGTTGTACCGCCAGTGCCGCCGCGAAACAGGCGAAGCCCACGATCGCGGCCGAGGACCGCAGCACGTCGAGCCGCTGCCACCGGGTGACGGTCGCGCGCCAGTCCGTCGGCGGGGCGTCAGGGTCCCAGCCGGCGACCTTCATGTTGATCGGGACCGTGCCCAGGAACGAGAAGCCCAGGAACGCGGCGAGGGCCGCGACCCCAGCCCACCGCCACGCGGTCCCGGGGCCGTCGACCAGCACGAGCACCGCGACCGCAACGGCCACCGCGGGGAGCATGATCACGGGCACTACGACGCGCAGGCTGCGCACGAGCGCGACCCGGGCCTGGATGTGCGCGCGGTCGTCGAGGCTCAGCAGGGCCGGCTGCACCCCGTACCGGACGATGAACTCCTCGCCGGCGAGCAACCCCGCGAGGATCAGGCCGAGTGCCTGCAGCACCGCCATGGGACACCTTCTTTTCGGTCTGTACCCCGCACCTGGGGCGCCTTCTTTCAGCTCCACCCCGCACCTGGGGGCGCCTTCTTTCAGCAGCTGCAAGTTTACGGTAGCAGGATTTCTGCAGCGGCTGAAGTACGATGGCGGGATGAGCGACACGGCGGTCACCTGGCTGCCCGACGGCGCCGCGGCCGAGGAGACCGGGGGCCTGCGGGAGCGCAAGAAGCGGCAGATGCGGGCCCGGCTGTCGGCCACGGCGACGCGGCTGTTCCTGGAGCGCGGCTTCGACGACGTGCGGGTCACCGAGATCGCCGAGGCGTGCGGGGTGTCGGAGCGGACGGTCTTCAACTACTTCCCGACGAAGGAGTCGCTGCTCCTCGACCGCTTCGACGACACCCTGACCGCCCTGCGCACGGCCCTGGCCGACCCGGGCTCGCCGCCGCTGCCGGCCGCGCTCGCCGTGCTCGACGCCGAGCTGGACGGCCTCACCGCCTGGCTCGCGAGCCAGCCGGACCCGGCCGCCGCGAGCGAGACCCTCCGCCGCTTCCGCGAGCTGAGCACGAGCACCCCGGAGCTGCGCTCGCACCAGCACGACATGATCGACCGCCTCACCGAGACGGCCGCGCGCCTGCTCGCCGACCGGTCGTCCGCGCCCGAGCCGGCCCCGGCGGCCCACATCGCCGCCGTGGCACTGCTCGGCCTCTGGCGCGTGCAGGCCGCCAGCCTCCAGCGCCGTCTCGCCGCGCACCACCCGCCCGATCGCCTGCGCACCCTGGTCTCCGCGGACGTCCACATCGCGGCGGCGACCATCGAGCCGGTCTTCCGCGGGTTCGGGTAGAGGCGGGTTCGGGTGGAGCTGGTCGCGTGACGACTGCCGCGGCCGTGCGGGCCGCGGCTGCCTGGTTGTTGCGGGCCGTGGCGGCTGACCGCTCGCGGGTTCGGGTGACGGCTGCCCGACGCGACGCGGGCCGGGGCGGCCGAGCGTTGGCGGGTTCGGGCGACGACTGCCGCCGCGATGCGGGCTGTGGCGGTCGATCTTTCGCGGGTTCGGGTAGAACTGGTCCCATGACGACTGCCGCCGCGATGCGGGCCGAGGCCGCCCGGCTACTGCGGGCCGCGCCGGCCGGTGTGCGCGCGCCGTTCGAGGACGTGGCGAAGCGGCGCTGGATCGAGTATCGGCCCGCGCCGCGCCCCGGCGTCTCGCTCGGCGAGCTGGAGCCGGACGCGCGCAAGGCCGCCCATAGGCTGCTCGCCACCGCGCTGCGCCCGCACGCGTTCGCCCAGGCGATGGGCGTCGTCGCGCTCGAGGAGGTGCTGGACCGCGAGGAGGGCTACGGCCGCGGGCGGCACAGCGACGACTACCGCGTCATCGTCTTCGGCGAACCCGGCCCGGCCGGGCGCTGGGGCTGGCGCTTCGAGGGCCATCACCTCTCCGCCACCATGACCCTCGACGGCGACGCGGTCTCCCCGACGCCGGTGTTCCTCGGCGCCAACCCCCTGGCCACGTACTACCGAGGCCGCCCCGTCCTGCGCCCCCTCGGCCCCGAGCAGGACCTCGCGTTCGAGCTCCTCGACGCGCTGCCCGAGTCGCTGCGCGGGCACGTGCTGCGCTGGCCCGAGGCGCCGGTCGACATCTACAGCGGCCCGCGCGCCGACGTGGTGCCGCCCCCGCCCGGCGTGCCCGCGGCCGAGCTACCGCGTGCGGCCCGGGAGCGGCTGGAAGATCTCGTCGCCCTGTACCTCGACCGCCTCCCCGCCGACGTCCGCCCGGCCGTCGACCGCGATGCCCTCACCTTCGCGTGGGAGGGGCCACCGGAGCGCGGCGGGCGCCACTACTATCGGGTGCAGGGGCCCGATCTGCTCATCGAGTACGACAACACGAGCGCCGACGGCAACCACGCCCACACGGTGCTGCGCTGCCCCGAGTCCGACTTCGGCGGCGACCTCCTGCGCGAGCACCGGGCCGAGCGCCCGCACCCCTGACGCCGCGCTGATCCCGCGTCGGCGCGCTTGACCGCGCATCGGGCCGCGCCGCGCCGGCACGCTTGGTCCCGCGCCGGGCCGCCCTGCCCTGCCCCGCGCCGCGCCGCGCCGCGCCGCCCCGCGCCGCCCCGCGCCGCGCCGCGTCGCCCCGCGCCGCGTCGCCCCGCGCCGCATCGGGCCGGGCCGCCCTGCCCTGC
>NZ_JBEPEH010000096.1:0-9527 GCF_040300725.1 Dactylosporangium sp. NPDC000244
CGCTCGACCGCGTCCTTCTCCATGACGACCTTGACGCCGTTGAAGGTGGGGGTGCTCGCCTTGCCCAACGACACCGGGAAGTCGAAGACCTGCTTACCGTCGGAGGTCACGACCATCCGCAGCGTGCCGCCGTCGACCTTGCCGATGTTCGCCGCCCCGGTCTTCATGTCGAGGGTCAGGCTGTTGTCGTACACCAGCCCGGCCCCGCCCGACTTCCTGAGCTCAGAGGCTGCCAAGCGGCTGAGTGTTTCTGAGCGTAGCCGGAAGCACTATCCATCGGTTCATGGCAGCTTGCCGCCAAGCCGATCGATCAGTGCCCAAAATGGCAGGATCACCTCGCCCGGCACGGCCAGCTCGACAACGAACACCGGCGAGTCCGGATCTACCTTGTCGAACACAACGCCGTGCAATCAGAGCGGGCCAGCATCGACCGGGCCGCGAAACGCGAGATTGGGTCCATGTCCTTAAGCAACGAGACGAGCTTGCCGAGGCCGGAGAGACGTTAGACAGCTTGGGGCCAAACGAAGCATGGGCTCCCATAAAAAGTGAACAAGACCATTCGCAGTCCAAACGGGGTG
This sequence comes from Dactylosporangium sp. NPDC000244, assembly GCF_040300725.1. Classification (NCBI taxonomy): domain Bacteria; kingdom Bacillati; phylum Actinomycetota; class Actinomycetes; order Micromonosporales; family Micromonosporaceae; genus Dactylosporangium; species Dactylosporangium sp. NPDC000244. The sequence continues at coordinate 579 of NZ_JBEPEH010000096.1, forward strand.
GTTCTCGCGCCAAACCATTTTCAGCGTCCGCTTGCACCGTGGGGTAGTCTTGCAGAGGAGACCACCACATGACACCATCGAGCACCGCCACCGGCGCGACCAAGGGCGCCCCCGCGGCGACGAGCCTCGCACCCGCGCTGAGTGACCTGCGAGAAGCGGCCCTGCAGTACGCTACTGCGAAGGCGTCACGGAAGGTGGAGCACTGGGCTGACGATCTGAACGATTTTGTGGCGAGCCGAGGGCCCACTACGCAGGCGGTCTTCGAGGGGCTGAAAGCCAAGCTGCTGGGAAAGAACCCTGTCTGGGCCGCGATCAAGGGTGCCTGGTCGGGCACAAGCCCCGAGGTGAAACTTGCTGTGGTGTTGATCTTGATATTGACGCTATTGCTGCTTCCTGTTGTATTACTCGTGGTCGTGCTCGTGCTACTGGTTGCCGCGCTCGTCGCAGGCATTCGAGCCGCCACCCGGTGATCAGGTCCAGAATCGAGCGCGACCAGCCTCAGCCACATTTGAGAATGAACCTAGCTGATGCCGCCGGCGACCTGGAGCGGCAGGCCGATCCAGCTCCGATCTTCCTGGCATTGTAGGGCGAGCGAGGCCGCTGGCGATAGGGAACGAGCACCGCTCGTCTACGTGACATTGAGCCTCATCCTGTTCGCCGCGGCGCTGGTCGTCGCGGCGCTCGCGCTGCTCACTGCGGTCCGGTTTCCTATTTACTTCGGCCTGAATAAGTAGATTGATGGTTGCCGGCGTGTTCGGCTGTGCCCCCGACGGCCGGGTGCCGCACCCGACGACACTGATGAAGATCACGACCCGGTGCGGGGAATAGGCGGTGGCCGAACTCAACGAGGAACTCCTCGCCACAGCGGTCGCGGCCAGGGTGGCGAAGACGGGAAAAGTTCGCGCCGACACCACCGTGGTGTCGGCGAACGTGCAGTACCCGACCGACTCCGGCCTCCTCGCGAGGGCAGTGGTGAAGATCGGCCGGCTGGTGCAGCGGATCAAGACAGTGGGCGCCGCACCCCGCATGAGGTTCCACGGCTGTGGCCGCGCCGCCGCCACGCGGGTCCGCGCGATCGCCCTGAGCCTGCACCTGCGAGGTGCGGCAGCCCGCGAGGAGGCCCACCGGACTGTTGCGCGGATCACCGGCGAGCTGCCCGGTCTGCTCGACCAGGCCACCGCTGAAGCCGCCACGGTGCTCCGCAACGCCCGCCGGTCGCTGCCACGCACAGCTGGACGGGCCCGGAGCCGGCTGCACCGGGCGGCCAACGAGCCCAACAGGCCTGACCTGGCCGGATACCACTCTCGGCAGGCACAAGGCGTGCGGGCCTTCGAAACACGGGGCCGCCACCCACACGAGCTGTCGAATACGGCAATGGGGCCAGCGGGATCCGGGCGATTTTCCAGGGTTTGCGCCCCGCGTGGCGGCGCAACCGTGCAGGCTTGCCTCCATGCTAGGTCGTACCCGTGCCGTGCGGGCCGGGTTACGGCGCGCACGTGACACGCACACCGGTGCGCGCGATTCACGGAAGGAGTGCCGACGGCCAGCATGGCGCCGCCACTAGCGGATGAAGACGAGCAGGGAAAGCGGCCGCCGCTGCTCGGCCGTGGGATGCTACTGCTCTTCATTGCTCTGGTCGGCTGTTTCACCGCTTGGGGCATCGCGCAGGACCTGACCACGCCGATGGTGGCGGGCTTCAAGCGCATCTTCGAGATGAGTACCTTCCAGGCGTCGCTCGTCCAGTTGGCGTACTTCGGCGCATACTTCGTGCTCGCGCTCCCGGCGGCCTTTCTCAACCAGCGCTTCGGCTACAAGACGGGAATCCTCACCGGACTGGGGCTGGCGGCGCTGGGCGCCTTCCTCTTCTATCCGGCAAGCAAGATCATGACGTACGAGGCGTTCCTGCTGGCCCTGTTTGCGATGGCCGCCGGGTGCTCGATCCTGGAGACCTCCGCGAACCCGTATGTCATGTCGCTCGGCCCGGAAGAGACGGCGACCCGGCGGCTGAACTTCGCCCAGGCATTCAATCCGCTGGGAACGAACATCGGTGTGCTACTGGCATCGACCCTCATCCTGCCCAAACTCGCGGAACCGGTCGACATCGCGTCGCTGAGTCAGGACCAGCTGCACGCCATCCGCGCTGCCGAGCTCGGCGCCGTGATGGCCCCTTACCTGGGGCTGGGCCTCCTCCTGGTACTCATCGCCGTCGCTATCGCGAGCCAGAAGGCGCCGCCGATCGTCGAGGAGTTTCCCGATGCCGGCCCGCACATCGGCGGCACCGGCCACCTGTTCGGCGTGCTGTGGCGCAGCAAGCGCTACCGCCTCGGGGTGATCGCCCAGTTTGCGAACATCGCGGCTCAGGTGTGCACCTGGACGTTCCTGATCCAGTATGTGCAGCAGGCACTGGGCGGCAGCCTGCAGAAGGGCGGCGCCTACCTTCAGGCCAGCTTGCTCGTCTTCCTCGGATCACGCTTCCTGATGACGTGGGTGATCGGTCGCGTGCGCGCCACCAAAGTGCTCGCCGTGCTGGCCTTCCTGGCGGTGGGGCTCTGCATGTTCGCGATATCGAGTCCCAACCTCGCCGGAGTCCTCGCCGTGGTCGTCCTGTCCTTCTGCCTGTCGCTCATGTTCCCGACGATCTACGGCGTTGCCCTCAAAGGACTCGGGCCGGCGACCAAGTTCGGCGCCGCCGGCCTCGTGATGGCCATCGTGGGCGGCGCGATCATGCCGCTGATACAGGGCAAGCTCGTGGACAAGACGAGCGCGGCGATCTCCTTTGTCGTCCCGGCCGCCTGCTTCGCCGTCGTCGGGCTCTACGCCCTCTACGACCTCAGGGCCGCGCCCGAGTCCATCCGCAGGAGCACCGAGCCGGGCCTGCCCGGAGGCGCGGCATGAGCCGCTGGGGCCGCGCGGCTGCGGCAGTCGCGGTCATGGCGCTCGCCGTGGCCGGCTGCGGCGCGCAGAAGCCGACGAGCGCCACGACGGACACCAAGCAGCTCGAGGTCGTGTCGTGGTGGACGTCTGGGTCGGAGGCCGCCGCGCTGAACGTGCTCTTCTCCGCCATGCACCAGACGAATCCGAATGTCGACGTCGTCAACGCCGCGGTCGCAGGCGGCGCCGGGTCACAGGCGGTCGTGGCGCTGGCCAAGCGGCTACAGAGTGGCAGGCCACCCGACGTCTGGCAGACCTTCGCGGGCAAGTCCGTGCAGGGCTACGCCGATCGCGGCGTCATCCGCGACGTCGCGTCGATCTTCACCGATGCTGACCTGCGCGCGACGATGCAGCCGACCATCCTGCGTTCGCTCATGCACGACGGCAAGCCGTACGGGGTGCCGACGGGTGCCCATCGCAGCAACATGCTGTGGTTCAACACCGGGCTACTCAACCGAGCCGGCGTCACGCTGCCCTCCAGCAACTACTCCCTCGCCGCCTTCCTGGACGGCCTGCAAAAGGTCAAGGCGTCCGGAGCCACCCCTCTGTGTCTCGGTGGCAAGGACCCGTTCACCACCGTCGAGCTGTTCGAGAACGTGCTACTCAGCACCATCGGGGTGAAGGGCTGGCAGGACATGGTCGGCGACCGCCTCAACTGGCGCAGCGCGCAGGTGCGGACGGCGCTGCGGACCTTCGGCGACATCCTCGCCTACGCCGATCCCGAGGCCGGCACGTTGACCTGGGACGCGGCGACAAAGAAGCTCGCCACCGGTGGTTGCGCCTTCGAGTCCATGAACGACTCGGCGTACGGCGAGCTGGTCGCCTATGGCGCACAGGAGGGCAAGGACTTCGGAGCCGTGGCGTTTCCCGGCACCGGCGACAGCTTCCTCGCGGTTGTCGACGTCTTCGTGGCCGCGACCAGGGCCAAGAACGCCAAGAACGCCCTCGCCTTCCTCAGCGACATCAGCAAGCCGGCGACCCAGATTCCGTTCAGCAAGGCGAAGGGGTCGGTACCGGTGCTCCGGAACGTCGATATCTCGTCCCTGTCCGCCTACCAGCGGGATGCCTCGAAGAGCCTCTGGGACTCGTCGGTGCTGCTGTCGATCGCCCACGGCGAGGCCATGAGCCCGGAGTTCCAGGAGGGCTTCTACGACGCCGTGTCGACCTACGTGCGTACCCGCGATCCGGACACCTTCGCCCGGGATCTCGAAAACGCGGTCACAAAGGACAAGATTCCGCCACGCTGACCGGGGTCAGGCGTTGTCGCTCACGGCGGGGAGCCGCAGGTCGCCGAGGCTATCCCGCGGCCTGGGCGATCGCCACGGGTACGCGCGTCGAACGTCGACGAGTGGGCGGTCGCCCCGGCGGTAGCGACTGCATGGGCACTGGGCCGCTGTCACAGACGTCCGAGGCCGTGACAGCGATCGTCCGGGTAAGTCGCTGTGGTGGAAGATGCGTGAACCCCTGGTGATGGCCTGTCCCTGTTGTCAACGGCCGCGGGACACATGCATGCCCGCAGCCGTTTCGCTGTCTCCGGTGCAGGCAGGGCCGGCACCGAGCCGGACCGCGCTGTCGTCGCGCGCCCAGTAGACCGAGCACATCGTTTTGGCCTTCGCGGGCGTAGAGTTGGCTTCGGCACTTCAGACCCCGGTGACCGATACGTACACCGCCGACGGACCATCGCCCGCTCGGCAAGGTTCGATCCGCGCCGACGCAAGTTGCAGGCTCCTCCCGTGCCGGTCGTCCGGTGGCAGCCGCAGGTCGGGAGAGGGGCTCGGTTATGTTCACCGCCGCACAGCGCGCCACCGTCGTTCCGCCGGAACCACCGACCCAGCCGCGGCTGTCGCTCACCGCCGTGCGCGCCACACGAGCCGTCCTCGACGGCGGGTGGTGGCCCCGCTCCAGGGACCCGGTAGCGGAACTGCCGGGCTTGATCCTGGCCCTGAACGAACGGTACGGACCGATCCGTCAACTGATGCTCAACAGCCACAGCTGGGATAGCCACTTCCGGCGCCTCGCGGTCGGCACCCGCGTGGTGCGGGCCGGATGGTTCAGCACCGTCGACCCCGCCATGCTGATCGCCACCACCGAGCGCGGCGACCAGATCGACCTGCTCGTCGTGCCACCCGAGGCCAACGCCGCCACCGCAGACATCGCCATGGCCGCAGCCGCCGACCCGGACAACCAACAGCACGCTCCGGCCATCCTCGCCGCATCCCTCACCACACCGACCGTCGCACGCGGCGAAGGCATCGACGCGACCACCGTATGGGACAACGAAGGCGGCCACAGTGCCCGGGATGCGCCCTCGTGACCGTGTCTCCCAGGGCGAGCCCGTGACTCCCTCATTACCGGCCGTTCGGGAGCCGCCAGTGCGACTGATTGAAGTTCGGTACGTATTCGCGCGCAAGGTAGCCCGCGGGCGGGGACGCTGGCGGCGTTCGGTCTCGGCGCCACCCGCTTGCTGCTGACCGTCACCACGCCCGTCGAACGCGTCGATCCAGTGCTGGCCGCCGCCATCAGCGGCCTGCCGGAAGAACGGCGGTTCGGGTGGAGTGCACGCCTCGGTAGCTTCGATCTCGCCCGACAGCGCGTCGGCCAGCGCTGTGGAGGTGAGGGTAGTACGTCCGGCGGAGTGGTCTCCTGCCACAGTGATGTCGGCGAGCAGACCGGTGGAGAACAGGACGGTGAGCAGCCAACCCAGACTCAACAGCGCGACGACGACCGCGACCACGGCTGGCCACACCCAGTCGCCGTGTGCGCCGACAGTCATGGCTGACGCTGTTGTCCAGCAGCTTCCGGTGTGCCGCGCGGTCGCCGAAGACGCTGGCGCCGAGAAGGATGCCGGAGACGCCGAGGGCCAGCAGGAGCAGCCCGAGGATGGCCAGTGCGGCGCGGTTGACACGGTCGGCGTGCATCAGCGACTCCTGGTGGAGATCCGGACGGCCAACTTCGGCGGACGACGCAGGTCAAGGGCGTCAAGGCGGGCCCGAGCGGCGTGGGTGACGCTGTCGCGAACCGAGGGGGCCAGCGACGGCTCGCGTGTGACGGCGTGCGCGTGCCACGCGGATGCCCGGCGCCGGACGGTGACCGCAGTACGGTCGACGCCGTCGACCTCGGTGACCGCGGTGCGGACGGCTTGCGCGACGCCGCGGCGGGTGTAGGCGGTGTCGATGGCCGGGTCGTCACTGTTGGTGACCAACCTGCCGGGACGGCGTGGCTTGAGCTCGGCGACCTGTGGACCGCGATCCTCGCCTTCGCCCCATCCCAATCACCGCGCCGCCGGCCATGACCGCCACCGTCATGCGCCGCCTCGCCCAGTTGCTCCACGACGTCTTGTACACCCTGAAGCCGACCGGCGCCGGCAGCATCCGGGTGGCCGCCCGCGCCGTGGCGGTCCTGGTCCGTGACGCCGCCATGCGCGGACCAGGGGGTACGCATCGCCTTCGGTCGCAGCACCTACGAGCCTGGCGACCCTGGCCGACACCGCCCCACGGCATCACTGATATCCCCGCACGGCCGTCGGCGTCCTCGGACAAACCGCCGACATCGAACTCGCCCTCGCTGTCACCTACAGCGAGCCCGTCAACGGCATCGCCCGGGAGGTGCAGCGCCGCGTCATCGACGAACTCCGCGACCACTATCGCCTGCACCCACGTCACGATCAACGTCACCGAAGACGACGTGGTCCGGCCTCCGGCCAACGCGCACGACAGTCATGGTTGTTGACTCGCCGCCGACACCGCGGGCCTCGGGGTCCGTCAACGCGGCGCCAGTGACCGAACTCGACCTCGACCGTCCGCGCTACCCACGATGCCTCGCCACTCGGTCCCCAATCGATCCCGAGCTGCCCAATGGTCAGTGTGCGGGCGTCACGACTGGAGTGGCCGGGATGGTTTCGGTGCCGGCGACGATGGCTTGCGCGAGTTCGGCGAGGCGGCGGTTGCGGTCGCGCGCGGAACGGCGGAGCAGGGCGAATGCCTGGTCAAGGTCGACGTGGAGGCGCTCGGCGAGGACGCCCTTGGCCTGCTCGATGAGGATCCGGCTGTTCAGCGCGGTCTGCAGCTGATCGGTGAGGAGGTCGCGGTGGCGGATGGCGCGCTGTTGCAGCAGCCCGATGGTGGCGATGTCGGCGAGGGCTTTGCCAGCGCGCAGCCTCGCGTCGTCCAGCGGCCCCGGTTGGACGCCGAAGAGGTTCAAGGCCCCGACGACCTGGGTGCGCAGGCGCATCGGCAGGGCGTGGACGGAGACGAAACCGACCTCGGCGGCCGCGGCGGTGAACCGGGGCCAGCGGCCGGCGGAGCGGATGTCCGGGACCGAGACCGGCATTCCGGTGTTGAAGCAGTCGACGCAGGGCCCCTGGTCGGTCTGCAGCTGGAACAGCTCCAGCAGCCGGGTCCGCTCTGAGGACGCCGCCACGAGTTGCAGGGTTTCCAGCTGGTCGGTGAGCAAGATCCCGGCGGCCGAGACGTCGAGCAGTTGCACGCACCGTTCGGTCAGCGCGTGCAGGAAATCGATCACGTCGAAATCATCGACGAGCGTGTCCGCCATCTCGACGAGCACATCGGCAAGCGTGGTCTCAGCCATCTCAAACACCAGCCGCGAACGCAGCGGCGATGGCATCCGCAGCCGTCGCGGCCATCGCCGCGCTGCAAACATGTTCGATCGTAACGGGTTCACCTTCCGAATACGCCGGGACGAGGCTCCACAGCCGCAGCCTGTGGCCGGTGCTCACCACGCTGCCTGATCCGCACATCCGAGCACCGACGAAACGCTCATGAACGCCGCCTCCGATACCCCAACGGTTCGTGCGGCTGCGACGGGCGGGCAGCGCAAGACGAGAGACCGGATCGAACGCGACTGACTCCTCAACGGATGGCAGCTGCACGCTACGCCCATGTACCGCACGCCCCGCCGCGACGCAGGCCGCAACCCCAGCGTTCATCTCGCCGCCGCCCGACGCCGCGTATCGTTGCGCCGTCGCGCCCCTGACCCCGGGTGGTCCTCCACCCACCCTCGCCGATACGCCCGCACCGTCGGCCTGGAGGGGAGCGCGGCCATGAACAGCCCGTCGGTGACACCCGCCCCGGCAATCGCGTGGTAGAACCCGGCGAACGGCGCCCTTCGCCGCGGAGCCGGGAAATCCCTTGGTGGGGCTGCCGCCGTTGAGCCCCGACGTTGCCACGGCGGTGTCGTGACCGAGCCCGAATGTCTTGTCCAGGAACGCCCGCAGGAAGATCCGGCCGAGCGCCAGCCGGATCGCGGCCGGTAGATACCGGGTGCCGGCCGCCGAACGCCGCGCCGCCGGCGCCGATAAGGACGTCCGACGATCACCAGCGTCGGTAACCCAGGCGACACCGTCGGGGTCCGTGCGCCGGTATCCGGTCACGTCTCGCTCCAGATTCCCGTCGGGCACCTGCGGGTTGGTGGTGGTGCCGGGCAGGCCGCGATCTGCGGTGCTGTGGGTGTCGGCGATGTCGACCATCGCACTCACATTCCTTATCGGTGTTCATGGAGCAGGATCTCCGCGATGCGATGGCTCGCGAAGTGTTGCCTCGCCAGACGCACGGCACCGGCGAACGCCGCGTCGCGATCACTCGTGCCATGACGCACCCGATCCGTCCGGCGGCGATGTGCACGACCGGTCATGCGCCACGAAGGCGGTTCAAACCCGGATCATGACGTCCCGAACTCACGGACAGATCGACACCTGCGCCGGGTCTGTCAGTCACCGGGGTCCCAGGCGACACGCTCACCGTACGCGCCCTTGACCCGAGACGCACGGCGGGATTCCAGCGGTAACGTCGGGCCGGCGGCATCGGTCAGCGCCTCGAGGATCTGCGTCACGATCTGTGCCTGCGGCGGCCGTCCCGTCATGCGCGGCCTGGAACGCCCTTGAACAGCCGCTCGACACCCTTAGCCTGTGTCTCATTTGGGGTGTTTGACCAGTTTACGGTAGCAGATGAGGGCGCAGGCGATCGTGGTGAACGCGGCGAAGTGCTCGGCGGAGCGGTCGTA
>NZ_JBEPEH010000097.1:0-8980 GCF_040300725.1 Dactylosporangium sp. NPDC000244
CTGCATCAAACTTCGTTTTGGTGGTACCGAGAACAGTAGGGAAGCCGGGAGCCGCACAAATCCCGGAAACGTGCCACGGCCCAGGGAGGGCTCATGGACATGGACGCGAGCCTGGACGAGCTGCGGCGGGCCGTGCAGGAGTGCCACGCGTGCCAGCTGTTCCGGGACACGACCCAGGCCGTGTTCGGGGAGGGGCCCGAGGACGCGCGGATGCTCGTCGTCGGGGAGCAGCCCGGTGATGTCGAGGACCGGCGCGGGCATCCCTTCGTCGGGCCGGCCGGGAAGGTGCTCGACCGCGCGTTCGACGCGGCCGGGCTCGACCGGGGCGGCATCTACCTCACCAACGCCGTCAAGCACTTCAAGCACCGGCCGGCGGCGCCCGGGAAGCGGCGGCTGCACCAGACGCCCGACCGGACCGAGATCGTGGCGTGCCGGCCCTGGCTCGTGGCCGAGTTCGCGCGCATACGGCCCGCGAAGTTCGTGGTGCTCGGGGCCACGGCGGCCAAGGCGCTGCTCGGGCCGGCGTTCCGGGTCACCCGCGAGCACGGCAAGGCGCTGCCGTGGCCGGCCAGTGCCGAGCACCCCGAGGACTTCGAGGGCGACGGCGTGCTCGTGGCGACCATCCACCCCTCGGCGGTCCTGCGCGCCGACGACCGCGAGGCCGCGTTCGCGGGGCTGGTCGAGGATCTCAAGGCGGTCCGGGGCTAGCAGGCCCAGCGGACCGCGACGATCGGGTCGTTCTTGGCCTTGAAGAGGAAGCCGGCCACGAGCCGGCCGTCCGCGCTCGCCGACGTCACGGTCGCGGACTGGCCCGGCGACAGCACCGGAAGGTCCAGCACCTCGCCGTCGCGCCACAGCGCGGGTGGAGTGTTCTCCGGCCCGAGCATCCGCGTGCCGAACATCCGCCCCGTCGCGTCGATCGCGCCCGGCGCGAAGTCGCCGAGCTCCTTGGACTCGCCGGTGCGCAGATTCCACCGCACGCCGTGGTTGAACCACATCCCGGAGTCCTCGTAGAAGCCGAAGGCCCAGTCGCCGGCGAGGCCCGACGCGCCGAGCGCGGGGCGGCCGGACGGGCGGTTGAGCGGCCGTACCGTGCCGTCGGGGCTCCACCGCGCGGCCTGCGCGCCGCCCTGGGTCCCCACGATCGTGCCGTCGTCGCCGATGGCCGTGGCCACGGCGGGCGTGGCGGCGCTCGTCACGTAGGTGACCTGGTCGGGGTGGGCCGCGTTCCACCGCACGATCCGCCCCGTCTTCCCGGTCGTGGCGGTGCCGGCGATGTCGCCGCCGGCGTTGATCGCGGCCACCATGACCTGCTCGGCGCCCGGCGGGGTGGCCAGCCGCTTGAAGGCGCCGTCGCGCAGCATCCACGGGCCGGTGCCGGAGTTGCCGACCACGATGCCCGCGGCGTTGACGGCGGCCGGGGACGGGTCGGGCTGCGGCGCGTTCTCGGTCACCTGGAGCACGCCGCTCGCCCACACCAGCACGCGGCCGTCGGTGTCCAGGCGCCCCACCGCGTAGCCGCCCCCGGGGTCGACCGCCGCGACGGTGCCGGGGTCGTCGCCCGGGGTCGGCAGGCGGTGCACGCTGCAGCCGCTGGGCGACGGCGTCTCGTCGGCGGGCGGCGCGGGCGCCCGGCGGTCCAGGGCGAACGCGGAGACGCCGACGATCGTGGCGCCCACCGCGATCGCGGCCGCGGCGACGGCGAGGGCACGCCGGTTGCGCTCGCGGCGGCGGCCGTCGCGCAGGGCGCGCCCGATGTCCACCTTGGACGGTGGCAGCGAGGCCGGGCGGCGCAACGGATCCAGGAGACTCATCGGGTACCTCCACCAAACGCCGAAGCCGCCCGGTCACCGGGTTCGAGAAGCCGGCGCAGCGCGGCCAGCCCGTCCGAGGTGTGGCTCTTCACGGTGCCGGGCGCGCAGCCGAGGGTCGCGGCGACCTCGTTGACCGGCAGGTCGCACAGGAACCGCAGCACCAGCACCGCCTGCTGCCGGGGCGGGAGGCGGCGCAGCGCGGCCCGCACGACGATCGCGTCGTCGGTGGGCGGGGCGGCCGCGGGGCGCTCGGGCAGCCGGTCGGTGAGCCAGGTCCGGGCCCAGGCCAGCCGCCGCTCGCCGAGAAAGGTGTGCACGAGCATCCGGCGCACGTACGCGTCGATGTTCCCGGCCGCGCGGACCTGGCGCCACTTGAGGTACAGCGTCGTCGCCGTCGCCTGCACGACGTCGTCGGCCCGGTCGAAGTCGCCGGTCAGCAGGTACGCGAGCCGGCGCAGGTGCGGCATGCGGACGCGGAGGTACTCCTCGAGCTCCCGCTCGTGTTCCTGGCGCAACCGGGTCCCCTTCCACCGCCTCGCCCCGAAGATGCGCCCGGGCCGCCGATCGGTTGGGTGGAAACGAAGAAAGGGATGACCCTCGGCCCCGTCGTGGAGCCGAAGTCCGCCACGTCCAGGGGGTTGTCCGGAGAATGTACGCACGAAAGGAAATCCGCGATGCCCCGCAACAGTAGCGGGGCGGACGGGTCCGGCGGGGCGGACGGGGTGGCCGATGCGGGTGCGGCCGATGCGGTGATCACGGGCTCCCCCGAACGTCGATCGCCGCGCGCCGAAAGGGACGAACGGCGCCCCGGGATCGTCCGGCCGGACACCGAAGACCCGACACGTGTAACCCGATGCGCCAATTGCTCCCGAACACCTCAGCGGGGCCCGGGAAAAGCCGATCAAGCTGGCGATGAACGTGCAGGATCCCGTCACCGGCGCCCAGCCGCGCGCCGCCCTGGACGCCGCCCTGCACGAGGTCGGCGGGGCCAGCCTGCTGCTGTTCGACGTCGACCACTTCAAGACCGTCAACGACGCCTTCGGGCACCTGCGCGGCGACATGCTGCTGCGTCAGCTCGCCGAGCGCATCCAGGAGCTCATCCGGGCCGACGACGTGCTGTTCCGCTACGGCGGCGACGAGTTCGTGCTGCTGCTGCCGGGCACCGCGGCGGACGAGGCGCTGCGGCTGGCCATCCGGCTGACCGATGAGGTGCGGGCGCGGGAGTTCGCGGGCACGCCGCCGCTGCACCTGTCGATCAGCATGGGGGTGGCGTCCAGCCCGGCCGACGGTACCGACGGCGAAACCCTCATCGCCGTGGCGGACCGCCGCAACTATCTGGCCAAGCGGCGGGGCCGGGGCCAGGCGGTCGGCGACGACATCGAGGCGGACCCGGCCGCCGGCTCGTCGCGCCTGTGGGAGCGCGACGCCGCGCTCAGCGCCACGCAGGAGTTCATGACCCGCGTGTCGGCGGGCCTGCGCGGGGCGCTGCGCATCACGGGCCCCAAGGGCGCGGGGCACACACGGTTCCTGCGCGAGGTGGCCCAGATCGCGCGGCTGCGGGGCTTCGCGACGGAGCTTGCCGGCAGTACCACGGCGGAACCGGGCAAACCCGTGATCCTCCTCGCGGACGTGGGCGAGCCCGTGCCCGCGCTCGGGGACGCCTGCGCGGTCGTCTACGCCACCACCGACCTCGGCGCTCCCGCGGACGGCGGCGAGACCGCGATCGAGCTGACGCCGTGGTCGCCGGCGACGCTGCGGATCTGGCTGCGCATCGCGCTCGCCGGGGAGCCGACCCGGGCGCTGCTGGACCGGCTCGTCGAGCGCTCGGGCGGGCTGCCGGCCCGGGCCGAGGCCGAGCTGCAGCGGCTGCGGGCCCAGGGCGAGCTCGTCGCGGCCGGGGACGGCACCTGGGGCGTGAAGCCGGCCGCCCCCAAGCGGCGGCGCAGCCGGCTGCCGGTGCCGATGACCAAGCTCGTCGGCCGCGACCGCGAGACCGCGCGGGTCGCCGGGCTGATCCGCGACGGGCGGCTGGTGACGCTGGTGGGGCCGGGCGGCATCGGCAAGACCCGGCTGTCGCTGGCCGCGGCCGGCGCGGTCGCGGACGAGTTCGCCGACGGCGCGGTGTTCGTACCGCTGGCCGACACCACCAACGCCGAGCTGCTCACCGCCGCCCTGGCCCGCGCCCTGCACGTGGCCGAGCTGCCCGACCAGCACCTGTTCGACACGGTGCTCGACCAGCTGGCCGAGGCCGAGCAGCTGCTCGTGCTCGACAACTTCGAGCAGGTCGTCGACGACGGCGCGGCGCTGGTCAGCGACCTGCTGGCCGCGGCGCCGGGGGTGCGCGCGCTGGTCACGAGCCGCGAGCGCCTGTCGTTGTACGGCGAGCAGGTCTACCAGGTCCCGACGCTCGCCGACTCGCCCGCCGTGACGCTGTTCGAGCAGCGGGCGCGCGCGGTCGACGCCGACTTCGAGATCACCATCGACACCGCGCTGCCCGTCGCGCAGCTGTGCCGCCGCCTCGACGGCCTGCCGCTGGCGATCGAGCTGGCCGCGGCCCGCGTCGACCGGTGGAGCCCGGACGAGCTGCTCGACCACCTCACCGAGCACCTCGACCGGGAGCTGGACACGCTCGGCGGCTCCGGCCCGCGCGACCTCCCGGCCCGCCAGCAGACCCTGCGCGGCGCGATCGACTGGAGCTTCGTGCTGCTCGACGGCGAGGAGCAGCGGCTCATGACCGAGCTGTCGGTCTTCGCCGGCGGCTGGACGGGGGCGGCGGCGCTGGCCGTCACGCTGCCGGGCGGGGATCTCGACCTGCTGGAGAAGCGGCTCGCCGCGCTGGTCGACAAGCACCTGGTGGTGCGCGATGACGACGACGGGCGCTATCACCTGCTGTCGACGATCCGCGCGTACGCCCGCAACCGCCTCGGCGACGAGCGCGGCCCGGCGGACCGGCACGCCGGCTTCTACGCGGCGTTCGCCGAGGCCTCCGCGGCCGGGCTCACCGGGCCGGAGCAGGTGGAGTGGACCGGGCGGATCGAGACCGACTACGAGAACGTGCGGGCCGCGTTCGGGCACTGCGACGCCCCGACGCGCACGCGGATCTGCCTGGGGCTGTGGCGCTACTGGCGCAACGGCGCGCACATCGGCGAGGGCCGCGACTGGCTCGCCCGCGTCCTCGAGCAGGACGCGGACGACGACGGCGCCCGGGCGCGGCTGCTGCACGCGGCGGCGATCCTGGCCGCGACCCAGGACGAGCACGAGGTCGCGTTCGGGCTCGGGGCGGAGAGCCTGCGGCGCGCGACCGCGGCCGGCGACCGGGCCACCATCGGCCACGCGCACAACGCGATGGGCATCGCCGCGATCGGCGGCGGCGACCACGACGAGGCCACCGCGCACTTCGGCGAGAGCCTCGCGGTGTGGCGCGAGCTGGAGGTGCCGCAGGGCGTGGCCGCGTCGCTGGGCAACCTCAGCAAGGTCTCGCTCAGCCGGGGCGACTACGCGGCGGCGGAGCGGTACGCCCACGAGTGCCTCGACCTGGAGCGCGCCAACGGCAACACGCGTGGGATCCTGCTCGCGCTGGAGTGCGTCGGGCAGGCCCTGCTCGGCCGGGGCGACGTGGCGGGCGCCCGCGCGGCGCTGGACGAGAGCCTGGCCCTGAGCCGGCAGATCGGCGACGCGTTCGGCGCGGCGATGGCCCAGCACCAGCTCGGGCTGGCCGCGCTGGCCGAGGGCGACCGCGTGGAGGCGCTGCGGCTGCTCGTGGCGGCGCTGGCCACCCGGCACGAGGTCGGCGACCGGCTGGACCTGGCGATCTCGCTGGACGTGGTCGCGGCCCTGCTCGCCGCGGACGACCCGGCGCACGCGGCCCGGCTGGTCGGGGCGGCGGACGGGCTGCGGGGCCGGCACCGGCTGCCGGAGCCGCCGGACGCGCAGACGCTGCGCTCGCAGACCCTGCCGCGCCTCGCCGCGCACCAGCGCGACCGGGCGGCCGGGCGCGCGGTGAGCCTCGACCACATCGTGGAGAGCGTGGGGCACCTAAGCTCGTGACGTGATCGAGGCTTGGCAGCGGATCTTCCCGGGCGAGGAGACGGTCGGACGCGACCTGCTGGCGCGCTGGTCGCAGCCGCATCGGCGCTATCACACGCCCGAGCATCTGGCGCTCATGCTGCGGGTGATCGACGAGCACGCGCGGCTCGCCGACGACCCGGACGCGGTGCGCCTGGCGGCGTGGTTCCACGACGCGGTCTACGAGGTGTTCGCGGCGGACAACGAGGAGCGCAGCGCTGAACTGGCCGAGACGACCCTGGCCGCGCTCGGCTTCTCCGAGCGGCGGGCGTCGGAGGTCGCGCGGCTGGTGCGCCTGACGGCCGGCCACGCGGTCGAGCCGGGCGATCGCAACGGCGCGCTGCTGGCCGACGCGGACCTGGCCATCCTGGCGTCGGAGAGGCCGGACTACGACCGTTATGCCGAGGCCGTGCGCGCGGAGTACGCGGCGGTGCCGGATGACGTCTTCCGGCCGGGGCGCGCGGCCATTCTGCGCAATTTGGCGGATTTGCCGGAGATCTTCAGAATTGTACCGGCACGGGCGGAGTGGACCGCCCGTGCACGGGTGAACCTGGAGGCCGAGATCGCTACGCTTCTGGGTGCTCGGTGACGTTCTGCAGGTACAGCGCCTCGCCGAACTTCTCGATGAGCGCGAGCTGCGTCTCGAGGTAGTCGACGTGGTGCTCCTCGTCGGCGAGGATCTCCTCGAAGATGTTCGCCGAGGTCACGTCGCCGATGGAGCGCATGTACTCGATGCCGCGACGCAGCCGGTCGACCGCCTCCAGCTCGATCTGCATGTCGCACTTGAACTGCTCCGGCACCGACTCGCCGATGCGCAGCGGGAACAGGCGCTGGTAGTTGGGCAGGCCTTCGAGGAACAGGATGCGATCGGTGAGCACCTCGGCGTGCTTCATCTCGTCGATCGACTCGTGTTTGGTGTGCTTGGCCAGAATCGTGTATCCCCAGTTCTCCTGCATCTTGGCGTGCAGGAAGTACTGGTTGATCGCCGTCAGCTCGGCAGTGAGCTGCTCGTTCAGAAACTCGATGACTCGTGCGTCCCCTTGCATGCTGGCAGGTTACGCCTCTTATGCCCGTTTCTAGTGGAAAACGGGCACCGGGGTCGGGCTTTCGGCGTCGATCAGGTCGGCGATGCGGTCGAGACACGTGCCGCAACCCGTGCCGGCACCGCACTCGTCGCCGACGGCATCCTCGGTGTGTGCGCCGGACTGGATGACCCGGCGGATCTCGCACTCCCGCACGCGGTGGCAGATGCAGACATACACGGCCCGTACTCCTCGCTTAGCCTTACCTAAGCAAGGGTTACCTAATCGATTCACGGAAACAAGGGCTGACCAGGCTTTTTCTTGCCCCGCGAATCGGACAAATGCCGCGGCCGACGCAGCCCGGCCGCAACCAGGCGCTCGACGATCACCCGCGAGGGAACCGGCCTGGCCCCCAGCCAGACGGCGACCTGCGCGCGCTCGGCCGTCACGTCGTAGTGGTCGCGCTCGAACGCCCGCGGCGGCACCCCGATCAGCTCGGCGAACGCGTGCAGCTCGGCCGCCGACACGTCGCTGATGAGATGGGCGAACAGGCGCCCGTGCGCGGGCCACCTTGGCGTGTCGATGTAGAGCACACGCACTAGCGTGCCAGGTATGAGCCTCGTCGAGGAGTTGCGTGCGGCCCTGCCCCACGAGGGCGGTGTCCTGACCGATCCGGACCTGCTGCGCTCCTATGAGCACGACGAGGCGGACCTGGTGCCCTTCGGCACCCCGGCGGTCGTCGCGCGCCCGCGCACCACGGGCCAGGTCTCCGCCGTGCTGCGCGCCGCGAGCCGGCACAGGGTCCCGGTCATCCCGCAGGGTGCCCGCTCGGGCCTGGCCGGGGGCGCCAACGCGATCGAGGGCGCGATCGTGCTGTCCCTGGTGCTGATGAACGAGATCATCGACATCGACACCGAGAACCGCATCGCCGTCGTCCAGCCGGGCGTGGTCAACGCCCAGCTGCGCCGCGCGGTGGCCGAGCGGGGCCTGTACTACCCGCCCGACCCCGGCTCCTGGGAGCAGTCGACCATCGGCGGCAACGTCTCGACCGACGCCGGGGGCATGTGCTGCGTGAAGTACGGGGTCACCAGCGACCACGTGCTCGGCCTCGAGGTCGTGCTCGCCAGCGGCGAGGTGCTCACGTGCGGCCGGCGCACCGCCAAGGGCGTCGCCGGCTACGACCTGACCAGCCTGTTCGTCGGCTCGGAGGGCACCCTGGGGGTGATCACCGAGGTCACCGTCCGGCTCCTCCCCGCCCCGGAGCCGTCGCTGACCCTGGTCGCCGTCTTCAACACGTTCCCGGCGGCCGGGGCCGCGGTCTCGGCCATCGTCGGCTCCGGGCTCCAGCCGAGCATGCTCGAGGTCATCGACCGGGTGGCGATGGGGGCGATCGAGGCGTACCGCCCGATGGACCTCCCCACCAGCGCCGCGGCACTGCTGATCGCCTCGGTCGACTCGGGCCCGCGCGCGCCCGACGACCTGGCGGCGATCTCGGCCATGTGCCACACGGCTCAGGCCGCGGACGTCTTCGTGGCCGCGGACGCCGCCGAGGCCGACGCGTTGCTCGCCGCCCGCCGCCTGGCCCACCCGGCCCTGGAGCATTTCGCGGCGCACCTGTTCCCGCTGGGCGGGGGGATCATGGTGGACGATGTGGCGGTACCGCGAACCCGCCTGGTCGAGCTGATCGAGGGCATCGAGCGCATCTCCCAGGAGCACGGCGTGGTGGTCGCGACGGTCGGCCACGCCGGGGACGGCAACCTGCACCCGGTCCTGGTGATCGACCGCTCGGACCCGGTGAGCCTGGCGCAGGGCCAGAAGGTCTTCGACGCCATCATGTCGCTGGGCCTGTCCCTCGGCGGGACGTCGACCGGCGAGCACGGCGTGGGCCTGCTCAAGCGCGACTGGCTGGCGCGCGAGATCGGCCCGACGGGCCTCAAGGCCCACCGCTCGATCAAGGCCGCCCTGGACCCCGACAACATCCTCAACCCCGGCAAGATCTTCTGACGGCACGTTTCCGGGATTCAGCCCGGCCCCGGATTCCCTACCGTTCTTGTCATCACCGAGTTGCCTTTGATGACA
>NZ_JBEPEH010000098.1:0-7815 GCF_040300725.1 Dactylosporangium sp. NPDC000244
TCAGCCTCCGCGACGTCCAGATCGCCGCCCGCCACGCCGACCCGCGAACGACGATGCGCTACGACCGGGCCCGCAACAACCTCGACCGCCACCCCAACTACATCCTCGCTGCCTACATGGCCTCCGGAACCTGACCCTGCGGTTTGCGACCCGTGCCGCCGGTGGGGCGCTGAGGCTTGCTGGGCGATCGTCACAGACTGTCGGCTCGCACCCGTGGCCGAGGCTTGGTGTTTGACGATGATCGGGGCTGTCGGGTAGGCAACTGGATCGTGGCGAACTGGGCTTCGTGCCGGCCAGGGCCAGTGTGCGGATACATCCGCCGCCGGATCAGTGGGAGATCGACCACGGCGGTTTCGCGGGGCTGTTCCCGCTCGCCTCGTTCGATGACCTGACCCGGCTGGACGGAGCCGTGTTCGCCAGCAATTGCGCGCAGATCACGGTGTTCGGCCTCGACGGCGACCGGTTCGACGAGCTCGCCGAGGCGCTCAACGCCCCTGACCGCCCGGTACTGGCCGACATCCTGCGACCCGGTGAGCTGGTCCTCTGTCTGGCAACGGTCCGCGATGCCTGGATGACCCAGTGGACGAACACACTCACCATCAAGGCAACCACCGAGACCGACATCGTGTACCGCACCGCCGCGCGTTACGCCGCCGCATACCAGCGCTACCTCGAGGGCTCGACGACATGAAGACCCTCGCCGACTTCCGGTCTGCAGCCGCAGTCCTCCTGGCCTGACCCACCCCGGCAGGCGGCGTGATCTTGGCATCCGCTTCTGCCGCCGATGGCGCACGACGGTCGACGAGGGTCTCCACCCCCAGTGACCGGTTCCTGTTGCCTGGTCTGCTGGCAACAGCACAGTCCTGGACTAGCGTGCCCTGCGACCCTGTCTGTTGGAGGTGGTGACGCAGTGATGGACGAGCTCCAGGCCAGTCTACCGATTCACCGAACCGTTCGACGTCAACTATTACCCTCGCTCGATCCAGGTCTACTTCAACGGAACCGAAGGCTGGGTTACCGACCTCGACGGCAACGAGCTCGGATGCGGCCACCAGCGGCCGGAGCCTGCGTCGCAAGCAGCAACGCAGACTCGCAGCCCAGCGGTTTATCGTCTCAACGGCCCCGGTGGCGACCAGCACTCGTAGCGGCCGCCTGCGCACATCTGCCGCAGGTCTCGCCACGGCGGGCGACTCGGAGATCATCACGCTTTGTGGCCGCGGATCGGGTGCGACGATGTACAGCAGCTGCGCTCGCTCGAAGCCGATGGGCGTTTGCCTGGGCTTGGATCGATCCGAGTTGGCGCGGCACCTGATGGCCGGGCATGATCTTCGCGCAGTAGCGGATGACGCCAGGTCAAGGGGATCGGGTGCGCGGACATGCCGCGATTCTCGCGCGCCGCCTGCTGAAGATCGCCACGATCTATGACTGCGCCATACCTCTCCGGTGCACTCTCCTGCCGAGATCCGCGCGCTACAGAACGTGACGGTCCAGCTGGCGGCTCGGCGCGCGGATGCCGATGGGCGGATGGTGCTTGACTGTCCCTCCGGGCAGAATTCTGGTCGTGCTGGGCAGACGGAAGCGGGCCAGTTCAAAGCCGGCCGCGGTGTGCGGTGGGTCGCCGACTCCGCCTCCGGGCTTCTCCATCGAGCAGATCACCGCAACACTGAGGTCTAACATGGCCAACGCCGGAGACTTCAGCTTCGAGGCGATCAAGGCAATGGGCAACGCCGTGCCGTTTCTCGTGACCAATCGTGGGGAGACGATTCTGGAGCTGTGGCTTGAGCCTATCGGTCAGGACTACTGGCTGCTGCCCGGCGAGATCGTCACGGTCACCTCCTACGGAACCTGGAGCGGCCATCCGTTCGAGACGCTCCACGAGCCCGGTCGGCTGACGGTGTGGGCCACCTCATGCTTCGCCACAGTCTCCGACGAAATCGGCGCCGAGGTTCCCGGCGGGCGGAATCGACCGCCGGGAACCAGCGATTAGCCGCGCCGCGCCCTCATGTCGCCGTGTGCTCGCTACCTCTTGTTTGTGATCGCCAGAACCGCGCTGCGGTGTCGAGTTGGTCGTCAACATGTGTGGACGTACGCTGCGGGCAACGCAGCCGATCGCATGGCGGGAACTCCGGGAAGCGCTCCTGCGGCGCACGACGCGGCCGTATGGCTGGCGCGATCCGGAGCCCGTGCTGACCCAAGCCGACCTCCATGACCTGCAGCGACAGATCGGCGTGGCGCTGCCGGCCGACTATCAGCAGTTTCTACTGCACGTGGGACGCGGTGGGCCGGGCCCGAGCTACGGTGTCACTCCCGTACGCCACACGGGTGGCCGATGGAAGTGGCACGGCGACGCATACGAGTTCGACCCTGACCACCTGGCCGAGCCGTTCCCGTTGCGCCGTTCAGACTGGCAGCTTGAGGACGAGCTCAGCGCCGACTATCCCGACTGGTTCACGTTTGCCCTGCGGGGCAACTACGACGCCGCGGTGGAGGCCTGGTGGCAACGGCACGATGATGTCGTGTTCGATCCCCGGCGAACCTACGGTGCGGTCCCAATCTGCGACGACGGCTGCGCGCTGCGCCAGTGGCTTGTCGTGACTGGTCCGGAACGCGGGAACATCTGGCTCGATCACCGCGCCGACGGTCGCGGCCTGACGCCAGCCTGGCTTCCCCATCACCGACGAGTCACCTTCGCCCAGTGGTACCACGATTGGTTCCAAACGCTTGAGGACCTCCCAGCTAGTCCTTGATCACGTTCGCGCTCATGCCGCGATCCGCTCGTGACGTGGAGCGCGTTTGCGGTTTGTTGCCGGGCAGTCCGACGATCCACTGCGATGCCGCCGTCCACGAAAGCCCGGCGTCTAGTGTGGCTGGCGTGGGGGGAGGCAAGGATCGTCGGACAAGGGCTGGTCGAGCCAGTGCCCGCGGTCGCCGGGGATCGGCTGGCCTGGTCGACCTCGTCCACGTGCGACGGGTGCGGGTCCCAGTCGGTGAGCTGTGGGTGGGATCAGCTGCCCGATCACCCAGCCCATAAATCTAGCGAAATTCGCCGATGTTGCGTGCGGCCCATGCGGTGAAGGGGCGTGCTGATCGGCCCAGGACCTCCGACACGTCCGGGCTGATCCGCTGCTCTCGTGCGGTCGGCGTGCCGAGGATCGCGAGCGTGCCCTCGACAACGGGTGGTGGCATGTACCGCAGCATCTGTTCACGAGCCTGGTCGGGCGTTTGTTCGATGAAGCGGATGGGCTCGCCGAGCGCGGCGGCGAGATCAGCAACCCGTTCACGTGGCGTGCTCAGCACCGGACCGGTCAGCTCGTACGTGCGTCCGTCGTGAGCGCTGTCGCGGAGCGCGGCGGCGGCCACCTCGGCGATGTCGTCCGGGTCGACCACGGGCAGGCCGACGTCGCCGAATGGTGCGGTCACCGTCCGGCCGGCCCGGATCGGCTCGGCCCACGCGAAGGAGTTGGAGGCAAAGCCGCCGGGACGCAGGATTGTCCAGCCGAGACCGGACCGGCGCACGAGATCCTCGATGGCGTGCAGAGGCGCGTGTGACGCCGCCCCCGGCCTTGTGCCGACTGCTTGCGAGGATTGCAGCACGATGCGTTTCACGTCGGCGGCCGCGGCGACCCGCAGGACTTCGGGCATGTCGAGGTGCGCTCCGGCACCCTCAACCAGCAGGAAGACCGCTTCTGCGCCGGCGAACGCTGGACGAAGGGTCTCCGGCTGTGCAAGGTCCGCGAGATGGTGGCGAACCCCGCCGGGCACGACGTGGTGGCGTCGTCCACGGGACACCGCCGTCACCTCGGCGCCCGATGCCGCAAGGACCGACAACAGCGTCCGGCCGACATTCCCGGTGGCGCCTGTCACGACAAACATGTTCGTCTCTCCAGTTCAGCCGCGTCGCTCGCGCGGTTGAAGGTGACGTTAGTGGCGTGGGTATAGTAGGTACCTAGAGGATAGTAATGGAGTTATGACGGAGGACACGTGGAGCGATCAGCGAACCCCGAGCTGGCGTGTCCAGTCGCGCCGGTCGTCGATGTCGTGTTCAGTCGATGGACCACGCCTATCCTCTGGGCTCTTCACGAGTACGGCCGGCAGCGATTCGTGGAGCTCGAGCGCCGGCTGACCAGCATTACGCCGAAGGTGCTCACCCAGCGGCTACGCCAACTCGAACGCGACGGGCTGGTGGCCCGCACCTACCACGCCGAGGTGCCACCCCGAGTCGAATACGAGATCACCGAACTGGGCGCCAGCCTCGGTCCGATCTTCGCCCACCTGGCCACCTGGGCCGACGCCCATCTCGAAACGGTGGAGCAGGCCCGTCGCGCCTACGACGCAGCGCGATGAGACTGAGCCAGCCTGATCATGACACTGCCGTGGCCTGACCGTGTCCGACCACCCGCGGACGGCTCCACAGCCGCTACCGACGTCCGCATCTGCCCCGATCCGCGGGAGCCGGGCGGCGGCGAGTTCGGCGGCGCGGCGGCCGAACCCGTAGTGGTCTTCGCCGCCGGATATGCGAGAGCGGGGCTGGGCTGGCGGGTAGGTCAGGCGACCCGGCGGACGGCGCCGGGCAGAGCCGGGGCGGCCGCGCCGGGGTGGAGGATCGCGGCCAGGGCCTCGACGCCGTCGACCAGGCGGGGGCCGGGGCGCACCACGATGCCGTCGGCGTCGATCGCCCACACCTCGGCCTCCGGGAACCTCGGGGCCACCAGCGCCGCCTGCTCGGCGGCGCCCTCGAGGTGGTAGCCGCACGGGGAGACCACCACGACGTCCGGCTCGGCGGCGGTCAGGTCGGGCCAGCCGACCTGGACCGAGCGGAGGACGGGCCGGGCGGCCACCGGTTCGCCGCCCGCCGCGGTGACGAGGTCCGGCACCCAGTGGCCGGCCGTGAACGGCGGGTCGACCCACTCGACGACGGCGACCCGGGGGCGGGGGCGGCCGGCGACCCGCTCCGCCACGGCGCCGAGCCGCGAGCGCAGGCGTGCCACGAGGGCGGCGGCGCGGGACGGTACCCCGGCGCGGTCGCCGACCGTGAGGATCGTGGCGAGCACGTCCTCGAGCGTGTGCGGGTCCAGCGACACCACGTCGGCCCGGCAGCCCAGATGGTCCAGGGCGTCCTCGACGTGGCCGGACGGCAGGGCGCAGACCCGGCAGAGGTCCTGGGTCAGGATCAGGTCGGGGGCCAGCGCGGCGAGGGCGCCCGCGTGCAGGGTGTAGAGGTCGGCACCGGCCGCGAACTGGGCGCGCACGTACGCGTCGATCTCGCCCGGGGTCAGGTCCGACGTGTCGCGGCCGCCGACCACGATGGTCTTGTCGACGCGGGCCGACGGCGGCTCGTCGCACTCGAAGGTCACGCCGACCAGCTGGGACTCGAGGCCGAGGGCGTAGACGATCTCGGTGGCCGACGGCAGCAGCGACACGACACGCATCAAGCCACGCTAGCTCGCGGCGCCATCGATCCGGGCGACGTCGGCGGCCGGTAGCGGAGGTGTTGCTCCGCTTCGGCGCGGGCAGCGGCCGATTCCCGGCAATCAGCCAGGTGACGGACTGTTATCCTCGCCGACCATGACAGCTGCGCGCCTGCGCCTCGGAGTCGACTTCGGCACCTCCACCACCATCGCGATGCTCCAGCGGGCCGACGCCCGCGTGCAGCCGCTGCTCTTCGACGGTTCGCCGCTGCTGTCCTCCGCCGTCCTGCTCGGCCCCGACGGCCAGCTGCACACCGGCCGCGACGCCGCCCACCTGGCCCGCAGCGCGCCCGAGCGGCTGGAGCCGAACCCGAAGCGCCGCATCGACGACACCGCGGTGCTGCTCGGCGACCGCGAGGTGGGCGTGCGCGACCTGATCGTCGCGGTGCTCGGCCGGGTGGCGCGGGAGGCCACGCGGGTCGCCGGGCCGGTGCGGGACGTGGCGCTCACCCACCCGGCCAGCTGGGGGCAGAACCGGCGCTCGATGCTGGTCGACGCCGCCCGGCACGCCGGGTTCCTGAACATCGAGCTGGTCGGCGAGCCCACCGCGGCGGCCACCTACTTCGCGCACACCCGTGGCGGGGCGTTCCCGCCCGGCGCGTGCGTGCTCGTGTACGACCTCGGCGCCGGCACCTGCGACGTCACGCTCCTGCGGCGCACCCAGACCGGCTTCGAGCAGGTCGCCTCCGACGGGCTCAACGACGTCGGCGGGCTCGACGTCGACGCCGCGATCATCGCCTTCCTCCAGGCGACCTACGGCGAGCTGTGGAGGGACCCGGCCCAGCGGCGCCAGCTGTGGGACGACGTGCGCTCGGCCAAGGAGATGCTCTCGCGCGCCAGCGGCACCGTCATCGGCGTGCCCGCGCTGGGCCGCGAGGTGCCGCTCGGCCGCGAGCAGCTGGAGGGGCTGACCCGGCCGGTGCTGCGCTCCACGATCTCGATGACCCGCGCGCTGGTCAATGAGTCGGGCGTCGGCACCGCCGCGATCGCGGGCCTGTTCCTGGTCGGCGGCTCCAGCCGCATCCCGCTCGTCGCCACGATGCTGCACGAGACCCTCGGCGTCGCGCCCGTCGTCGCCGAGCAGCCGGAACTTGTGGTGGCCGAGGGGTCACTGTACGTGAACCGGATGCCCAACTCGGCGCCCGCGACGGCAAGCGTGGCCGCCCCGGTCTCGGCCGTGCCGTCGTCCGGGATGCCCTACCAGCAGCAGACCGGCGCGTTCGCGGCCGGCCAGGTCTCGGCTCCCGCGTTCGCCGCCGCGCCCGTGTCCCCGGCGGTCCAGGGCTATCCGCAGCCGCCGGTCATGCCGCAGCAGCCGGTGCCGATGCCGCCCCGGATGAACCCGCCGGCCCGGCGCGGCCTGTCGCCCGCGGCCCTCGTCGCGATCGTGCTCGCCGCCGTCCTGCTCGTCGGCGGCGGCATCGCCGGCGCGACGTACCTCACGAAGGACACGCCGGGCGGCAACAGTCAGGCGGGCGCGGGCGCCACCACGGGCGCGGCCAAGGCCGCGGGCGGCCCCGGCCGCTACAACCTCGACAACGTTCCCGAGGACGAGTGCCAGGCGTCGGACGCGAGCATGTTCAACGACCTGTTCGAGGCCGAGATCTCCAAGCCGACGCCGAGCCGCAACCCGAACGCGACGATCAACTCCAGCACCTGCGGCTACACCCGCGCGCACGCCCTGACCGACTCCAAGCAGCAGCGCACGGCGAGCATCTCGTTCACCGTCTTCGCGGCCAACGACGTCTCCCTGGCGCAGAACATGCAGAGCCAGGAGGCCTCCACGGCACGGCTCGCCGGGCCGAACTCGGAGGTCCCGAACCTCGGCGAGGAGGCGATCTTCTACGAGACCCCGGGCACCGGCGACCAGGTGAGCCGGTTGACGATGACGCTCGGCGTGCGCGACAGCAACGTGCGCCTCCAGGTGTACTTCATCGGCAGCCGCGGCGACGGGGCGGCCTGGACGCAGAAGGAGAAGAACGACGTGCGCGACCGGGTCATCTCCGCCGCGAGGGCGACGTTCACGAAGTCCGTGGCGGGCATGAAGAAGTGACCGGCGGCACGCCTGGCTGACGACGAAGGCCTGACACGGCGAAGTCCAGGACATGGCGAAGGCCGGCCACCGCGAACGGTGACCGGCCTTGAGCCAGGGGTAGCCCTTGTCGTGCTTAGTTGGCCGCGACGCCGAACTGGCCGCCACCCCCCGAGTGGAGCTCGGTGCCGTCGACGAACGACTTGCCGAAGCTCTGCTCGAGCTGGTCGAGCTCGTTGAAGTTGGCCTGGTGGGCGTTCTCGCTGCCCTCGGCGGCGAAGACGTGGTCGTCCGAGGTCGCGTCGTGCGAGTAGT
>NZ_JBEPEH010000099.1:0-7689 GCF_040300725.1 Dactylosporangium sp. NPDC000244
CAATTTCTCTATAAGTAAGCTTTTCTGAGTCTGTTTTTTCTTCTTTTGGTTTCTCCTTTTTTACATTAGGAGGTCTTTTTGCTGGTCTGTTTTTTGCTTTTTTTCTTCGGCTATTTGCCCATTTCCCTCTTTGTTGGGTCTTCACTTCTTTGTATTTTTCAGAATTTTCGAGATCAAAAATATCGACATCCATCGTTTCCGCAAAACTATTTGAATAAATTAAAAGTTCATCCAAACGGTTTAAAAGTGCACGCATTTGAATATTTTCTTTTGTCTTTAATCGATACAATTCCAAAATAATATAGCGAATTAAGGCGCTGTCAGTTGCCGAATCTTCCACCGATAACAATTCTTTTAATTCTTCTAATGCGTCTCTATGTTCAGGATCAATATAAATTTGCAGCCGTTCTTTTGTCATATCTTTTTCCTTCTTTCATTCCTCTATCGTTTCCAAATCTGCCACCATTTACGTTTACGAAGCGTATCATTTTCCAAAAGTAATTGTTGCGTTTTCTCTTGCTGAAGTAAAAACGAATGTTGGTGATTGCGTAAATCTTGTAATAGTTCAGAAATTAATTGATCCTTGATTTTTAATTGCTTATCTTTTTCTTCTAACTGTTTTTTTAACACCTCAAATGTTTCTTCGACCGAAACATCAGTTTGCGGTAACTTTGCACTCAAGTTATCGGTCAAGTTTGCAGTTGAGTTTGCACTTTTACCACTTTTTGATAACAGTATCGATTCTCGAACAAGTTCAGCTGTATCAATGCTTAGAGTGATTTTTTGTCCCTTTTCTACAACCGGTAACCCACCGCAAACCTTGTGCACATGGTTTCTAACCGTAGTTTTCGATACATTTAACGCATCTGAAATCTCTTTTATCGTTATTTTTTCTTCTGCCAATGACACTCCCTACCTTTCTGCCCAAAAATAAAATTGTGCACAACCAAATAAACCTATGCGGTTCGATTTTTTAAACTTTCTTCTTTTGCTCGTTCTTGAAGTTCAAATTTATGTTCTAATGCAAATAACTCTTGCTCCAAAGCGTCTCTGAGAGCCCCTGGTTTCGTTTCTAAGAGCAGTAAGCGATATCTGGTTATAGAAGCAAGCAATCCTCTTTTGTCCGCTACACGCTTATTATATTGCTCTATAATGACGGTATTCTCAAAATCATGCTCTTCGTCCTTGATTTGAATCGACTTACGAAGCGTTAAATTCTCATCTTTGAATCCTAACGTCTCTCTAACATGTTTATATTTCATCGGACGACGTTCAGGATAAACAATGCCCTTCGATTTGCTGAAAATATTCATACCAGAAGGATACATGTGCAGACGACCGCCTTTTATAACCGCCTTACTTTCATCTGTTTTTGTGGTTTCAATTCCTTCAGACCCTTGTTGGCGTAAGATATCCTCATACTTGCTTTCATCATCTTCCACTAAAATATCGGTTAAATACGCACACAAATAGGCACCTAAATTATCGGTTTTATCAATGCGTTTCACATCCACAAACCCATGAGACCAAAGATCTGCAAATGTCTCATTTGGAATATAAACGCTTTTCAAATGCGGAAATTTTAGCAACATATGAATATGCCAAGCCCCACGCCCTTGTGGTTCCAATACTTTAACAAACTCAAATTTACTCTTATTTTTGACGTTTAGCTTATATTTTTTGTTTTTTCCTTTTTTCTTATAAGCAATCTCTCTCACTTCGCCATACTCATTGGCCATAAAATACTTCAATCGCTTGATAAACTTATCAAAATCCGCGGAAACTTTTTTCAAATCTTGTACATTATCAGCGTAAGTCAACGTTGTCCAAAGTTCATTTTTCTTTCCAGAAAAATTATTGTTTACCAAATAACCCAATTTTTTAAATGTTTTACGTAAGCTATCTAAATTTTGTCCCCGATTCTCAGAATGAGCAAAATCTTTAATTTCGCCCGTCTGCAAATCAACATATTGGTCTTTGGAAATTTTTTTGATCGGTGCAGACGTATTTTTATGAGATAAATATTGCACTTCAATGATTTCGCCCATATCAGTGACCGTCACATAGTCATTATTTTGGATAAAAGCGTCGATTTTTCTCATTTCTACCATGTCTGCACCTCCTCTGGCTACGCCTGCCGAATTATTTTTCTCGTAATGTTTAGTTAAAATCAAGTTAATAGGTTTTCGGTCGCTACGCTCCCTACAACCCTTGCTAGAGCGCTTGTTTTGCCTTTTCTTCCCTGGAGATCTACCGAGCTGCTGACGTGCACAGCACTCGCCTTAGGCACGCTGCAAGCGTGCCAGTCACAGCTAAAACACTCGGTAGAATCAAGGCAACCCAAACAATCGCTTCAGCAAGCACTCTTCCTTTTCGAACGCAAAAAAATGCAAGAGATTGACGTCCTAGCTTCCCACCCTTGGTCAGCCATTCACTCAATATCTTGCATTCTTCTTCAAATGCCTATATAATATCTTCGAATGGTAGATAAAGGGTCTAGCTTTATCTATCTGTAACGTTAAGAGGGTAGGATCTCTTAGCGTTTTTTTTTTGTTCTTTTTTTCAGTCCTATCAAATTAAAATAAGTATACCGCTACCAACTAACCCTGACAAGAAAAATCCGAAATATGTTTATTCCACGTTTCCTTGACAGCAGGTTCCCTTCCCCCCGTACCCCCTACGCTTTGTCGCAAATTCAGCCTCTGACTTGCTCTCGCTTCAGTATAACAGGGGGAAGCCTACTGTAAAGGAACTTTCGCGGCATAAAACGATCGTTACATAATATTAGTAAAGTAAAAGAGTAGTCTTTAAAAAAACGACTACTCTTTTACAATTTTCTATTGTTTTTAAGCGTATTTTTCCTGTTTCTTTTTTTCGAAAATTCTTATCACATTTACAATAATAACCGAAGGTATAGTGAAGTAGACAAAAAAATTCGACAGTGGTAAAACAAAGTATAAGAAAACTCCTAATACTACTGCAATAATCAAAGAAATTTTTGTTAATGACATAGTAATTACCCCCCCAATTATTTTATTACGTAATTTTGATCTGTACTATAGGTGTCAGTTGAAATATTACTGAAATGAGCAATATAGTTTAATTGTACACCTTTACCCTTTTTCGCGGCATTTACAAAGACTTGATTTGCATCAACTGCAGATCCAAAAACCATTGAAATTATTCCAGCAGTTAACCCTGTTAAACCAATAAAACCAGCAATTGCACTAACAGTATTTAACTTTTTAGTTTGAGAACTTAATGACTTACATTTAGCAGGAGTAACATAATAACTCATTTTATAACAAGTATACGAAGTATGATTATGATTATATTTTGTACTTGCAGCTTCCACAGGCTTTACGAAAAACGAAAAACTAAACAAAAGACTAATAGTCACCAAAACATTTATAAATTTCTTCATAGATAAACCTCCCTACACTGATATAAAAAATTATACTATCTATAATGTAGGTGTGTCTATATAAAAAAATAATATATAGGGAATTTATTAAAATAAAATAGAGCTTAAGGGAGATCTGTACCCACATTCGTGGTCAACCCAGTATTACTAATACTCACAAAATATATATAAATAATAGGATTATTTATCTCTTTAATTCAGATATTGATAAATTAAATACGCATACCATAATAACCCTACAAAAAAGAACAGATCTAAAATGTTTTTATTTATTTTTCTTCTTTGATCTCCAAAGTATGGTGACCTTTTTTGCCAAAATAATTTCCTATTTTTAACATCAGAAAAAAATAATCTGAAAATTATAAATAAAACTGGAAGAGAAAAGTTTAACAGTATATAAAAAACATCTGCACAATTTTCAATTATGACATATCCTATTAAAAAAAATAATACAGCAAGAAAAATAAGTCTGTACTGAATTTTCATAGATCACCTCTACAATCAAATTTACGCTCTCTTGATAGAATTAATACTACTAATCTTAAAACAATCTGTAAATGTCATTCTGACGCCACCTTTTGTTTTCCCGCATTGATATAAGAACTGTATACTCCTTCTCCAGTGTTAAGACGTGCATATTAGATAAAACCTGACCACTTTTTGCAAAAAAATGGAAAGAGCATAAGGTAAACGCACCACTCTCATAGTGAGAGTGGGAAAATAGGCTGTGCCTATTGCGTTTCAAGGCCTTTAGATAAGTCACCACACCTTATTTTTTAGTATTCTCCCATGAATACTACTGCGACTACTCAGGTGGTTATTTTCGCTGTTCTGACTACTTCATGACTACTTTCAATATTACTTTTTCCTTTAGAAAAAATACCCGAACACTAATAGTTTTTTGGAAGGTATTGAGCAACAATTTCGTTGAAACTGAGTCCTTTTTTTGTATCTTCTTGTACGATATTGTTGCCTTTTGTTTCTTGATTAGTCTGATTTTTTTTCTTATTCTTGAACCGATAATTTTCATTTCGCACAGTTTTTTTGCTCATTGATACTGCCTCTTGGTATACGTTGGAAGAAAATAAATCTGGTATTTGGGTGTGATCTTGTTCCAACTTTGCGTTTGTCATTACGGTCAAAACAGACAATGAATCTAATATTTTTTTTTCAAATAATTCTTCTTTTCGTATGCGATTAAGCAAATCGATTATGATAAATCGCATCAGCGCACTATCATTTATTGTCTCTTCGACAGGTAAATAGGTTTTCAATTCTTCCAAAGCGTCCCTATGTTCAATGTCGATATATACTTGTAATTTTTCCTTTGTCAAAGCAATTCCTTCTTTCCTCACGTTGTTTTTCTAAGTCGATCGCAGAACGTTCTCAATAAATTCTTCACTACCACCAGTAGGAAAATTAGGGGTGGATCCTATATAGGAAAATATTTCTGCGTGCAAATCCTCGGTGAACTTTTTGATAAATCTATTGCTTTTTGTCATGATATGACCTCCAAAAAAATAATTCATTTTAGAAGTCCGCACGCATATGCTAGAATAAACTAGCAATCGTAGTGGGTTGCGTACGGACTTGCCTAACTTGCTTAAATGTGAGGGGGCAAGTTCTTTTTTATTTTGTCCAATCATGCATTGGAATTCTTGGTTTGTTAGTCTTTAGACCTGAAAATGTAAATTCCAGTTTGGCAATTTTATTGCCTTTTTTTGCTTTGATTTTTGTGACCTTTAGGTCTCTGAAATAGTTTTGTAATTCCCTTAGTGCAGGCTGTAAAACTTTTTGATCGATTTGTCCCATTTGGCGATAGCTCTCCGGAATATCCATTCGTTCTTTAAAATCTTCAATTCTCACAATATAATAACCAGTAGAGCGATATTGCATAAGCAATCGGAATAATGTTTTTGCATAGGTAGAGCGAATCGAAGTGAAAGCAGATAATTCAAACCTAGAAACCTCAGTAGTTAAACCATTGATAATGTAGTCCAGTTTTGGATTAACACTCACATCGACAAACATTTTAGAGACATTAATTTCAAACCCTGTAAACAATACGAAACGTTTGATAACTCGGTCGCCATCTTCATTGATCTCATCCGTACGGTAAGACATACTGATCATTTTTTGATAGACATTCTCCAAATCATGAACGAATCTATCATTACCAGTAAACTTATATTCACTCAATTCTTTCAACTCTTCAAAAGAAAAGCGCACATTGTCTAGTCCACGCTCTTTCATACGAGCACATAATGCAAAGAACAAATCCATTTCTTTAGCGTTGAATTCTTTTAAAGGCACAAGGTTCAATTCATTTTGATATCTAACTGCTAAATCCGTTTTCTTGTCCATTCCTTTCCCCCCTCACATTAAAAATATAACAAACACTAACCTAAATGTAAACAGGTAGTGTTGGTACTCATACAAAATGGTGTTAGTACTCATACAAAATGGTGTTGGTACTCATACAAAATGGTGTTGGTACTCATACAAAATGGTGTTAGTACCATTCTGTATCGCTTGGGAGAGTAAGGCGCAACAGACCCCTAAAAGGGTTTATAAAAGGTCTTATAAAAGATATATAAAATAAACGCGTGCGCGCGCGAGTTTTTCCACAGGTAATTTTTCCCGCCCAAAACATCATTTTTCTTTCAAGTAATCATCTTCGCGAATCTAATAAACAGCTAGTAAAGATTAAACCCTAAACACTGCATAGTTTTGTGGCACATACTATTCAAAAAGACTAGAACCACAACCAAAAGACCTAATTTCAAGGGCAAAAAGGAGTGATCGCTACGCTCTCACATTAGGCTTGCAGCGTTCACTCCGTTCACTCGTTAAAATCAAAACATTAAATAAAGTCGGGGTTGGATAGGGCCTGATTGCTCGTAAAAGCCTTTCTAAGACGTTTTTAGATCTTAAAGGTTATATTATTAGCAAAGCGCCTTACAGGCGGTCAGGGCAAGCCCTAACAACCCCAAAATAACACGGTTGAGAACTTTGCAAAACAATTTAAATGCAAGAAGTAGGAAAATAAATAAAAATAGTATCAAATTTCCAAATAATTAGCCTTATTAGGTCTTGTAAACGAATAAGTTACAAATACAACCCCATGTAAACTATGCGTTTCTTATGTTTTAAGCGGGAATTATGGATAATATACTAGAAATTCGCGTTAAAAAATCAAATTAAATGGAGGCTATATGTTATGAAAAAAGTTATTTTAGTGGGATTAATGTTTGTTGCTTTTTTTGGGTGGAAGGATATTGTATCAGCTGATAGTATTACCGAAGAAAATGCAGTTATCAGTGAAGTAAAAGAACTTGAACAAAGCGGTAAATACGATTTCGAAGTAGTACCCGCAGAAGATATTGATCCGCAAAATATTATTCAATTAGACAGTGTAGAAGAATTAGAAAAAATTCTAGCAGAGTTTAAAAATAGCAGTGAAACAGAATTTACAATTAATGAGAACCCTATCCAAACCAGAGCTGCTGGAAGTAAAACAGTCTCTCAATGGGCTCCGTTTAGTGGCTATGGAATGACTGGACTTCCTACTTGGAGAAATGTATCCTTCAATTATGAATACAAAAAAGTAAATGGTAAAAATCAATTTACTAAGGTTTCAGGAATTAAATCTTACTATTCAGGCTTACAAATTGCTGTTACTTGGAATCAAACCAGTGCATCTTCAAATTTTGTAAAAACAAATAACACTAAAGACACAGTAAAAATAAAAGTAAACGGTTATTCATTATTAGGATTTCAAGTAAAAGGATTTACGATTGGCGCAAAAATCAATGATACTTGGAATTTCTCACATAAAATTTAAATCTATTATTTTAGGGGAAGATCATTATGAAAAAAAGTTTAAATATTAAATGGTTTATTATTAGTCTTATAATTCCTCTGATGAGCGCTTTTGTGTTAAATCCTAGGGAGAATACCTCAGATGGCATGACGAGTTACTTAATGGGCTTTCCAGTTCCATTTATTACGTATCGAAGTTACGATGGTTTTCTAGAGAATAGATTCTTAATTTTGTTACCTAGCATGTGGAAGAAAGTACAAATTGATTTAGCGGTTTATTTCATATCTGTTCTGATCGTATACGTCATAATTGCACTTTTTTTCCGAGTGATAAGAATGCAACAAACTAACTTAAAACAACGCTAACTTCGTTGCTACGGAGTAAACAGATGTGTTATATACAAGATTTGATAAAAACTATACATTGAGACTACCAAAGGAAT
>NZ_JBEPEH010000100.1:0-7159 GCF_040300725.1 Dactylosporangium sp. NPDC000244
TGGCGCGCTCGGTATCGTTGATGGTCTTGCGCAGCACGAGCACTCCTGGCGGAAGGAGGGTCGCGTCGTCGCGGACGTTGTTGAGGTCTTTGGTGGCCGCGTGCGGCTGGGTGCCGGTGACGAACGAGGTCAGCGCAAGGGCGTCGATGACGTCGCGCGGGGAGTCGGCGTCGTCGACCGTGACGACGATGGGCAGCAGCGCCTCCGGCGCGGTGCCGGGGGCGCCGAGCTGCAGCGGGATCTGGCGTGGACTACGCACGGATCAATGATCGCCACGGAACCTGTTGCGGTACACCGATTTTCCAGGCCCTGGCCGGACGCGGCGGCCCCACCGTCGAAAGCCACGA
This sequence comes from Dactylosporangium sp. NPDC000244, assembly GCF_040300725.1. NCBI lineage: Bacteria > Bacillati > Actinomycetota > Actinomycetes > Micromonosporales > Micromonosporaceae > Dactylosporangium > Dactylosporangium sp. NPDC000244. The sequence continues at coordinate 348 of NZ_JBEPEH010000100.1, forward strand.
TCAGGCGCGCTGAGCGCGGCATGTGCGCACCCGATCAAGTAGTGAGCCGGTCCGCTGCAGGCACGTCCCGGTACGGTTTCGTGAGAGCGCACGAGCAGCGGCATTTGCGTGCGATGCGGAGCAGCTTGCCCGATCATCGGCAGGGGGCAGGACGATCGCTGCGAACGTGGAACGCAGGGGATGGAGCGGAGTTCTTGTGGGAACGCAGTTGATTGGGCGGCGCCTTTCGGACGACGACCTGCGAGCGGTGCGTAACGACTCGACGGCGGTAGACATGCTGCTCTACGGCGACCTCGATGATGACGACGCGGAGATGCCTGATCCAGAGCTGGACCTGGACAAGTCCTGGCATGGCATCCATTTCCTGCTCACCGGCACGGCCTGGGAGGTAGGAGACGGAGCCGGCGCAGCCGTGCTTGGCGGTGGGGAGATCGGTGAGGCGCACCCTCGACCCGGCCGGGCACGTGCGGATCCACGCGGATGACCGGCACCTGGTGTGGCGTACCGACCGGGTACGGCCGGCGGCCGCCACCGGCGGCCAGTGCTTCCCGAAGCTGGAGAAGCTCCGCGAGGACGTCCTCGACGGCGCCGCCATCACGTTCATCGTCGAGCGGGCCGCGCTGCTCGCCGCGGTGTTCGACGCGCACGTACACCTCGATCTGACCCGCGGGCCGCGCTGGGCGACCTCGCCACCATGGGCGTCACGACCGCGCTGGACATGCGCCGTGCCGAGGTGCACCCATGAACCTCCCGGGGCGCGGGGCGCTCAGACGCGCTTCTCGCAGGCGAGTACGAAGTTGTCCACCAGCGAGGTGAACATCGACGACGCATCGACGTGATGGGTCGATCGAACCCAGTCGGTGAACACCGCTCGCAGGCCGAACTTCTCGACCTCGCGGGGCCATCGGTCGGCCGGCCAATGGTCGTCGGCGGGCCGGTCGAACTGGTACCCCAGCGGACCGACGTGCACGAAGGTTCCCCCCGGAGCGAGTATGCGAGCCACCTCGGAAAGTAGCCGACTGGGCGGCACGACGTCCGAGAAGTACAGCGACGCCACAGTCGAGAAATAGCCGTCGGGGTATGGGCAGTGCAAGGCGTCCGCTATCACCCAGTCCACCGAATCCAGCTCGACGCCAAGGCTCGACGCGGTGTGCTGTTGGCGTAGGTCGGCCTCAGATCGCCGGTTCCGCCGGTCGAGAACGGTGAAGCGCAGCGGTCCGTCGCGCAGAAAGTCCCTGAGGAGGCCCATGGGAACTGACAGCTCCATGGCGTGTGTCGATGCGAAATGCGGCGACAACACGCTCGCGAACCGCCCGGTGCCCGCACCCAGGAGCAGGATCCTCGAACGCTCACCGCCGGCGTTGTCCAGCGCCTTGAGGGCCGCCTGGGTGACGTCCTGGATCTCCTCCTCACACTCTGGTGTGCCGCTCCAGTCTCGACGCAGGTAATGCAGGGACTGCACCGGCGAGTACGAGTTTCGAGACCTTGTCGCTGGCCGGGCGGCCGCGGTGGCCAGGACAGACCTCACGGTCAGCAACGGGCTGATCGCATCCGTCATCTTGTCGCAGACGTCGTCGAGCAACATCGTGTCTGACTCGACCGTTTTCCCGTGAGCCCGGTTGCTCTGGCGGTATTCGACGATGCGCAGAGCCTCCTCCCCGAGATGGCGATACGGGGCAGGACACAGCACGGGCATGCCGCGGATGACGGGATACCGTACGTTGCAACCCGTGCAGTAGAACCCGTCGTGCGTAGCGAAGCCGGCCCGGCAAACGGGACAGACATATGGAAGAGAGCTGGTCAACGGTCTCACCCCAGTGTCGACTGTTCAGAACACGGGCAGGACACTAAACCAACTACTTGGCTCACAGAACCTGCAGGAGGTGTTGGAAGGCCGACTCGGACCGCCCGGCCGCGACGTTCGACGCCACAGTCGAGTATCTCGACCACACCGATTCCAGGAGCCGTCGGGCCAGCAATCGACGTCAGCCCTTGACCGCGCCGGCGGTGAGCCCCTCGGTCAGGTAGCGCTGCCCGAATGCGTACATGACGACGACGGGGAGGCTGACGAGCAGCGACGCGGCGGCGAGCTGGCCCTGCGGCACCACGTCACCGATGATCATCGACTGCATGCCGACGGGCAGCGTCTTGTACTCCTCCTTGGTGATGAACACGAGAGCGAACAGGAACTCGTTCCAGGCGTTGGTCAGGGTGAACATCGCGACCGCCAGCAGCCCCGGCCGGGCCAGGGGCAGCACGACGCGGCGCAGCGCCTGGGTGCGGGTGCAGCCGTCGACCAGCGCGGCCTCCTCCAGTTCGACCGGGATCGACGAGAAGTAGCCGGTCAGCAACCATGTGGCGAACGGCAGCGTGAATGTCGGATACGTGACCACCAGGGACCACAGCGAGTCGGTCAGCCGCATCCGGATCAGCAACTGGTACAGCGGGATGAACAGCAACGCCCCGGGCATCACGTAGGTGAGCAGCACCGTCACGGTGAACCCTTGCGCGCCGCGGAACCGCAGCCGGGCCAGCGCATACCCGGCCAGAGCGGCACAGACCAGCGCCACCGCGGTGGAGGCCAGGGACACGAGCACGGTGTTGAGGTACCAGCGTCCGAACGGCTTCGTGGTGAACAGGTCGCCGAACTGCTCCAGGGTCCACGGCGTCGGCCACAGGTCGTGCACCCGCATGACGATCTGGCCCTCGGACTTGAAGGCGGTGACCGCGATCCAGTACAGCGGGGCCAGCACGAACACCAGCAACGCGGCCAGCGCCAGACCGGACCCCAGCCGCGAGACCACGGCCGAGGCCCGGCGCCGGCCCCCGGCCTGCAACGCCGAGGTCACCCGGCCGACCCCCGCCGCGATCAGCGCGATCACGCCGAGCACCACCGCGGCCTTCCAGAAGATGTCCGGCGACGCCCAGGCCAGCAGGCCCGTGACGACCGCCGCCACGACCCACGGCACCGCCTTCCGCACCGCTGTGGGCCGCCCGCGGGGCTCGGCGTCGGCGTCCCGGCGCAGCAACCGAACCAGGAAGAACACCAGCGCGCCGATGACCGGCAGCATCACCAGCGTCACCGCCGCGCCCGCCCCGTACTGCAGCTGCAGGATCGCCTTCGAGTAGGCCACCAGCACGTACGGGGCGGTCGCGTCGCCCGGGCCGCCCTGGGTCAGCAGCCAGATCAGATCGAAGTTGTTGAACGTCCAGATCGACGACAGCGTCACCGTCACCGTGATCACGTGGCGTAGGCCGGGCAGTGTCACGTGCGCGAACCGCTGCCATGCCGAGGCGCCGTCGACGGTCGCCGCCTCGTAGCGGTCGGCCGGGATGGCCTTGAGTCCGGCCAGGAACGCGATGGTGAAGAACGGCACGCCCTTCCACACGTTGACGAGGATCACCGACGGCATCGCCAGGGCCGGATCGGACAGCCATCCGGCGGGCCACTCGTCGACCAGGTGCACCGCGGCCAGCAGCGGGCCGATCCCGGAGTCGGTGAGCAGGATGTTGACGCTGCCGAAGATCGGGTCGAGCAGGGAGCGCCAGCTGAACGCCGTCACCACGGTCGGCACGACCCACGGGAGCAGGAGCAGGCCGGCCAGTACCGCCCGCCCGCGCCGCCGGTGGTGCAGCAGCAGGGCCGCGGCCAGGCCGAGCACGACCTTGAACACCTCGGCGTACGCGGTGAAGACGAAGGAGTTGGTCACGCCGGTGCGGAACTGCTCGTCGCCGGCGAGGGCGAGGTAGTTGTCCAGGCCGACGAAGACGCTGGCCGGGCCGTGCCGTTCGGTGGTGCTCGTGACGATCGAACGGGCGATCGGCACGAGCACGAGCGCACCGACCAGGACCGCCGTCGGCGCGAGGAACAGCGCCGCCAGCCGCCAGTCGCGGCCGAGGCGCCGCTGGGCCGCGGTGAGGGACCCGGGACCCGGCGGCGCGGACGGACGGCGCGCCGGTGCGGTGCGGACCGTGGTCACTGCGTCAGGCCCTGCTGGTTGAAAATCTGCACCATCTTCGTGTGCGCGGCCTGCACCGCCTGGGCCGGCGCCGTGCCCTGGATGACCTGCTGCATCATGTCCGTCAGCACGTACGCGCCGACGACCGCCTGCTGCCCGGCACTGGCCTTCTGCGGGAAGTTCAGGCCGTTCTTCGTGGACAGTGGCAGGGCCTGCTGGGTGATCTTGCGCATGATCGGGAACGCCGGGTCACCACTGGTGAAGAAGGGGTCGGCGTCCCAGACCTTCTCCCAGGCCGGCAGCGCGAGGCCGGGCGCCTCCTTCGCCACGCCGAGCAGGGCCGGGGCGCTGACCAGGTACTGGGCCAGGAGCTTGGCCAGGGCGGTGTTCTTGGCCCCCTTGAACACGACGAACCCCTGCGACTGGCCGAGCAGCAGCGGCTTGTCGGTGGCCGGGCCGGTGCAGTCGGCGAAGACGTGGGTGTTGTCGTAGACGGGATTCTTCTTCGTCTTGGAGTCGGCGTAGACGCTGAACTGGTTGCGGGTGTAGCCGAGGATGCCGGCCAGCCAGTTCTCGTTGTTGCTGGAGTCGGTCCAGGCGGCCACCCCGGGCGGCAGCATCGGCTTGTACTTCGGGTTGGTGTAGATGTCGCCCAGGAACGCCACCGCCTGCACGGTCTCGGGGGAGTTGAACGTGACCTTCCGGCCGTCGTTGGAGGCGATCGACCCGCCGTACGCGTTGATCAGCGCCTCGATCATGCCGTTGGCGTCCCCGGACCGGTTCACCGTCATGCCCCAGCCGAACCGGCGCTTGCCCGGGTCGGAGATCGCCAGGCACAGGTCCCGCAGCTCCTCCCAGCTGTACACCTCCTTGGGGGAGATGCCCTTGTCCCGCATCCAGTCCTTGCGCAGGAACGACCCGATGCCGATGAAGTGATACGGAATGGCGAACCATTTGCCGTCGAAGACGCAGAAGTTCTTGGACTCCGCGGTGGGCTCGCCGTAGGTGGCGGTCAGGGCCCGCACGACGTCCGACACGTCCTCGAGGTCGCCCAGCGCCTGGAACTGGGCGACGAACCGCGAGTCGGTCATGAACGCCAGGTCGCGGGCCGTGCCGCCCTTCACCTCGGCGTCGATCTTGGCCACCACGTCGCCGGCGTCGGCCTGGACCAGGCTGTTGCCGATCGTCGTGCCGGTGGCGTCGGCGAACTTCTTGATCGAGCTGTTCAGGGCCGCGTTCGCCGCCTCCGAGTACAACTTCTGCGACAGCATGCCCATCGACGTGCCCTTCAGCGACACCGCCGCGTCGAGCAGCTCCTTCGGCACCTCGGCCGGCGCCGGTGGGGCCGGTGTCGTGCTGCCGCCGCACGCGGCCAGGCCGGCCGCGCCGAGCACGCCCGCCCCCATTGCCAGAAAGCTGCGCCGGGTCCACAGCGGATGGTCTTCCATGGCCGTTCGCCTCCTCCACGTTTCGAAACTCTCGGGGTATTTTCGATATGTTTCGGATGTGCGCCGAACGGTACGGCGATGCAATGTCGGCGGTCAATACCTGAATCCACTCGGGGATATCAATGAATGCGTTTGTCGCAGAAAGCATTGGCGCATGCGCCGCGGCGATGCGCTGTTCGAAATTTCGAACACGGTTCGATATTTCGGTCCGAGTGCTGGCGACCATAGAGGACCGAGTGAGCAGTGTCAATGTGCGCGCCGGTCGCGGTACCCGAGCCGGGCCGACAGCTCCGCGGCCCCGTCCCGCACCAGCCGCGTCCAGTCCGCGTGCGTCGCGGGCGTCCAGCGCATGATCGGCGCGGAGATGCTCATCGCGGCGACGGTCGCACCCGTGTGGTCGCGGACCGGCGCGCCCACACAGCGCACCGCGCCGTCGGACTCGCCGTTGTCGACCGCCACGCCCGCGGCCCGGATCTCGTCGAGCTCGGCCCGCAGCCGCCGCGGGTCGGTGATGCTGTCCGGGGTCATGCCGGTCAGCTGGGCCGGCAGCCGGGCGTCGAGGTCGGCCGGGTCGAGGCTCGACAGCAGCATCTTGCCCACCGCCGTGCAGTGCGCCGGCAGCCTCCGGCCGACTGCGGACACCATCCGGACGGGGTGGGTGCTGTCGGCCTTCACCAGGTAGATCACGTCGGCACCGTCGAGCACCGCGGCGTGCACGGCCTCGTGCGAGGCGGCGGCGACGCTCTGGGCCACCTCCTGCGCCTCCCGCACGAGGTCCAGCCGCTCGGCGAACGCCGCGCCGAGCTGGAACGGCGGCATCCCGAGCCGGTAGCGGACCGGCTGGCCCGGCACGGAGACCAGGTAGGAGCGGGCGACGAGCGTGACGAGCAGCTCGTGGACGGTGGTGCGCGGCAGGCCGAGGCGCTCGGTGATCTCGCGGGCCGAGAGCTCGGGGCGATCCAGGAACAGTTCGAGAATGTCGAGGGCGCGGGTGACCGCCGGTACCACGCGGGGCATGTGGGTGTCCTTTCGCAGCGCTTGCGTCCGGATATTGTCGTCGGCCGCAGGCTTGGGTGACGCGGCCCGATGACACCTCGTCCTGACGGCGGAGGTCATGCCGCACCAGTCGGTGAAGAGGCCGGAGGTTCGTCGGGCCCGCTGGGTGACCGCGTGGCCGACGCGGCAGCCGGCACTGGCCTGTTCTTCGGGCAGATTCGAATAGTGATTGTGGGCGCTGTTCGGACGACAGGGAATGACGTCGCTGCAAAAGTGTTATGAGTTGTGGGTCTCGGAAGTCGCGCTTCAGGAATTTTGGAAAGTTTCATTCAATGGCGCCTGAGTATGGCTGGCGGGCGTGGATGTCGGCTTGAATGCAATCCGCATTTCTGGCACCGTCGGCGTTGCG
>NZ_JBEPEH010000101.1:0-6512 GCF_040300725.1 Dactylosporangium sp. NPDC000244
CCCACTCACAAACACCCCTTGGGTCCTCATTCAAACCCCCCCACGCCCTACTCGCAAACCCCCCCCCCGGCGGGCTTCCGCCGGGGGGGGCGCCCCGGCCCCCCCCCGACCGGCCTTTTGCTCACGCCGTCCGGAGCTTGATCGCGCTCGCCGGCCCCGAGCTCGCGTAGTACCACCCCTGGGCCGTGTCGCAGCCGAGCTCCAGCAGCCGGCTCGCCTGCTCCGCGGTCTCCACGCCCTCCGCCGTGACGCTCAGCTTGAGCGTGTGGGCCAGGCCGATGACCGCCGCCACGATCTCCTGGTCGACCGGGTCCGGCCGCTCCGGCGGGCGCAGCCCGGCCACGAAGGAGCCGGCCAGCTTGAGGCTGTGCACGGGGAGATTGCGCAGGTACGCGAAGTTCGAGTAGCCGGTGCCGAAGTCGTCGATCGCGATGCGCGGGCCGAGCGCGGCCAGCGCGTTGAGCGCCTCGATCGGGTCGTCGCCGGTGCTCATGACCGCGCTCTCGGTCAGCTCCAGCTGCAGGCCCTCCGGCGGCAGCCCGGTCTGCTCGAGGATCGCGCGCACGTCGCGCACGATGGTGCGGTCCCGCATCTGCCGTACGGCCAGGTTGACGCTCATGATCGGGGCGCGGTCGCCCACGGCGCGGCGCCACTCGGCGGCCTGCAGGCAGGCCTCGTGCAGCACCCAGCGGCCGAGCGGCACGATGAGCCCGGTCTCCTCGGCCATGCCGATGAACGCGTCCGGCCCGAGCACCCCGAAGCGCGGGTGCCGCCAGCGCACGAGGGCCTCGACGCCGATGGTGACCCCGTCGCCGAGGCGGACGAGCGGCTGGTACTCGACGAAGAACTCCCGCCGCTCGAGCGCGGCGGGCATGGAGGCCGACAGCTCGTACCGCTTCACCTCGCGCGTGTGCCGCTCGGCGTCGAAGAGCGCGAGACGGTTGCGGCCGTCGGCCTTGGCCCAGTAGAGCGTGGTGTCGGCGGCCTTCATGAGCTCGGCGGCGCTCGTCCCGAGCAGCGGCTGCTCGACCACGCCGATGCTGGCCGAGATGCTGATCTCGTGGCCGCCGACGTGGACCGGGGCGCGCACGGTGTCCAGCGCCTTCTCGGCGACCGCGACCACCTCGTCGATGCCGCCGCACTGCTCCACCAGCACCACGAACTCGTCGCCGCCCATGCGGGCCACGAGCTGCCGATCGCCGCTGATCGAGCGGGCCAGCCGCCGGGCGACGGTCTGCAGCAGCTGGTCGCCGACGTCGTGGCCGAGCGTGTCGTTGATGACCTTGAAGCCGTCCACGTCGAGGTAGCACACGCCGACCCGGGCCTCGTCGCCCTGCCCTTCGTCGTCTCGAGCCCCGTCGAGCAGGGCCCCGAGCCGCTCGAAGAACAGCGTGCGGTTGGGCAGCTGGGTCAGCGGGTCGTGCAGGGCCTGGTGGCGCAGGCGCACCTGCAGCAGGTACCGCTCCGTGATGTCCTCGAACATGGCCACCATCCATCGGGGGCGGCCGTCCTCGTCGCGGATGATCGAGGCGACCAGGTCCGTCCAGACCCGGTGGCCGTCCTTGTGCACGTAGGGCTTCTCGATGCGGAACTGGTCACGCCCGCCCGAGAGCACCTCCTCGAACATGGCGCCGGCGGTCGGCGGGTCCTCGGGCAGCACGAAGTCCTCGAAGGACATCGAGCGCAGCTCCTCGGCGCTGTACCCGAGCATGTCGCACAGCGCCTGGTTGACCTCGATCACCTGGCCGTCGATGGTGCTCACGCTCATGCCGATCGCGGCCCCGGCGAAGATCGCCTGGAACCGGGCCTCGCTGACCCGCCGGCCCTCCTCGGCGCGGGCGCGGGCCCACAGCGCCGCGGTGCGGATCTCCTCCTGCTCCTCGAGCACCCGGTCGCGCAGCGCGAGCGCGTAGCCGGACGCGAGCGCGCCCTGGATCTGGGCGACCCGCTTCACCGGCGCGTTGCCGAACTGCTCGGCGAGCACGGCCAGGGTCCGCTCGAGCGTGGTGGGCTCGGTGAAGTGCGCGGCGACCAGCGTCGAGCCGACCTCGCGCACGTCGGTGGGGTCGAAGGCCTCGGCGGTCAGCGCCTGGATGACCCGCGTGGAGAGGCTGGTCAGGAAGTCCTGGACCTCGAGGCCGTTCATCGACACGTAGCTGGTTCCGGCGATCGCCAGCGACCAGGCACGCGCCATCCGTTCGGCGGCGCGATGGGGGCGGTCCCACGAAGTCGGCGTGGGGCTGATGGCGGTCATGGTCGGCGCGGCTAATCCTTGCGCGCGACGACCGCGCTGCCGACCGCGTTGCCGTCCGGCGGGGACTCCTCGTCGCCGTCGGGGCGCCAGAGGTGGGTCGCGACGACCCCGGGCGGGAGCAGCGTCAGGTCGCCGAGCAGGGCCGCGACCTGCTCGTTGGTGCGCAGGATGAGCGGGGTCGGCGATTTGCGGTACATCTCCCAGGCCTTCTCCTCGGCCGGGGTGAGCGGCCGGTCGAGCCCGGCGTGCGAGAGCACCACGTGGCTGCCGGGCGCTCCGGCGGCGGCGTATGCGGCGACGATGTCGGCCGGGCGCAGCTCGTCCGGGACGAAGTGCAGGACCGCGACGAGCAGGAAGGCGACCGGCCGGTCGAAGTCCAGCAGGTCCCGGATCTCCGGCTGGGCCAGCACCTCGGCGGGGGAGCGCAGGTCGCCGGCGACGACCGCGGTGCCGGGCACCTCGGCCAGGATGGCCCGGCTGTGCGCGACCGCGACCGGGTCGTGGTCGACGTAGACGACGCGCCCGTCGGTGATGCCGGCGTCGGTGAGCACCTCGTGCACGTTGCCGACGGTCGGGATGCCGGAGCCGAGGTCGAGGAACTGCCGGACGCCCTGCGCGGCGAGTTCCCGCACCGCGCGGCGCAGGAAGGCCCGGTTGCTGCGGGCGAGCCCGGCGACGGCCGGCATGACCTTGAGGACCTGCTCGGCGAAGGCGCGGTCGGCGGCGAAATTATGGGATCCGCCGAGGTAGTAGTCGTAGACCCGGGCCACACTCGGCCGGTCGAGGTCGACGTCGGCCGGGGCCCAGCTGGGACGATCCACGGATCAACACTCCTCGACCTCGGTCGCTTCGCCGCCGAGCATACGTGCGGGCGGGCGGCGAGCAAACCCGCCGCCCGCCCAGACGAGTATCGATCAGCCGATCAAGGTGTAACGGTTGGCCGGCCCCGGAGCAATGGGCCCGGTGGCCAGGTAGGACGTCAGGGCGTCGACGTCGAAGCCGGGCGCGGTGACCCGGCCCGTGCCCTTCGCGAGGTTCAGGAAGCCGTCACCGCCGTTGGCCAGGAAGTCGTTCGTGGTCACCTTGTAGGTGGCCGCCGGGTCGAGGGCAACCCCGTTGAGCTGGATGTTGCTGATCTTCGATCCGGCCGGCGCCGAGGCGCTGATGCTGTAGGTGAAGCCGGCCGAGACCTGCAGCATGCGCTGGACGGTCTGGCCCTGGAAGCCCACGAACTGCTGCTCGAGGACGTCCTTGATCTGTGCGCCGGTGAACGACTGGGTGACGACCAGGTTGTTGAACGGCTGCACGGTGAACGCCTCGCCGTAGGTGACCTGGCCGGGCGCCTCGCCGCCGGGGGAGTTGGCGTAGATCAGCGAGGCCCGGATGCCGCCCGGGTTCATGAACGCGATCTGGGCCCCCGCCGAGGCCTTGGTGTAGGCCAGCTGCGCGTCGGCGATGACGTCGCCGAGCGGGGTCTCACCGGAGGCGACCTGGGTCGTGGTGATGTCGGCGCTGATGCTGCCGATGACCTTGTTCGCCAGCGGCGCCACGGCGACGCGGTACTTGTCCGCGATCTTCTTCACCTTGGCGTCGACCAGGGCCGTGTTGCGCACGAAGTTGCCGGAGGCGTCCTTCTGGTAGGTGCCGTCCGCGTTCTTCACGCCGTTGTCGACGATCACGTTGGTGCCGGCCGCGTCGACGAACTTGCGCGTCTTCTTGTCCAGCGTGACCCGGATGTCGGTGACCAGCGTGCCGGCCGTGCCCGCGCTCGTGACCAGCGAGTTCTTGCCCGAGGAGTTGGGCAGCTCGCAGCTGTAGAACCGGTGCGTGTGGCCGGAGACGACGACGCCGTAGGCCGGGTTGAGGCCCTTGGTGATGTCGGTGATCGGGCCGGCGAAGTTGGCGCAGCCGGACGGGTCCAGCGGCGCGGGCGGGCTGCTCTGCATGCCGCCCTCGTGCACCACGAGGACCATCGACTTGATGCCGAGCCAGCCCAGAATGGTGGCGTACTTGTTGGCCGTCTCGACCTCGTCGTGGAAGTCGACGTTCTTGATGCCCGCGGGGTTGACGATGCCCGGCGTGGCCTCGAGCGTCATGCCGACGAACGCGACCGGCACGCCGTCGTAGAAGCGGATCGTGAACGGCAGCAGGATCGGCAGGCCGTTGGACTTCTGGGTGACGTTGGCGGCGAGGTACTGGAACTTCGCCCCCGAGAACCCGTCGCCGTCCTGGCAGCCGTCGGTCGGGTGGCAACCGCCGAACTGCATCCGGTAGAGCTCGGTGACGCCCTCGTCGAACTCGTGGTTGCCCACGGAGGCGAAGTCGACGCCCATCGCGTTGAGGACCTCGATCGCCGGCTCGTCGTGGAACGCGGCGCTCACCAGCGGCGAGGCGCCGATGTTGTCGCCGGCGACCACCGTGTCGCTGTTCTTGACGCCGGCCTTCTTGGCGTCGTTGCGCAGCTTGGTCAGGTAGGTCGCGAGGTACTCCGAGCCACCGGCGGGAACGCCGTTGATGAGCCCGCCACTGCCGGTCGGCGGGTCGATGTTGCCGTGGAAGTCGTTGAAGCCGAGCAGCTGTGCGGTCGTCGTCGGGCCGGTCTTCTCGGCGAACGAGACCTTGGCCGGGGTCAGTGGCGTCCACCGGTCCGATGCCTGCGATCCGCCGGTCTTGGCCAAGGGCAGCAGTGCGACGACCGCGACGGCGAGCGCGGGCACCGCGAGGTGCTGCGCTAACCGCCAGCCGCGGGCGCTTGGCTGGGCCATGATCTCTCCTTTTGGAAGGACACATGCGTAGATGAACATCCTTGTCGATCGCGTCTACCGCGCGCGAGCACCACTGGTCGTCGGTTCGGTGTCGTACGGGTAAAAGCGAGGGTCGGCGGCGGGACTGAACGGACCGGCCGAACGGGTAGTGCACACTGCGCGACGATGCAATACCGCTAGGTATCTAGTACGTTGCCGGTGAAGGGACACCTCGCGTACGGAGGCGGCCACCATGCTGAGGCGGTTCACGGCCGTGCTGGTCGTCCTCGCATCGGCCGCGCTGAGTGGGTTGATCTTCCCCGAACGGGTGAACGCCGCCGATCCCGAGGGCTGGAAGCCGGTCTTCGCCAACACCTTCGACGACGCGGGCACCCTGCCGACCGGCTGCTCCGCCTACGACGGCGCGCCCGAGGGCGCCCAGGCGAGCTACTTCCGCCCCGAGGCGGTGACGGTCGCCGACGGCCACCTGAGCCTGGCCCTGCACAAGCGCACCTACGGCGGCAAGCCCTACGTCACCGGCGAGCTGCGCTGCGTCGGCGCCGCCCAGCAGTTCGGCCGCTACGAGTTCAAGGCCCGCGTGCCGGTGGGCGCCGGCATCGACTCGATGGCCCTGCTGCGCCCGGTCGACCGAGCCGCGGACCGGCACAACTCGCAGCTGGAGATCATGGCGAAGCCCGGGGCCGAGCAGGCGCTGGTGAGCAACTCCGACGGCACGACGACGAACACCAGAGCGCTGACCGGGACGTTCCGGGACTGGCACACGTACGTCATCGAATGGGCCCCATCGGGCTTCAAGGTCTACGTGGACGGCGTCCTGCAGTGGCTCGACCCCGCGGTGTCGACGGAGCCGCGGTGGTTCGGCTTCGCCGTGACGACCGGCGACCGGGCGGGCACTCCCGGCTCGTCGACCGCCCTGCCGGCCGAGTTCCAGATCGACTACCTGCGCATCTGGTCCTTCGCCCCGGCCGACGCCAATCCTGCGGCGAGCCCGGTGACGCGGGAGGGTGCGATGCCGGCCGCGCCTCCGGGGGATCGCCACTGGTCGTTGTGGCTGGCGGTGGCGGCGGTGGTTATGGCGGCGTTCGCGTTGTTCGGTCTGGTGGTGCACAAGACTCGGCCGCATCGGCCGAAGTCCTCGCATCGCGCCTGAGCCTTTTTGCGCGAAAAGTCGGGCGCTTCGCGCCGCGACTTTTCGGATTTATCGCCTGTCGGTTGATAAATCCGAATCGGTCGATTCGGGGCTGCTGCGCGCGGGTCCCGGGAGGCTGCTGGAACGTCGCCTGCGGCTCGCGGGTGACGAACGTGTCCAGCGGCCGCGCCGAGCGGGCCGCGCCCCGCGGCCCGCGCCCCTTGCCCCGTGGGCCGCGCCCGCGTCTCGCGCCTCGCGCCTCGCGCCTCGCGCCCCGCGCCTCGCGCCCCGCGCCTCGCGCCCCGCGCCTCGCGCCCCGCGCCTCGCGCCCCGCGCCTCGCGCTGAGCGCCCTGCGCGCCGTGG
>NZ_JBEPEH010000102.1:0-5143 GCF_040300725.1 Dactylosporangium sp. NPDC000244
TGTAGGTCAAGTCCTCGGCCTATTAGTACCGGTCAGCTCAAACCTGTTACCAGGCTTCCACTTCCGGCCTATCAACCCAGTGGTCTCGCTGGGGGCCTTAACCCTCAAGGGGTGGGATACCTCATCTCGAAGCGAGCTTCCCGCTTAGATGCTTTCAGCGGTTATCCCTTCCGAACGTAGCTAACCAGCCGTGCTCTTGGCAGAACAACTGGCACACCAGAGGTTCGTCCGTCCCGGTCCTCTCGTACTAGGGACAGCCCTTCTCAAGTATCCTACGCGCGCGGCGGATAGGGACCGAACTGTCTCACGACGTTCTAAACCCAGCTCGCGTACCGCTTTAATGGGCGAACAGCCCAACCCTTGGGACCTACTCCAGCCCCAGGATGCGACGAGCCGACATCGAGGTGCCAAACCATCCCGTCGATATGGACTCTTGGGGAAGATCAGCCTGTTATCCCCGGGGTACCTTTTATCCGTTGAGCGACACCGCTTCCACCTGCCAGTGCCGGGTCACTAGTCCCGACTTTCGTCCCTGCTCGACCTGTCAGTCTCGCAGTCAAGCCCCCTTGTGCACTTGCACTCAACACCTGATTGCCAACCAGGCTGAGGGAACCTTTGGGCGCCTCCGTTACATTTTAGGAGGCAACCGCCCCAGTTAAACTACCCACCAGACACTGTCCCTGAACCGGCTCACGGTCCAAGGTTAGATACCCAAATCCAACAGAGTGGTATTTCAAGCTTGCCTCCACCCACACTGGCGTGAGGGTTTCACCGGCTCCCACCTATCCTACACAATCGAATTCGAGTACCAATGTCAAGCTATAGTGAAGGTCCCGGGGTCTTTCCGTCCTGCCGCGCGTAACGAGCATCTTTACTCGTAGTGCAATTTCGCCGGGCCTGTGGTTGAGACAGTGGGGAAGTCGTTACGCCATTCGTGCAGGTCGGAACTTACCCGACAAGGAATTTCGCTACCTTAGGATGGTTATAGTTACCACCGCCGTTTACTGGCGCTTAAGTTCTCCGCTTCGCCCCGAAGGACTAACAGGTCCCCTTAACGTTCCAGCACCGGGCAGGCGTCAGTCCATATACGTCGTCTTACGACTTAGCATGGACCTGTGTTTTTAGTAAACAGTCGCTTCCCCCTGGTCTCTGCGGCCACCAACCGCTCCACCAGCATGTGGTCTCACCATCGGTGGCCCCCCTTCTCCCGAAGTTACGGGGGCAATTTGCCGAGTTCCTTAACCACAGTTCGCCCGATCGCCTCGGTATTCTCTACCTGACCACCTGTGTCGGTTTGGGGTACGGGCCGCTCGAAACTCGCTAGAGGCTTTTCTCGGCAGCATGGGATCACTGACTTCGCCTGAAACGGCTCCGCTTCACGTCTCACCCACATGTGCTGCGGATTTGCCTACAGCACGGGCTACACGCTTGCCCCGGCACAACCACCGGCCGGGTCCAGCTACCCTCCTGCGTCACCCCATCGCTTGCCTACTACCACCCGAGTTCCGAAACGCCGGCCATCCCCCCGAAAGGTTCAGACCATTGTGACGTTAGTACAAGCAGGTTCAGCATGGACGCTTCTACGCGGGTACGGGAATATCAACCCGTTGTCCATCGACTACGCCTCTCGGCCTCGCCTTAGGCCCCGACTCACCCAGGGCGGATTAGCCTGGCCCTGGAACCCTTGGTCATCCGGCGGCAGGGTTTCTCACCCTGCTTTCGCTACTCATGCCTGCATTCTCACTCGCGTCACCTCCACGGCTGGATCACTCCGCCGCTTCACCGGTGACACGACGCTCCCCTACCCATCCACACACCTGGACCACAAAGGCCTGGTACACGTGTGAATGCCACAGCTTCGGCGGTGTGCTTGAGCCCCGCTACATTGTCGGCGCGGAACCACTTGACCAGTGAGCTATTACGCACTCTTTCAAGGGTGGCTGCTTCTAAGCCAACCTCCTGGTTGTCTATGCGACCCCACATCCTTTACCACTTAGCACACGCTTAGGGGCCTTAGCTGGTGATCTGGGCTGTTTCCCTCTCGACTACGAAGCTTATCCCCCGCAGTCTCACTGCCACGCTCTCACTTACCGGCATTCGGAGTTTAGTTGACTTCAGTAAGCTTGTGGGCCCCCTAGGCCATCCAGTGCTCTACCTCCGGCAAGAAACACGTGACGCTGCACCTAAATGCATTTCGGGGAGAACCAGCTATCACGGAGTTTGATTGGCCTTTCACCCCTAACCACAGATCATCCCCCAACTTTTCAACGTTGGTGGGTTCGGCCCTCCACGCGGTCTTACCCGCGCTTCAGCCTGCCCATGGCTAGATCACTCCGCTTCGGGTCTAGGACACGCGACTGAACGCCCTATTCAGACTCGCTTTCGCTACGGCTCCCCCACACGGGTTAACCTCGCCACGTATCACTAACTCGCAGGCTCATTCTTCAAAAGGCACGCCGTCACCCCCAGCCTAAGCCAGGACGCTCCGACGGATTGTAGGCGCACGGTTTCAGGTACTATTTCACTCCCCTCCCGGGGTACTTTTCACCTTTCCCTCACGGTACTCGTCCGCTATCGGTCACCAGGGAGTATTTAGGCTTACCAGGTGGTCCTGGCAGATTCACGGCAGATTACAGGAGTCCGCCGCTACTCGGGAACACGCCAACACAGACCGTCGAATTTTCGCCTACCGGACTCTCACCGTCTACGGTGCCGCTTTCCAGCGGACTTCGACTAACCCACGGCTTTCTGACTGTGCCACCAGCCGGCAGACCGGTGCAGACATGCCCCACAACCCCAAACATGCAACCCCTGCCGGGTATCACACATGCCTGGTTTAGCCTCATCCGCTTTCGCTCGCCACTACTCACGGAATCACTATTGTTTTCTCTTCCTGCGGGTACTGAGATGTTTCACTTCCCCGCGTTCCCTCTACCTGCCCTATGTGTTCAGGCAGGAGTGACACCACATGACTGGTGCCGGGTTCCCCCATTCGGACACCCTGGGATCACAGCTCGGTTGACAGCTCCCCCAGGCCTATCGCGGCCTCCCACGTCCTTCATCGGCTCCTGGTGCCAAGGCATCCACCGTACGCCCTCAGCAACTTGACCACAAAGCAATAAAGATGCTCGCATCCACTGTGCAATTCTCAACCAACACCAAACCCGCACCGTCTTGTCAGCGGCAACCTTGACAGCAACCCTGCCTGGTTTTGCACGCCGGCGCAGATTCACGTCCGAAACACACCATCGCTGGTTGTTTCAGGACCCAACAGGGTGCCTATACGACCCACACGAACCGCACCCCAGAACTGTTTCCACGCCAGCCTTGCAGCTAGCAGTACTCGATTCCGGGACCGTTGTCCGCAGGACCTTCGCCAGTGTCTCCGCCATTGAGCACCCCACCAGCACACTCGGCTGATGCGGGCTCCTCACAGTCTTTCGACTGAAGGTGCTCCTTAGAAAGGAGGTGATCCAGCCGCACCTTCCGGTACGGCTACCTTGTTACGACTTCGTCCCAATCGCCAGCCCCACCTTCGACGGCTCCCTCCACAAGGGTTGGGCCACCGGCTTCGGGTGTTGCCGACTTTCGTGACGTGACGGGCGGTGTGTACAAGGCCCGGGAACGTATTCACCGCAGCGTTGCTGATCTGCGATTACTAGCGACTCCGACTTCACGGGGTCGAGTTGCAGACCCCGATCCGAACTGAGACCGGCTTTTTGGGATTCGCTCCACCTCACGGTATCGCAGCCCTTTGTACCGGCCATTGTAGCATGCGTGAAGCCCTGGACATAAGGGGCATGATGACTTGACGTCATCCCCACCTTCCTCCGAGTTGACCCCGGCAGTCTTCGATGAGTCCCCGGCCGAACCGCTGGCAACATCGAACAAGGGTTGCGCTCGTTGCGGGACTTAACCCAACATCTCACGACACGAGCTGACGACAGCCATGCACCACCTGTGAACGGCCCCGAAGGACCCGACATCTCTGCCGGATTACCGTACATGTCAAACCCAGGTAAGGTTCTTCGCGTTGCATCGAATTAATCCGCATGCTCCGCCGCTTGTGCGGGCCCCCGTCAATTCCTTTGAGTTTTAGCCTTGCGGCCGTACTCCCCAGGCGGGGCGCTTAATGCGTTAGCTGCGGCACAGAGAACCGGAGAGGCCCCCCACACCTAGCGCCCAACGTTTACAGCGTGGACTACCAGGGTATCTAATCCTGTTCGCTCCCCACGCTTTCGCTCCTCAGCGTCAGTATCGGCCCAGAGACCCGCCTTCGCCACCGGTGTTCCTCCTGATATCTGCGCATTTCACCGCTACACCAGGAATTCCAGTCTCCCCTACCGAACTCAAGCCTGCCCGTATCAGCTGCAAGCCCACAGTTGAGCTGCGGGTTTTCACAGCTGACGCAACAAGCCGCCTACGAGCTCTTTACGCCCAATAAATCCGGACAACGCTCGCGCCCTACGTCTTACCGCGGCTGCTGGCACGTAGTTGGCCGGCGCTTCTTCTCCAGGTACCGTCACTTGCGCTTCGTCCCTGTCGAAAGAGGTTTACAACCCGAAGGCCTTCATCCCTCACGCGGCGTCGCTGCATCAGGCTTCCGCCCATTGTGCAATATTCCCCACTGCTGCCTCCCGTAGGAGTCTGGGCCGTGTCTCAGTCCCAGTGTGGCCGGTCGCCCTCTCAGGCCGGCTACCCGTCGTCGCCTTGGTAGGCCATCACCCCACCAACAAGCTGATAGGCCGCGAGCCCATCCCAGGCCGAAAAACTTTCCACACCCCACGATGCCGTGAAGCATGAATATTCGGTATTAGCCCCCGTTTCCGAGGGTTATCCCAAAGCCTAGGGCAGGTTACTCACGTGTTACTCACCCGTTCGCCGCTCGAGTACCCCGAAGGGCCTTTCCGCTCGACTTGCATGTGTTAAGCACGCCGCCAGCGTTCGTCCTGAGCCAGGATCAAACTCTCCAACAAAATCTACGTTGGTGAATCAATCACCCGGCAACAAACATGTTGTCACCAAAGGAATCCCAGACACGCAACACACTCCCGAAGAAGCGCGCCCATGCCACGGGGTAATAATCATTTGGCACTGGCTTAACAAGCACCCTGTTGAGTTCTCAAACAACCAACACACACCG
>NZ_JBEPEH010000103.1:0-4657 GCF_040300725.1 Dactylosporangium sp. NPDC000244
GGCGCGGGCGGCCACGAGCGGCATCGCCCGCGCGGCGATCAGGGCCACGGCCAGCATGAGCAGCGCCGGGGCTAGGGGCGCCACGCCGTACACGTTGTCGCCGGACGTATGGAAGTGCACCACGGCCGCGACGGTGAGCAGCACGACCAGGATGTCGAAGGTCGCCGACCGCCACCGGGCGCCTCGCCGGTCCACCCGCCGCAGCAGGTCGCTCAGCGGCGCCGAGATCGCCCGGACGGCCACCACGGCCCCGGCGAGCACCACGGCGGCGCCGAGCGCGGCCCCGTACCGCAGCGCCGACGGCACCCCGGCCCCGGCGACCAGGCTGCCGGTCAGGCCGCCGGCGAGGACGGGCACGGCCGGCTCGGCGATCGCGAGCCACCAGCGGCCGGGCCGGCGGGCGCCGCGCAGCGCGACGATGCCGTGCTCGAAGCGGCTCGCGCGGGCACCGGTCGCGACGGCGAAGAGGAGCACGGCACCGCCGAGCAGCGCGACGGGCACGGCCGCGAACGGCACCGGCTCCCGGGCCGCGGCGCGGGCGGCGTCGATGCGGTCGAGCAGGCCGCCGAGACCGATCGAGGCCTGCCCCCCGCCGGCGCCGGGGTCCACCTGGGACAGCCAGGCTCGCAGCCGCGGCAGGGTCGCGACGCGGATGGCGCCGGGCTGCGGGTAGGCGTCGTACGTCTGCAGCTCCGAGGTGCGCACGAAGCCGTCGAAGGTGCGCCGGTCGACGTAGACGGCGGCGTCGGTGCGGCCGCGGCCCCAGTACGGCGACGCGATCGGGCGCACGATGCCGACCACGGTCAGGTAGCCGGGCGCGCCGTTGGTGACGAACTGGCTCGTGGACGAGTTGTAGGACGACGAGCTCAGCGCGAGCGGGTCGCCGAGCCGGACCCCGAACCGGTGCGCGGTCTCCTCGCTGAGCACGGCGTCGCCCTGGCTCATGAGACACCGTCCTTCGTGGACGGTCACGTGTTCGCAGAGGTCGTCGCGGAAGGTCACCTGCCGGGTCCCGTCCAGGAACACCGCGGGCTCCTCGACCGGCTGCGCGACGAACGACGCCGAGAAGACGCGCGTGTAGCCGGGCGCGTCGAGCAGGCGGGCGCCGTCGCGTTCGAAACGGTCGTCCATGGTGCCGGCGGCGTTGGGCTCGAGGGTGGCGGTGACGAGCATGGTGCGTTCGTCCGGGCGGGCCGCGGCGACCTCGTCGGCGACGATGCCGTCCTCGGCGCGGGCCAGGTACACGGGGGCGAGCGCGACCCCGGCCGAGGCGAGCGCGGCGAGGAGGAACAGCGCGACGGCCGGGCGCCAGCGGGCCCGGAGCATGGCGAGCGTCAGCGCGATCATCGGCGGGCTCGCGAGCCGAGGGCGGCGGCGGTGAAGCAGATCGTGGCGGCGGCGAGGGCGGCCAGCAGTGCCGGTACCGAAACGGCCGGCTCCTGCACGGGCCAGCCGTCGGTGAACGGCCGCACCGGCGAGCGGAGCAGCCAGCGGGCCGCCGCCGCGGCGACGAGCCCGATCGCCAGGGCCAGGACCACGGGCGCCAGGGCTGACCACCGGCCGGCGGCGCGCAGCACCCGCGCGGGCACCCCCTGGCGGCGCAGCGCCTCGAACTCGGCCCGGCGCTGACGGCGTTGCACGGCCGCGACGACGGTCAGCGCGGCCCCGGCCAGCAGCAGCCCGACGGCCGCGGCGAGCAGGTGGAAGCGCAGCGCGGCGGCGGGGCCGAGGCGCGCGAGGCGGTCCCGGCCGGCCGCCACGGAGTCGCCGCCGGTGATGCGCAGGCCCGCCGCGGTGAGCCGGTCGACGATGTCCGGCGGCGCGCCGGCGGCCAGCCAGACCTGGTCGCGCTCGTCCGCCCGGGCGCCCTTGGCGCGCGTGAGGCCGGTGGTGAGCCGGTCCGCGTACTCCAGGTCGGTGAGGACGACTCCTGGCATCCAGTCCACCGTGGACGGTCGCACCGGGAGCGTCACGCCGGCGAGGGCGAGCTCGGCGGTGCCGCTCTGGTCCGGCTCCCGCAGGCTGCCCGGGGTGCCCAGGACCGGCAGCGGCAGCGGGGCGTCGACGACGTACAGATGCTGGTCGACCTCCGCGGCGCGGGCGGGTGCGATGGTGGCCAGCCGCATCCGGCCGTCGCCGCGCAGCCGCTGCAGCCCGGTGGCCGCGCCGCCGACGGTGGTCCGCCACCGCGCCGGATCGGCGAACCCGGCCCCGTCGACGACCACCTTCCCGTCAGCCCGCAGCTCCGACAGATCGAGCTGCGCTCCGGGGTCTCCGCGCAGGTCGAGCGCGACGACCCGGCAGCCGTCCTTGCAGGCCAGGACGTCCGAGTCGTACGGCCCGTCGTCCCCGATCGCCCCGAAGTCCGCGCGTACCGTCTCCCCGGTGCCGTGCACGGCGAGGGTCAGGCCCACGGCGACCGTCCCGTCGCCGGCCGCCCGCAGCGTGAGGGTCGTGCCGGTGAACGCGATCGGCCCCGGGGCGGGCGGGTGCAGCCGTTCGATCGAGGGTCCGGGGTCGACCGCGGCGACCGCGCGCAGCCGGGCCGAGTCGACGGCGAGGATCCGCGGGCCGGGGCCGGACGCGTGCGCCACGACGACGGCCATGGCGCGACGGCCCTGCGGATCGGCGGCGCGGACGGCGGACAGGAGACGCTCGGGCGGTACCGGCGCGATCTCCAGCACCCGGTCGGCGCCGATCTCGGCCTGGGCCCGGTGCAGGCGTGCGGTGTCGGCCCGCGCCCAGTCCTGCGCGGCGACCCCGCACACGCAGGCGGCCGCGGCGAGGACGGGCACGATCCGGTACGCCGACGTGCGCCGGGCCAGGAACAGCGCGGTGAGCCCGGCGGTGACCCGGCCCCGGGCCAGGGCCGCGCGCCCGGCGGCGACGGCGGGCGGGAGCAGCAGCCGGGTCAGCAGCACGGCCCCGGCGGTGGCGAGCAGGACGGGGGTGAGCAGTTCGAGGCCGAAGCCGTCGACGGGCGCCTCGCCGGTGACCGCGGACTGGTAGCCGGCGGCGACCGCGAGGGCGATGACGGTGAGGTCGAGCGCGGCCCCGGCGAGCGCGGCCCGGCGCGGCGGCGCGGACCGCAGCAGCCGCTGCACCGGCGCGCGGGTGAGCCGCCAGTCGGCCGCCACGATGAGCACCAGCGCCCCGGCGCCGACGACGAGGCCGGTCCTCCCGGCGACGGCGGCGCCGATGAGCGCGGGCAGCGCGCTCTGCCCGGAGGTCGCGGCGAGGACCCGCCAGCGTCGCGCCCCGCGCAGCGCGATGCGGGCGGCGTCGGAGCGGCGGCCCTCGGCGGCATACCAGGCGGTGACCCCGATCGCGATCCAGCCGATCGCGACGAGCTGCACGGCGGCGACGACGATGCCGTGCGTGACCGCGTACCGCTCGCCGGCGACCGACTTGTTCAGTGCCTCGGCGTTCTGGCTCACCTCGAGCGAGTTGCGCTGCAGCCGCGCGACCGCGGCGGCAACCGGTGCGGGATCGCCCCGGCCGAACTGCGCGGCGGGCAGCAGCAGGTCCTCGGTCGCGTAGGCGGGCACCCCGGCCGCGGCGATCGTGTCGAGGGTGGTGATCGCATAGTCGCCGGGCTGCTCGAACGTGCCGACGACGGTCAGCGTGAGCGGCTGCCGGCCGAGGCCGTTGATGTGCTGGACCGTCGTGCCCAGCCGCTCGGCCAGGGCCGCGGGCAGCGCCACCTCGCCGGCCCCGGCCGGGCACCTGCCGGTGAGCGTGAGGCCCGCGCACCCGTCGTCGCGATACCGCAGCTCGGTCGCGAACCGTTCCCCGGTCGCCGTCGCGACAAAGCCCGGAAGTTGTACTCCGGCCACGCCGTCTTCCAGCGCAAGCCCTGCCGTCGACTCGGTCGTCGCCCGGAAGCGCCGCAGCGCCTCCTGCGGGTCGGCGCCGAGCGCGATGGTGCCGCGCACGACGATCGTGCGCTGGGCGGGCGGGGCGGCGGCGATCAGCGCGGCCGTGACCCGGGCGGCGTCCCGCTCGGCGAACCAGCCGGCCGCGGCGAGCCCGCCCGCCGTGAGCGCGACGAGCACCGCCATGACCACGGCGGGACCACGGCGGATACGGATGGCGCTCAAGACGACGGCCAGCACGCGCAGACCATAACCGGACCGGGGGCCTCGCGTGGGATCGCTCCCAAGAAGTGGATCGTCTCGCGGTCCGACCCCGCCGCCGCGAAATTTTCAGCACCGAAACTTCGGAACTTCCGGGCTCTATTCACGTCTCGCGTGCACTCCAGGGCAGTCGCGCCGCAGCACCTTCCGAAAGTATTCCGGAAAGTCTTGCTCGCCCCCGGCCCCCGTGCCAGCATGACAACGCATTGAAATCCACCGTTCTGCGGTCCGGGTCATGCAGCCCACCGACACCCCTGCGCACGCGCGGCGGCTCCCGCCTGCCCGCGTGCGGTGGGCGGCGGCCCGGCCCCAGGACCGACAAGGAGGCCCATCGTGGCAACCAGACGATCGTTGCGCGTCAAGGCGTTGATCGGCGGGACCGTCGCCGCTGTCGCCGTGGCGGGCGCGATCATGATCATCCCGGACGCGAGCGCCGCCGCGAGCACGCTCGGTGCGGCGGCCGCGCAGTCCGGGCGGTACTTCGGCACCGCGATCGCCGCGGGCCGGCTCGGCGACTCGAC
>NZ_JBEPEH010000104.1:0-3107 GCF_040300725.1 Dactylosporangium sp. NPDC000244
TGCTCCTCCTCCTCGTGGCCGCCCTTCTTGTGCTTGGCGTGCGCGCCGGCCTTCGCCGCGTGTCCACCACCACTCATCCCGGCGGCCCCCTTCAGCTCGTTGTAACGCCGTCGGGTTTGACATCGGACCGATCGCCCGACGGAAGAGTGGCGGGGCGGTGCCGTGCGGGTGCACGCCGGTTCCC
The DNA here is from genome assembly GCF_040300725.1 of Dactylosporangium sp. NPDC000244. NCBI lineage: Bacteria > Bacillati > Actinomycetota > Actinomycetes > Micromonosporales > Micromonosporaceae > Dactylosporangium > Dactylosporangium sp. NPDC000244. The sequence continues at coordinate 185 of NZ_JBEPEH010000104.1, forward strand.
ACGGAATCAGGGCAAATACCCCGTCGGGCGAAAAGTCCGTTATGTCGCGGCGCGGAGCGCCCGACATAACGCGCGGAACGACTACTCGATCGCGGGTACCCGGTGGCCGTGGCGGGTGTAGAGCGCGGCCAGGCCCGTGCCCACGCACAGGGCGGCCGAGCTCAGGGCCAGCGACCAGTGCACGCCGATCGCCTGGCCCAGCACGCCCACCGTCACGCCGCTGCCCGCGCGCAGGCCCGCGGACGACACGTTGTAGACGCCGATGACCCGCCCGCGCTCGGCCGGCGGGGCCAGCAGCTGGGTCACGGTCTGGCCGATCGACATCGACGCCAGGTTGGCCACGCCGCCGATGAAGAGCAGGGTCACGGCCAGCCACAGGTTGCCGGCGACCGCGAAGAGGAGGCTGCTCAGGCCGTACACCAGCGTCGTCACCACGGCCGCGCGGACCGTCGGGCGCAGCCAGCCCGTCGCCTCGAGCAGCAGGCCGCCGACCACGCCGCCCGCGCCGGCGGCGAAGAGCAGGATGCCGTACACGTCCGTGCTGCCCGGGCTCAGGTCCTCGGCGAAGTTCGGCATCGTCGCCTGCATCGCGGTGCCGACGAAGAACGACGCCAGGCCGGCCAGGATGATCATGCTGATCAGGGTGTGGTCGCTCGCGACCTTGCGCAGGACCTTCACGGTGTCCAGCAGCCCGACGCGCTGCGCCGCGGGGCGGCCGTGGCGGGTGTGGCCGGTGAATTTGGTGCGGAACAGGAACAGCGTCAGCGGCAGGTAGAACGCGATGTTCGTGAGGATGCCCGCCTTCGGGCCGAGCCAGAGCAGCAGCCCGGAGCCGACCGCCGGGCCGAACAGCACGCCGAGGCTGCGGAAGGTCGCGTTGAGCCGGACCGCCGAGACGAGGTCCTCGTCGCCGACGAAGTCGTGGAGCATCAGCTGCTCGCCCGGGCCCCACAGGGACCCCGCCATGCCGTGCAGCACCAGCAGTACACAGGCGTGCCAGATCTGCAGCGTGTCGGTGATGAACAGGATCCCCCACAGCAGGGAGACGAGCATGAACAGCACCTGGGCGACCTGGATGACCCGGCGGCAGTCGTAGCGGTCGGCGAGCCCGCCGAACCACACCGAGAACAGCAGGAACGGCACCCAGTGGCTGATCACCTGGAAGCCCGCGAGCGCCTCGGAGTGGAACTTCTGCCACAGCACCCAGTACGTGATCACGTGCTCCACGTTGTCGGCCATCATCGACAGCGCGGCACCGAAGAGGTACGGGCGGCAGTCGCGGTTGCGCAGGGCGGCGAACCGGCGGGCGGCCGGGGCGGCGGCGGTCATGCGGTAACCCTCTAATGCCCCTTACCGCCGGCCCGACCCACGGCCGCCGGAAGTGACGACTGCAACAAACCTGCAAACGCCATGCGTTGACTCGCCGTAGTGCCGGTGCCACCGTGGTCCCAGGAATGCGCTTTCCTGAATCCTGGAGGACTGCATGCACGTAGGTATCCGGGCCGGTCTCACCGCCGCCACGGTGGCCGGGCTGGTCGCGGCCGGGGCGGTCGTCGCCGCGCAGGCGAATGCCGGGCAGGTCAAGGCCGGCCCCCCGGCGGTGCCCGCCCAGGCGCGCGCCGTCCTGGCCGCGGGCGACGGCTGGGGCTCGGCGGGCGCCGGCACCACGGGCGGCTCGGCCGCCGACGACGCGCACGTGTTCGTGGTGCGCACCCGCGACGAGCTCGCCGCGGCGGTGGCGGGCAGCACGCCGAAGATCGTGCTGGTCGCGGCCACGATCGACGCCAACGAGGGGCGCGGCTGCGCCGACTACGCGGACCCGGAGTACGACCTGCAGGCGTTCCTCACCGCGTACGACCCGGCGACCTGGGGCCGCGTGGCGCCGACCGGCCCGCTGGAGGACGCCCGGGTCCGCTCGGCGAAGAACCAGGGCCTCAAGGTGAAGATCGAGGTCGGGGCGAACACGACGATCTACGGGTTGCGCAATGCCCGGATCAGGGGCGGCAACCTGCTGCTCACCAACGTCAACAACGTGATCATCCGCAACGTGGCCTTCGAGGACGCCTACGACTGCTTCCCGACCTGGTCGCCGACCGACGGTGACACCGGCAACTGGAACTCGCTGTACGACAGCGTGACGCTCAGCGGCGCGACGAACGTGTGGCTGGACCACAACTCGTTCACCGACGGCGCCAACCAGGACGTCAACCAGCCGATCTACCTCGGCCGGCCCTACCAGGTGCACGACGGCGCGGCGGACATCATCAAGGGCTCCGACTACGTCACGGTGTCGTACAACAACCTGTTCGAGCACGACAAGACGATGCTGATCGGCTCGACGAACACCCCGGGCGTCGACGTGGGCAAGCTGCGCGTCTCGCTGCACCACAACCGGTTCGCCAACCTCGGCCAGCGGGTGCCGCGGGTGCGCTTCGGGCAGGTGGACGTCTACAACAACTACTACTACGCGACCGACGAGGACACCTTCGTCTACGCGATCGGCGTCGGGGTGCAGTCGCAGGTGTACGCCGAGAACAACTTCGTGCTCCGCAGCGCCGACACCCCGCTCAACGCGTTCGTCTACAACTGGGGCGGCACGCGGATGACGGAGAAGGGCACCCTGGCCCGGGTCGGCACCGGCCCGATCGTCGCGGTGAACCTGCTCGACGAGTACAACGCGGCGTTCGACCCGGACATCGCGACCGACGCCGGCTGGACCCCGGCCCTGCGTGCGGGCCTGGACCCGGCGGCGAGCGTGCCGGGGCTGGTCACCAAGAACGCGGGCACGGGCAAGCTGCCGGGCTGAGCCCGCGCCCGGTCGTGCTCATTCGGGCGGGGGGGGCTGGCGGGGGGGCCGGGGGGCCCGCGCGAGGGCTTCGCGTTCGTGGTCGCGGTGCGGCCGGACAGGGGCGGGGCCGCCGGC
>NZ_JBEPEH010000105.1:0-2423 GCF_040300725.1 Dactylosporangium sp. NPDC000244
TTTAAACACATTTTACAACAATACATTGACACGAATAATGCGCTCTTGTATCGAGCCTTTGAAGCAGATGGTATTTAGTTACTCAAGATTCTTGATTTTGATTTTTTAATCCTTCCTTGCTATAATAAACGTGCGAAGTGATATCAAGAACAAAGCATATTTACACCAAAAAGCCCTCCTACTGCGAATAGGAGGGCTTTTTTTTTGCGCTGTTGCGACTCAGCGTTGGTGCCAGAAGGCAACTGCTTCGATTATCGACTAATCGTCTAGCCAGCGATCAAACAGTATTAATACTATCCCCACAAGAAGTGGTGCGATAATCAGTGATATCAAGGTCTCAAACATATTTACACCCCCTCTCGGGGCAGTTGCCATAAATGAGTATAGCATACCCGCCCTATCGACTATTTTGATCCTTGCATATTTTAATATAGCACTCAGATCCTATGTGCGACCCCCTCGTAATAAAAAGTTTGTCCCACGTTTAATTTAGGGTGTTAGGGCTTTACATGACCACTTTTAAGACGCCTTAAAAGAAATCGATAATCGAATCAAATTCATGTATACTAAAAGAAAAAAGCAACTGAGGTGACAACCTTTTGACAACGGATAGACAACCAAAAGAAATGTTGACAGTAAAAGAACTTGCAGAATTTTTTGGTATCAGTAGACAAGCCATGAGGAAACATGTTGACAACCTAGAGCCAACGTTCCTTGCCAAAAATAGCCAAGGATACAAGACAGTTCTATGGTCGGGGGTGTTGCACCTTGCTGACAAGCTAGGACGTCCCGAGTTGCTTGAAGCGTTCGAAATTCCTAACACAGCAAGCTCTGACAGTATAGAAACGAAGTTGTTTTCACAGTTGCAACAAAAGGACGCACAAATTGATCAGCTGCAGTCGTTATTAGCCCAACAACAAAAACTTCTTGATCAGCAACAACAGCTAACTTTGCAAGCGAACAAACAAATACTGCTTCTGACGTCGCAGGAACGCTTATCAGGCGATTTAAACAAAGAATCGAATAATGATTCAGAAAATTTTAAAACGCCTCAGAACGCTTATGAGAGCCCCTCAGAGCAAGAAGAGAAATTCACTTCTGAAAATGAAGTCGTGCGACCGAAACAAGAAAGAAAGAAGAAGTGGTGGCACTTTTTCCGTGAACCCTAAGATAGCGCTGAAAGGATGGATTGTGTATGCCGTTTTCAGCTTATGTTGACAGCTATCCGATTACTGCGTATATCGTGGGGCACCTTGGTTTATCGGTGAGTGATTTTTGTCGACGGTATGAATTCGATCCCATGATCGTCAAGGGGTGGCAAACAGCGAATCGTTCCGTTTTCTCCTTGCCTGCTGACTTTGTGGAGTGCCTAGCCATTGCGTCCGACAAAACAGCGGATCAAGTTCGCTGTATTTTACGCTTGTTAGAAACGCAACATTTCGCTTATCTTGCGACAAGTCTGGAGTGGAACATAACACCGTTCCAACTCGCCCCCCCGGTTTCTTCACAAACGCCCCAAAGAGAAGAAGCTTGATTTACCAGTATTTTAGTGATCAAACATAGCTAGACCAATTGAAAATCACAAAGAACGCCCGTCAATCGCTTGATTGACGGGCGTCTTGTGTTAATCGAGATTATGTTAACTAAGGGTTTAAATAACTTCTTCTAGCCAAACTTTATATGAAATATCCGAAGCGATTGACGTTTGTATTTCAGGACTAACTATGAATCCATACTCTTCTTCACTTGTTTCAAAACCATACATAACGTCTGAAATCTTATACAATTGCCCATTCCATAGGATTTTTTCCCCTTTTCTTGGAATAAATGGTAGCGCCACAATATCAAATTTTTCAGAGTAGTTTTCACTGTTTTTGTTTAAGGTAATAGCTAATTCAATCGCGTACAATTTTCATATCCTCCAAAAATATTAATTAATTGAAACCACACGTACAGGAGAAAAACAACTTGCATTTCCCTTTGAAGTATAAATTTGAGCAACCCCATTTATTCTGTAAGTTCCTCCTTTTTTATACGTCCAAGTTTGAGAAATAGTCACACCACCAGATTTTGGGGAATAGCTTCCCGGAGAAGTCGTTTGTCCCAAAATCCCAATATTATAAACAGCGTTCACTCGGTTAATTATAGCATTTGTTTTCAATTTCCAAACAGCTGTAACCTTTCTTCCACTTTTTGTCACCGTAAAAGAAGTCGTAGACCAAACTGGACCAGCCTTAGCTTGAGCTTGGGTTTGGAAAATATCATTGTTATTGATTATACTGTCAGATTCAAATATTGCTGAATCCGATTCTACAATAACCTGCTCCTCAGCTTGAACATTTACTCCAAATGCAATAACCATAAAAGCTGTTAAGGTCAATCCTACAAGAACTGCTCTAATAATTTTTTTCATAAATAAATTC
>NZ_JBEPEH010000106.1:0-2207 GCF_040300725.1 Dactylosporangium sp. NPDC000244
CGCGGCAGATCCGCGCAGCCGATCTTTCCTTCAGGCGCGGCTCGGTACGCGAAAGACTCTGCCGTCCAGTGGTCGTCGGCTGGTCCAGGACGAGGCCGTTCCTTCTCGACCGGCGTACGAACCAACTGACGGCGTCGTTCGTAGGAAGCGCCGCTACGCCGGGTCGAGGTTGCGGAACGGCGGTAGCTCGAGCGCCGCGATGAACCGGTCGGTCTTCACCTCAACGAATACGTCGGCGTCCTCGTCGTCTTCGTCGTCCTCCTCGTCGGGGTCAATCTCCGGCTGCTCCTCGTCTTCGGCGAGATACGGCCGCAGGCGCTCCGCCATCGCCGTGCGTTCTGCATCGGTTGCGCCGCCCCGCCAGCCGGCCCACCAGTCGGCCAGGGCGGCGCACTCGCGCTGGACATCGGTCGGTGCCGAGGCCGTTGGCTCGTCGAAGTAGGTGCGGGGTGTGAAGCCGAGGTAGCAGACTCCGGTGCCGGCACCGACCGGCCGGTACGACACGAAGGTCAGGTCACTGTCGTGAATATCAAGGTGCATCCAATGTTCGGATTCCGGCACCTCGATCTCGTCGGAGTCGGCCGGCGCCCACGCCGTACCATCGAACAAGAACGCCGCAAAATATCCCATACGATGATCATTCCACCATCGAACTGGACTGAGGATGGTCTTGGCGACGAAGCAGCCGTCCGCGCCGTCCTTGTATCGCGCATGATCGGCGGCATGAGCGGATGCGGCATGATGTTGTCGTGGCACCTTTCGGGAGAGCAGCGCGGTCCGGTGGCCGGGCGGGAAAGGTTGTGCGCCTCGCCGGTGCCGTGGCACTCGCCGGGCTCATGGGGTTCAAGATGGCCGAGTGGCGGGGACCGGTAGTGGGCCTACTGGCTTTCCTGACGTACGGGTTGTTGCTCGGCCCTGCCGCCCTGTCCATGTCGTGGTTTCGGCGCTGGTCGGCCGACCACATCGTGTTGGACGCGGCTCTTTTCGTGCCGCTGTTGTTCTTCGCCTTGCTGTTGATTCCAGTGCTTTCTTGGTGGGCCGCAGCCCTGGCCTCTGTTGCAACCGGTGCCGTGTTCGTGCCCTTCGCGGTGCGTCGGCGAATCGCCCATCGAGCGTGCGGCGCCACAGGCTGACAATGGTTGACCTCGACGGGTGTGGTGCGGTGCAAGACGGCAATTCGCGCCCGGGCGGGCTTACCGAACGCGCTGGCATCGGCATGGTCGCGAGCCGCCGGGTCAGGTTCCGGAGGCCATGTAGGCGGCGAGGATGTAGTTCGGGTGGCGGTCGAGATTGTTGCGGGCCCGGTCGTACCGCATCGTGGTGCGCGGGTCGGCGTGGCGGGCGGCGATCTGCACGTCGCGGAGGCTGACCCCGGCGTCGAGCATGGTCGTGACGAACGTATGTCTCAGCATGTGAGGGTGCATCCTCGGCATCCGCACGCCGGCCGCCGCGGCCAGGTGTCGGAGGCGACGGGACGCGGCGTGGCGATCCATGCGACCGCCGAGCATGTTGCGCAAGATCGGCCCGTCGACCCGCTCGCCGACGGCGCGTTCGATCGCCCGGGCCACCGCGGGTGGCAGCGGGACGAGGACGACTTTGCAACCTTTGCCACGCACCCGTAGGACGCGGTGGCCGTGTTCTTCGCCGAGGTCGGTGATGTTGGAGCCGCAGGCTTCGAAAATCCGCAGCCCGAGCAGACCCAGCAGGGCTATCAGGGCGAAGTCGTTCGGGTTGACCGACAGCCGGGCGGTGGTGATCAGGGCCTCGAACTGCAGGTGCCCGAGGCCGAGGGTGGGCGACTCGGCGGGGACGGTCGGCCGGCGGACGTAGTCGGCGGGTGAATGCTGCAGGATTCCATCGATGACGCACACGCGGTAGAAGCCGGTCACGATCGACAGTCGGCGGGAGACGGTGGACGGCTGGTAGCAGCGGACGTCCTGCAGCCAGCGGACGTAGCGTTCGATGTCGATCCGGACTGCGGTGAGCGGGTCGAGGTCGTGGTCGGTGCACCAGCGCAGGAAGACGCGCAGGTCGGACTCGCTGTGCTGTCGGGTAAGGCCGCGGTAGCGACCGAGGTAGGCCGCGACCGCGGCCCGCAGGACAAGGTCACCCGGCGACTCGAGGCGGGTGCCGGGGGTAGGAAATGCAGCCATGTATTACGGTGCGTCACCAGCCACGATGAACGCCAGAGCCTCCGCCGCGGCAGA
>NZ_JBEPEH010000107.1:0-2130 GCF_040300725.1 Dactylosporangium sp. NPDC000244
GATAAGACCCTCAGCAAGTCCTATCTTCCCAGCTCAGAAGGCACCCGTTCCTCATCCACCCACCATGTGGGAAGCCCTCAATGAAGGGCCGGGGCCTAGGCGCTGATAATGAGATTCGGTTGATGGCGCTTCATCGCAGCAAGCACATCATGCAGCGAGACCGGAAGAATGACGGCCGAGATGTTGATCGGGCTGAAACCGGCGCGCCGATTTGCTCGCATCAGCATCCGGGCTGCCACTGGCGCACCATCCACGTACGCATCCGGATCGCGAAGCACCACCTCGATCATGCGCTGGGTCGTGCCGCGCACTTTGATCTCCCGAATCCTGACAGCTCGAACCTCCGACCAGGCCACCGAGCCCCACGTGCGGTATGCGAAACCCTCGTCGGTGATGACCAATTCCGGCCCGCGCCGGATCAGTCGGTAGATCAATGTAGCGGCGGCCAGGCTGAAGAACGGGACGCCCACAGCGCCGGTAATCTCCGCCACGATGCTCTGGTGGGTCGCCAGCAACCAGGCGCTAATCGCAACGAAGCCCAGCGCGCCAAGGGCCAGAAGGACAGTACGTCGGAGCGAAGCCTGGTACACCGTAGCCGGCATCGGCACTCCCCGTCGTCCGGACGAGGTCGAGTCCGGGTTGAGATCGTCTCACGTACGTTCCCGGCCGTACAGCATCCGTACAGCCAGGCTGGCCCGCAACCACGGCGACAGCGACCGACAAACGCAGGCATCATGAGCCAGGACAACAAAGCACTCACCGGCGATCCGGATCTTCTTCTAATCCCGGGGTCCCCGGCGTCGTTCAGGGCCAGAGCCGTACGAACACCGAACGGCAAATACGCGGCCAACTACCTCCGGAGGCCGCATAACTAGGTGGCATTTGTGCTGGTCGGCCGGTACCGACTCGTGAGAACGTCCACCGCTCCCCTAACGCGGTATTCGAGTGACACCGGGTCCCTCGCTACGGGATGCTGCCCGGCGGAGGTGGCGGAGCGTTGGCCGGTGCGAGTGTGGCGGTGTGTGTTGAGGTGGCCGACGGGCAGCCGGTGGTGGAGGCAGTCGCCGCCGCCCTGGAGCCGTTCGACATGGCGTACGGTCCGGACGGGCGCTGGGACAGGTGGCGTATCGATGGCTGGCTTCCGGTGCGTGCCGGCCGTGAGGACGATCCTCGGGTCCTGCGAGTGTCGGAGCCGCCGGAGGGGTGGGTGCCTGATCGGTGCGACGGCACGCCCCGCGGGCTGCTGGACTTCACACCGGTGCGCTCGGCGGCGCGCGAGCGGGCTGAGGCCGTATGGGCGGAGTGGTACGAGATCGCGCGTCGGTATCCGGCCGGGCGGCCGCTGGGTGATTTCCTACGGCGGTATCGGGCGGACCCGGAGGGCTATTCGCTGGACGCGGCGCGGCTGGACCACCGCAGCCAGCCGGTCATGCAGGCGTTGATCGCGGCGCACGACATCGGCCCCGGTGTCATCTGGTTCGAGTCCAACGACCCGATCGGCCTGTTCGGCTACGAGCCTGAGCCCTACGTGGGCAACCGCGTAGCGCGCGCCGTTCCGGCCTCGGAGTTGCTGCGGCTCGACGGGGTCTGGGTGGACTACGGCGATTACCCCAACTCGGGCAACAGGTTCGATCACACCAGTTGGGACGAGTACTACCGCGCGGCGGACGCCTACCTGGACGCGCTGCCCGGCGACGCGTATGTCGTCCAGATCCACATTCACAGTTGACGGTGATTGCGGCTTGACCTACGTCCGGCGCCACGCCGGAGCTTACGGTGGTGCCTTCTAATCGCAGGGTCAGCAATGCTGAGGCGGCGCGAGGACGTACAGCAGCGAAGTACAGCGGCCGGCCGGACCGAGTCAAACCCGGTCCGGCCGACAACGGTGGCACCGCAACGGGACCGACTGCACCGAACCTTATCGCCGGTACTTCCTTGGTCGCGGTTCGAGTCCCGCCCGCCCACTGGCTTGCTGCTCACTGCGTCTTCGGGCAGTGCAGGCAACGCGCGGGCAGCGCGAGCAGGCCGCGCACGCCGCCTAGGCAGCAGGCCGCGCACACCGCCTAGGTGACTGGTGTTAAACGGTGGTCCGGCCCGCAGGGCCGGACCAGATCGGTAGAGCGTCGGGTA
>NZ_JBEPEH010000108.1:0-2039 GCF_040300725.1 Dactylosporangium sp. NPDC000244
CGCGCACGGCGGCGCCTCGCGCACGGCGGCGCCTCGCGCACGGCGGCGCCTCGCGCACGGCGGCGCCTCGCGCACGGCGGCGCCTCGCGCACGGCGGCGCCTCGCGCACGGCAGCGCCTTAAAGGCTGGTCAACCCTACCTGAAGTGAGAGCGCTCCATCGACCAATATTCATAAAGGTTATTTACTGTTAACAATCCTTCCCTTACATTGAGCGGCATCACCCCCCACCGCTGGAAGGAGCGATTGAATGCGTAAAGCGATCGCTGCGGTACCCCTCACGCTGGCCGCCGTGGCCGCCGCACTCCTCGTGACGGCGTCTCCCGCGTCCGCGCACGGGTACATCTCCTCGCCACCCAGCCGCCAGGCGATGTGCGCCCAGGGCCGCGTGGCCAACTGCGGCGAGATCGTCTACGAACCGCAGAGCGTCGAAGGTCCGAAGGGCCTGACGAGCTGCAGTGGCGGCAACAGCCGGTTCGCGGAGCTGGACGACCCGAACAAGGGCTGGCCCGCGACGTCGGTCGGCAACACCGTCACGTTCACGTGGGTGTTCACCGCCCGCCACTCCACGACGAACTTCGAGTACTTCGTGGGCGGCACCCGCATCGCCAACATCGACGGCGGTAACCGTCAGCCCGACGCGACCGTCTCCCACACGGTGAACCTCGGCGGCCGTACCGGCCGGATCCTGGTGCTGGCCCGCTGGAACATCGCTGACACCGGCAACGCGTTCTACTCGTGCGTCGACCTGCAGGTCGGCACCGGCGGCGGGAACCCGACGCCGACGCCCACCCAGCCGTCGCCGTCGCCGACGCGTCCGAGCCCCTCGCCGTCCACCTCACCGACCTCGCAGCCGCCGACGGGCACGACCACCTGGGCCGCCGGCACCGCGTACAAGGTCGGCGACCGCGTCACGTACAACGGCGTCACGTACCAGTGCCGCCAGGCGCACACCGCCATCCCCGGCTGGGAACCGCCCAACGTCCCGGCCCTGTGGCAGCGCGTCTGATCGTCCGGTACCGCTGAAAGAAGGGCGGCGTCCCGGCTCCCCCGGGACGCCCCCGCGCGCAGGGAGACCCATGAAACGCATTGCGCTCCTGCTCGCGACGTTCCTGCTGGCGGGCTGTGCCGCCGCCCCGGCCCAGCCCGCCCCGGCAGGAACCGAGCAACGCGTCTTCAACGACACCGACGTCATGTTCAGCCAGATGATGGCGGCGCACCACAGCCAGGCCCTGGAGATGGTGCGCCTGGCCCGCACGAAGGCCGCACGCGAGGATGTGCGCACCCTCGCGGCCGCGATCGACGCCACCGAGACCGACGAACTCAAGACGATGCAGGTCTGGCTCGAGTCGTGGGGCCAGCCGCCCAACGCCGACGCGTCCGCGCACGCCGGCCACGGCGGCGCGCACGGCGCCAACCCCGACGACATCAAGGCGCTGCAGGCCGCGACCGGAACGGACTTCGAGACGAAGTTCCTGAACCTGCTCATCGCGCACCAGCACAACGCGATCGAGATCGCGCGCATGGAGACCGGCTCGGGAGTCAACCCCGGGGCGCTGGACCTGGCCAAGCGCATCGACGAGTCGCGCACCGCCGAGATCCAGCAGATGCTCCGGTACCTCAACCAGCCCGCCTGACCCCGCATCCGCACGCCGGCGCCGCCCAAAGCCGCCGCGCGTTGCCTGGCGCCCACCGGGTAACGCGCGGCCACGGCAGCCGATCCGTCCGCCGGCCGACCGCCCGCGGACATCGAGGCCCCGCACCGCCCGCACCGCGCCCGCGCGCTCTATGGCCCTACCGCGATCGCCGGCACGCACGATCCGACGGCGAGGGCGAACGCGCGGAGGCGAGCGCTTGGAGGTGAGGCTCCCGAGCGCGTGAACCCGGCCCGAGGTGGGCGCGCGGAGGCGGGGTTCCCGGGCCGAGAGCGCGAGCTGGCTCGAGGCGGGCGCGCGGAGGCGGGGTTCCCGGGCCGAGAGCGCGAGCTGGCTCGAGGCGGGCGCGCGGAGGCGGGGTTCCCGGGCCGAGAGCGCGAGCTGGC
>NZ_JBEPEH010000109.1:0-1986 GCF_040300725.1 Dactylosporangium sp. NPDC000244
AAGACCCTCAGCAAGTCCTATCTTCCCAGCTCAGAAGGCACCCGTTCCTCATCCACCCACCATGTGGGAAGCCCTCAATGAAGGGCCGGGGCTAATGTAGCGGCCGATCTGCGCGATGCGACCAGAAGGAACTTGCGGGCGGCACGCGCGGAGGCCAAAATTGTAGGCAGTTTGGCACCGTTTACGTTGGTGTGGTTATGGATGTTTTCCAGGATGGCGGGTCGTTGCGCGGTCCTGAGGATTTCTTTGGCGTGGAGTTCGGGTTTGCGGTGAAACGACGCCAAGACGCCCCGGTGCACGTGGAAGCCGGTGATGGCCTCGAGCGTTGCCTGGTCGCCGGCGTATACGGGTATGTCCGCCAGGTTCACGTTTTCGAGTTGCGAGACGCGTTTGGTGTCGATGAGGACTGAGCGGAGTCGGTAGCCGGCTCGGAGGGCTCGGCGTAGGACGAGTTCTCCTTCGGCGATGAACAGGCCGTTGGGTGGTTCCCAGCGGGTCCGGAGCTCGAGGTCGGTGAGTGCTCGGTAGTCGGCGAGTCGCTCGTCGAGCGGGGTGGTGATCATCTCCGTGGCCTGCATCAGGTCGATTCTGCCGTGCGGGATGAGCCCGCGGCCATTGGTGCGGAGTCGATCAAGGCCTGTCGGCGGTCGGTGGTCTTCGCGTCTGTGGTTCGCCGGCGAGGTCGCCGCTACCGGCCTGGCGGCCCGCGATGTGCGGTCTGCGCGAGCTAGCTCACGTCGGCGACGGACCGCATCTCGGCCAGGGCCGCTTCGTGCAGATCCTGCCTCCGCACGCCCAGGTCGCCCCAGGCCAGGGTCCGGGTCAGTGCGAGCAGTTTGGCGCGGTCGACGATGTTGCGGATGATGGCGCCGGAGACGAACTGGCCGAAGTGAACCTCCTGCTTGTCTCCGCTTTCGTACCGCACCTCAATGAACCGGCTTGCCTCGCTCTGCGCGTACAACAGCCCCGACGACATCGTCCCTGATCGCGGTTGTCGCGAAGGCAGAGTAGAAATTGGCAACGAAGAGCAGCTCTGGAGTGCGTCCTCCTCCGCCAGCATTCCGGGGTCGCGCCCCGCCGTTCCGGACCGTCGACACGAGTTGCTTTTCTAGCATCAACAGTGTTGAAGTAGGGGTTTAGCGTCAGCCCGAGTTCGGTGACCTGGACGCCGAGCGCTTGGGCCAGGATGTGCCTGGTGTACATGTCCGGCTCGTGTTTGCCCGCCTCCCAGCGGTGAACCTGCCAGCGGTCGGTGCCGAGGCCGCGATATTGCGAGGCGACTGCACGCATCCGGTTGGCAAGGGCAACCTGCGACATGCGCCGCATCATCCGGTAGTGGAAGATCCGCTGGCCGGGCGTCATCTGGGCGAGTTCTCCGGTAGAGTGCACACGCTGAGGGGCGTCACGCCGGCGCACGGTGCACCACCGTCGATCCGGTGCTTGAGCCGAACGTAGTTGCCGGCGCGGGGGCTATCGCAAACGCCGTTCGGCGAGCCCACCCCAGGAGGCAACTGACCGTCACGTTTACCGGTCCAACATGGGCGGCAGCGTTGACCTCCAGGGGTTCGAGGGTCAGTTCGTTTTCGTCCGTTCCGGGCAACCGGTATGCGTGGAGTTCGCGCCGGTTGCGATGTATCGCGCAGGACGCCATCGTCGTCGCCCCTTCTGGTTGACGTGTCGAGGGTTCAGTCTGGGCGTTGCCGACTAGGCCGTGGAGTTGGCCGTGGTTAGCTCGGCCGGCAACGCTGGCACCGTGAGAGCCTGGGATCCGACCGTGGACGCCGAGCGGCGTATGCCCGGCTGCAGGTTAGGACGACGCCAAGCTGGCTATGAAGACATCACGGTCAAGTCCGGCCAGCACCGAGACGGGCCGCCTCAGCATCGCCAGCCCCTAGATGATTGATGCCTTGAAGCTGCCTCAGTGGTCGTAGGCGATGAGTGATCGTTTGCTGGGTGCGCCGATGGTCCAGTTGTGCCAGATCACGG
>NZ_JBEPEH010000110.1:0-1959 GCF_040300725.1 Dactylosporangium sp. NPDC000244
CGACGAGGTCGCCCCCGAGGCGATCACGGTGTTCCGGGCCCGGCACGCCGAGTTCGGCGCGGCGACCCGGCGCGATCCGCTGCAAGCCTGGGACATCGCGGCGATCGCCGCGCACTACGACACGTTCACCCGGCGGTGGCGGCCACTGCTGCACCGCATCGCCGCCGGCCGGGTCGGCGGCGCGGAGGCGGTACGCGCCCGCACCGAGGTGATGGACACATACCGCCGCTTCGCCGTGCTCGATCCCCGCCTGCCCGTCCGGCTGCTGCCCCCGGACTGGCCCCGGCCGGCAGCCCGGGACGTCTTCACCGCCGTCTACGACGGACTGGCCCGGACCGCCGAGGAGCATGTGCGCGCGGTCGCGACCCGGCATGCCGACGGGTCGATGCCCGCCGTCAGCGCGCACACCGTCGCCGAAATTCTCGCCGGCGTCAGGGTGAGGACGTGATGCTCACGGCGCTGGTACGCGAGCAGATCGAGGCCGGCAGTCCCATGAGGCGATGGAACGCCGCAGTGTCCGGGCTTACGCGGTGGTACAGGTGGAGCCGTTGAGGGTGAATCCGGACGGTTTGGCGGTGTTGCCGGTGTGGGTGGCCTGGAACCCGATGTCCGTGGAGGCGCCGGGCGCCAGGACCGCGTTGTAGCCGGCATCGGTGGCGGTGACCCGGCCGCTGGACGGGCTGTAGGTGGCGTTCCAGCCGCCGGTGATGGTTTGTCCACTGGGGAGGGTGAAGGCCAGCGACCAGTGGCTGATGGTCGTCGAACCGGTGTTGGTGATGGTGATGGTGCTCGTCAGTCCGTTGTTCCAGGCGCTGATGGTGTCGGCGATCCGGCAGGCCCCGGTGCCTGCGGACGGCGGTGGCGACGAGACCGGCGGCGATGACGCCGGCGGGCTCGACACCGGTGGTGTCGACGAGGGCGGCGGGCTGCTCGCGCCGTCGAGCCCGAGGAAGGCGATGGCGTAGGCGAGCTGCCCGGACATGGGCAACTGATGGCCGACGCCGGCGATGCTGATCCCCTCGACGGTCGCCTGGGTGCCCGTGTTCCCGTACCGGGTTCGGGTCCAGCTCGACTGCGGGTGGTCGGTGAACGCCGGGGTCTGGCTCAGCCCGTCGAGGTTGGTCCACTGTTTGAGTTCCTCGCCGAAGTTCGGGTAGGCGAGGGTGGTGTCGGTGGTCCCGTGCCACAGCTGCATCCGCGGGTAGCGGCCGGTGTAGCCCGGATACATGGCCCGGGCCTGGTCGCCCCACTGCTGCGCCGTCTTGCTGATCGTGCCGCCGGAGCATTGGCTGTTCCACAGCGACCCGTTGGTGGTCGCGAAACAGCCGGCCGGGACGCCGGAGAACGCCGACGCGGCGGCGAACACGTCCGGGTACTGCGCGGCCAGGACGTTGGTCATCATCGCCCCGGAGGAGAAGCCGGAGACGACGATCCGGGCCGCGTCGATCGGGTAGTGCGAGCGGGCGTAGGCGACCATCGACATGATGCCGGTGGAGTCGCCGCCGCCGTTGCGCTTCAGCGCGGCCGGGGTGGACACGTCGAAGCAGTGCCCGTCGCGGGTCGCCTCCGGCAGGACGATGATGTACCCGTACCGGTCGGCGGCGGTCACGTAGTCGTGCCCGTTGCCGTTGAAGATGCCGCTCGCCGAGCCGCTGCAATAGTGCACGAGCACCAGCAGTGCCGGGCGGGACGCCAGCCGGGCCGGGACGTAGATGTACATGCCGAGGTTCGTCGGATTGTTGCCGAAGCCGGTCACCTGCGTCATCCCGGCGGCGAGCGCGGGTGAGCCGGGAAGCAGCAGGGCCGCGAGCCCGGCGGCGAGTGTTACCGCCGCGGCGAGCAGGAGCCGGGAGATGCGTCGCATGGATCTGTCCTTCGTGTTCAGGCGGCGGTGCAGCGCAGGGCGGGCGCGCCGGGGCTGCCGCTGACGGTGCCGAGGAAGCCGAACTGGGTGCTCGC
>NZ_JBEPEH010000111.1:0-1920 GCF_040300725.1 Dactylosporangium sp. NPDC000244
TTCAGGCGTTAAACATAAAGGCGTGAAAGTATATAATTGTAGTGATTGGGATCATGGTTTTACTACTCTTACTAAAATTAGAAGTCGGGAAAAAACAGCAAGCTATATTACTAAATATGTTACGAAAGAAATGCAAAATTCTATTGTTGGAAAAGGCAAAAAAAAATACTGGTGTTCTCGTGGGTTGAGAGTACCAGCGGTTGAGTATAGTGTGCAAGATTTAGGCCTGGGGTTGCAACCAGACTATGAGAATGATACTTGCTTGATCTATAAAATCAAATAAATTATAACATGTGCTGCAATGGTTGAAAACTATTGCAGTTTTTTGTTGCTTGAAAACCTATCAGGTGGTATATTAGTTACATAAAAGTGATTTGGAGGTGATTACGTGAGTGGGAATGTTAAGTTTTCTATGTCGCTTGGGGAAGAACTTAATGATTATTGTGTAGCTGAAGCAAAGCGTATAGGGATTACTAAGAATGCATATATAGCAATGTGTGTTGATACGATAAAACGTCAATCGGATTCCATGACTATGACTAAAGAAGCTAACGCTATGTTTGAACATGTTAAAGCTAAAGAAAACAAAACTCTTTAATTAGTAGCAGCTCCCTCTAACAGGCGGCTAAATATGGAAAGTTTACCTATTTTAGATTTAGATCTGAGCAAAGCGTAGCGGTGCATTTACAGTAGGGCGTCTGTGCTATCCTGTTGAAGCTTCAGCGTGGAAATTTAGGATTGGTTGTTTCCATGGCTGAAGTCTCCTAATTTCTGCACAGTAAGCGGGTTCCTGCTGTCAATGCTTGCGGTTATAGATATATTAACAGCCCTTTCTAACAGGCGGTTAAATGTACATAATATGTACACGAAATAAATTTAAGGAGAGAAAAGCATGAAAGAAAAAACAAAAGATTCTGTTTATGAAATTGGACTTATAACAGCTCAATTAGAGGTATTAGATTATTTGGCGCTAGAACATGGTGCGGATATGTCAGAGGCTTTAGAAACGAAAATAGATTGGTATAGAGATGAATTGTCTCAAGTGCGAGACAACTTATTGAAAAAAGATATAAAAAAACGAATGGTTAGTGTTCAATCCGCTTCGCAGGCATTCATGAGACAATAACGCATTCGCATTGCTATATTATAGCATGAAATGGATAACTAAAAATTGTTGTATTAAAGGATAGAAAACATATAAAGTGACTTTTATGGAAAGAGGGGCAGCAAATGCAGTCCGCGCGTGAGCGTGGCAAGCATTTCTGCACCTTTCCATAAATTCGGCTATATTGTCTCTGTTCATTTTTTAACAATATATTTGATTATTCATTTCGGATGAAATATGGAAAAGGAAGGGGGATTCGCTGTTGCCCGTCTACTTGACATACGGGTAACTTAACGGAAGAAATATGACGAGACTATACAAGACTAAAATAAAGTCCTATCCCAACGGCGACAAGACATTGACGGTTTATAAGAATGCATTAATCGTTAAAATTGATGATGATTCTATCGATGTATCTATTTCTGAAAAAACCGAGAAAACTGACGACGAAAAAGAGTTAGAGAAAATTAGAAATCTATGGAAAATTCGTACCAAAATAAAAGATTATGTATTATCTAATGAATTCAACTATTTTTGGACTTTGACTTTTGATTCTGATAGATATAATTATGCTGTTGCATTTGAGAAAATGGGACGATGGCTTGAACGTATGAGAAAGAAGCATGGAAAATTCGATTATATTATGATCCCTGAGCTTCATAAAGATGGTGCTATTCATTTTCATGGTGTTACTGGCGGATTGAACGCTGTTATACGTGATTCAGGCGTTAAACATAAAGGCGTGAAAGTATATAATTGTAGTGATTGGGATCATGGTTTTACTACTCTTACTAAAATTAGAAGTCGGGAAAAAA
>NZ_JBEPEH010000112.1:0-1846 GCF_040300725.1 Dactylosporangium sp. NPDC000244
AAGGCGACACAGGCCGCCGCGGCCGCGGCGGCCACGACCCGCCGCCGACGAGGGCGATGTGTGGACACGGAAACTCCTTCAAGTCGTGACATCGATTCACGTCGAGCGATACGGGATTGGCGCCCATCATCGCCGCCAACCCGCGAACGGTCCACTCCACCAACCCGTGCAACCGTCCGGCCGTGGCGAACGCGTGAAACATCCATCTCCGCAGCCCGGCAACCGGCGTCGCCACGACCACCGGCCAGGAACTGTGCCAGGTCGTTGCGGTCACCCGCATGAGTGACCGCAACGGCCTGACGACCGCCTTTCACGAGCCCGCGCACGCCTGGGGCGCCGCGGCGCGTTGAGGCCCTCAGCGCTGCAGCGTCAGCACACCCGGTCGCCACGGCAGCAGGTTGTAGTCACCGCCGGCGCTGGGATTCTTCCCCTGGTACAGCAACTGCAGGTTGCACGGATCGATGGTCTTGGTCTGGTCGGGGTTGCTGCGGACCAGATCCCCGTGGCTGATGTCGTTGGTCCAACTGGCACCGCTGTTGGCCTTGCCCGCGAAGGGGTTGCTCTCGCTGGCGGCGTTCGGGGTCCACGAGCCGCTCAGGCTGGAGGATGTGAAGGAACGGAAGTACCGCCCCTGGCTGCCGATCGCCTCGACGATCATCAGGTACTGGTTCTGGCCCTGGACCTTGTAAACCTCGACCGCCTCGAAGAGGTTGTACTGCGAGTCGCTCATGACCGTCGTGTAGCTCGACCCGAAGTTGCCGGGGAAGTTGCCGATCGGCATGCTCGCCCGGTAGATGTTGCCGTTGTCACCGGCGAAGAACAGGTACATGTTCTGGCCGTCGCCGATGAGCGTCTGGTCGATGACGCCGGTGCTGGAGTTGGAGATGCTCCCGGTGAACAGCGCCTGCGGTGCGGACCAGCCGTTGGCGTTGGTCGGATCGCTGGAGGTCTTGTAGTTGAAGGCGTTCGGACCCCACTGGTAGGCCAGCACCCAGATGTTCTTCGGGGCGAAGTAGAACAACGTGGGCGCGACCGTGGCCTGACCCATCCCGGTCTGCGTGGCCGAGGCCATGTCGGACCAGTTCGTGAAGGTGCTGAAGTTCATGGAGCCATACGACCCGCCGCTGGAGACGTTGGATCCGTAGACCAGGTGCTTGCCGTTGTAGACGACGTTGGTGAAGTCCTTGAGCGACACCCACCCGTTCGCCGGGCTGGCCAGCGCACCCGTCGACGACCAGCGGTACGACGTCGGCAGCGAGCACGACCCGCCCGGGGACTGCGACGGCGACGACGGGGGCGGCGACGTGGGTCCACCGAGCGAAACGAGCTTGAACTGCTGGTTGGCCTGCCCGTTGCAGTCGTAGAGCTGGACCTGCTGGCCGTTGCCGGTGCCCCAGACGTCCAGGCAGCGCCCGGACTGCACGCCGGTGATCGTGCCGTTGGCGTTGACGTTCCACTGCTGGTTGGCTCCGCCGTTGCAGTCCCAGATGATGATGGCCGTGCCGTTGGCAGTGGCCGCACCGTTGGCGTCGAGGCACTTGCCGCCGTACACCTGCAGCTGTTTGCTGGACGTGTAGGTCCACTGCTGGTTCGACTGTCCGTGGCAGTCATACAGCTGCACCCGGGTGCCGTTGCTCTGGGTCGCGTTGGGCACGTCGATGCACCGGCCGGACTGTGATCCCACGATCTCGTTGGTGCCGCCAGGAGTGTTCGGGGAGGTGTTCGGGGAGGTGCTCGCCGTGGGCGACGTCGTCGGGCCGGCGGCGTTGAGGGCGTTGAGGACCGAGGTGTAGGCGGCCTTCTTGTTGCCGCCGCCGTCGAACAGCAGCGGGCTCTCACCGGAGCG
>NZ_JBEPEH010000114.1:0-1687 GCF_040300725.1 Dactylosporangium sp. NPDC000244
ACGCGGTCCCCGACTGCGGCCTGGCAGACTCGGCGTCCACGATGGACGACCGCGACCTGCTGCGCCGGGCCCTCGCCGCGCTGCCGCCCCGGCAGCGCGCGGCCGTGGTGCTGCGGTTTTACGAGGACCTGTCCGAGCACCAGGCCGCTGCCGTGCTCGGCTGCTCGCTCGGCACCGTCAAGAGCCTGACCTCGCGCGGGCTGCAGCGGCTGCGCCGCGACCTGCCCGTCGAGGAGACCCATAAGCAGCCCGCGGAGGTGGACCGGTGAACGGCGGCAACGACCTGTTGCAGCGGCGGCTGTACGACCTGGCTGGCGAACTCGGCCCGCTGTCGGTGCCGTATGAGGAGATCCGCCGCCGCACCCGCCGGCTCCGCCGGCGCCGTGCGCGCGGCCTGGCCGTGGTCGCCGCCGCCGTCGCGGTTGCGGTCGTGACCATCGGCGTCGCGCTGGCGGCGCGGCCGGCGCCGATGCCCATCACCGCCCCGGACGGGCCGTTCCTCGGCTGGCCGGTCACCGGCAACGCCACGGGCACCGGTCTGCTGGCCGAGGCGGTACGCGTCTGGGACGACACCCGCGCCTCGGGCCCGCACACCGACGTGCATCCGCTGCTGGTGGACCGCGATCCAGCGGTCCTCGGCCCGGTCGTGGTCCTCGAGGGCCGCGACGCGCAGGGCGAGCCTCGGCTGGCTATCTTGACCGGCAGCGCCGAGGACCGCGACAGGCTGCGTCTGCGCGTGGACCGGCCGGCGCCGGACGCCGTCACGACCCGGGTGGTGAGCATGGTGAGCGGACGATTGGGTACCGCGACGGGCGTCGAGCCGCCTGGCTCCCGCCCCTCCGCCTGGCTGCTCGCGCTCGGCGCGCCCGGGGTGACCGGCTTCGGCTACCACTCGACGGCGGTGGACCAGGAGCTGGTCGAGGGCGGCGGCCCGGACCTGGGTCGGTGGCTGCTCGTGTCGCTGCCGCCCGGCGGTACGCCGATCAACACCACCGTCATCGCAAGGCACGCCGGCACCGTAGTCTTCCGCGGCCCGGCTGACGGCGGCGCCGTCGGCGACGCGGTCGCCGTTCCGGTCACGGTCGTCGCCCAATCGCCCGACCACGCCCGGATCCAGGGCTCGCCGCGGGCCCTCCTCCCGGGCCGACTGGTCGCGACGCCGGACGGGCTGCTCGGCCGGATCACCGCGGCGAGCGGCGGGGAGGCCGAGGTGGAGCTGGTGACTGCGGCCTCCTTCGGCATCGACGCGCTGACCGACATCACCTACCGGCCGCTCCGTGTGGTCGGCGCCGGCGGCAGCGCCCGGCTGGACCAGGTGCCCACGGACGCGAACGTGGTCGCCACGAACCGGATCGTGGCGGTCGACCCGGCCCAGCACTCCGACCGGTTGGGCACGCTGACGGTCGGCCGCGTCGGCACCGCCGGCTACAACCTGGTCCCGGCAACGAAAACGAGCGACCTTTCCCGGGTGTACGTCATGGTGGAGTATGAGGCAGCGCCGCGGTAAGCCGATGAGTTACGGGTTCCATGCCGCCCCGGACAAGGGCGTCGCGCTGCCGCCTTCACCGACCAGAAGACCGACGGCGAGCTTCGAGGCACTTCCGCCTTGAGGATCGGCGGGGCGGCATTACTTCAACGTTGGTCGGGCGCCCATGGATCGTACGGCGATCGCGACATCCCTCATCGG
>NZ_JBEPEH010000115.1:0-1646 GCF_040300725.1 Dactylosporangium sp. NPDC000244
CCCACATGGTGGGTGGATGAGGAACGGGTGCCTTCTGAGCTGGGAAGATAGGACTTGCTGAGGGTCTTATCCATCCCGACGAAAGGCACCCGCAGGGTGAAGGCTACCGGAACACGTCCGAAGATCGTCGTGAGTGCGGACGGGCGTGGTGTGGTGGCGCACGCTGGCGCCCGACTCCTCGCCGACGTTGCGGAGGCGACTGGGCTGACCAGGGCGTGTAGTGACGCCATGGCCGGTCTGCGGCAACGACGCGGGGTCCACGACCCTGGTCGGGTGGTGGTGGATCTGGCGGTGATGCTCGCCGATGGTGGTGAGGCCATCTCGGATCTGGCGGTGCTGCGCGACCAGGCGGCGTTGTTCGGGCCGGTCGCTTCTGACGCGACCGCGTGGCGGCAACTGTCCGCAATGGACAGCGCCGTCCTCGGCCGGTTCCGCGACGCTCGTGCCGAGGCACGTGAACTCGCGTGGGCGCAACGCCTCGAGACCGGCGGCGAGCTGCCACAGACCTCGGCGGCTGGGCTGCCGGTCCCAGGTCTGGTCCTCGATCTGGACGCGTCCATCGTGATCTGCCACTCCGACAAGGAAGCCGCAGCCCCGACCTGGAAACACACGTTCGGGTTCCATCCGTTGTTCTGCTTCCTGGACAACACCCGCGAGGCGCTGTCCGGGATGCTGCGCGAAGGGCGGGCCGGGTCGAACACGACCGCCGACCACATCATCGTCCTGGACCAGGCCCTCACGCAGATCCCAGACGCTCACCGACACGGCACCCCGATCCTGATCCGGTCGGACTCAGCCGGCTGCACCCACGGTCTGCTCACCCACATCCGCAGCCTCCGTGAGCACGGCCTCGACATCCGGTTCTCCGTCGGCGTCGCGATCACCGAACCGATCCGCCAGGCGATCCTGCACGCCAAACAGCATCTGCAGTGGGTTCCCGCCCTCGGCGGCGACGGTGAACCCCGCGACGGCGCCCAGGTCTGCGAACTGACCGGCCTGGTCCCGGCCTACGGTTTCCCGCCCGGCACCCGGTTCATCGTGCGCCGCGAACGCCCGCACCCCGGCGCCCAGTTGTCCCTGTTCGACACCATCGAGGGCATGCGCCACCAGGTCATGGCCACCGACACACCCGCCGGATCCGGCAGCGTCCAGTTCCTGGAAGCCCGCCACCGTGGCCACGCCCGCGTCGAGGACCGCATCAGATGCGGCAAAGACACCGGCTTCGGCCGGTTCCCGTCCCGAGTCTTCGCCATCAACGCCGCCTGGCTGCAACTCGCCCTCACCGCCATCGACCTGCTCGCCTGGACCCAGCTCCTCCTGCTCGACGGCGACCTCGCCGCCGCCGAACCCAAGAAACTGCGCTACCGGCTCCTGCACGTCGCCGCCAGACTCACCCGCACCGCCCGCCAAACCCGACTCCGAATCGCCGAAAACTGGCCCTGGGCAACAGATCTGTCCACAGCCTTCGCTCGGCTCGCCGCACTGCCACAGCCGATCTCCTGAACCCGGCACCACAACCCGACGAACCAACTGGAGCAACCCGGCCAAAGGCCGGGTCACCACCATGCCCAGCCCATCCGCGCCGCCCACGAGAAGATCAACCAGCTGCCAAACAGCCTTGATCAACAGCTAACGAAAGACCGAGG
>NZ_JBEPEH010000116.1:0-1542 GCF_040300725.1 Dactylosporangium sp. NPDC000244
GCGCACAGGAACGCGGAGGTGACGTTGGTGTCGAGCACGCGGTGCCAGTCGGCGAGGGTCGTCTCGTGCACCGGCGCCCCGGTGGTGACCCCGGCGCAGTGCACCAGGGCCGCCACCGGACCGACGCCGCCGAGCGCGGCCGCGACGCCCGCTTCGGTCGCGAGGTCCCCGTCGGCGCGGTCGACGCCGTGGACCTCGAAACCGTCGGCGGCGAGCCGGGCCGCGACCGCCGAGCCGATCCCGCCGGACGCCCCCGTCACCAGCGCCCGGTCAGGCACGGAACACCTCGTACTCCGCGATCAGCTCCTCGTCGAGCGTCACGCCGAGCCCCGGCCCGTCGGGCACGGCCAGAGCACCGTCCACGAGGGACGGACGCTCCACGGGCAGGTCATCGCGCAGCGGGTTCGGCAGCCGGTTGTACTCGTAGATCGGCACGTTCGGCGTGGCCGCCGCGAACTGCAGCGCGGCCGCGAGCCCGACCGCCGAGCCGACCCCGTGCGGCGAGACGTCCACGTGGAACGCCGAGCACAGCGCGGCGATCCGGCGGGCCTCGGTGATGCCGCCGGCCCGGGTGAGGTTGGGCATGACGACGTCCACGGCGCGCTGCTGCAGGAAGTCGCGGTACCCGAAACGGCTGAACTCGCTCTCCCCCGTCACCACCGGGATGCGCACGGCCGCGCGCACCTCGGCGAGCCCGGCCACGTCGTCGGTCGCGAGCGGCTCCTCCAGCCAGCGCACCCCGAGCGGCTCCAGCGCGAGCCCGAGCCGCACCGCGGTCTTCACGTCGTAGGCGCAGTTGAGGTCGACGTGCAGCGCGGCCCGGCCGGCCAGCGCGTCGACCACCGCCTCGGCGTGCGCGAGGTCGGTCGCCTCGCCCCGGCCCAGCTTGAGCTTCACCGCCCGGAACCCGGCGTCCACGAAGGACAGTGCCCGCTCGGCGGACTCCGCGGTCGTCGGCAGGAACGGGATCGGGCTGGCGTAGACCGGAACGGTGTCGCGGACCGGCCCGCCGAGCAGCCGGTGCACGGGCAGCCCGGCGGCCTTGCCCCGCAGGTCCCACAGCGCCAGGTCGACGCCGCTGATCGCCTCGAGGTAGAAGCCGCCGGTGCGCCCGGCCCCGGCCTGCGCGCCGTACATGAGCTCCCACAGCGCCTCCGACGCGCCGGCGTCCCGCCCGAGCAGCATCGGCCCGAGCAGGCTGCCGACGATGGTCGCGGTGACGCGCGGCTCCGGCAGCCCGTAGGCCTCGCCGATGCCCTCCAGCCCGTCGGTCGTTCGGATACGAACGAGGGTGGTGTACTGCCCGAGCCGCGGCAGCACCCGATGGCTGGACGCGGGGGTCAGCAGCCACTCCGGCACCGCGTCGAGGCTGCCGTACACCCGCTCGAAGGGCGCGGACAGGGCGATGGCCTCGACGGAGGCGATGGTGAGCTTCACGGGATCCCTTACTTGATGAGGTCGTTCATCCGGTCGCGGGCCGAGGTGAGCGCCTCCTTGACCTGCTTCTTGCCGATGAGGATCGACTGCACCTCCTCGGCGAGC
>NZ_JBEPEH010000118.1:0-1471 GCF_040300725.1 Dactylosporangium sp. NPDC000244
CGATCACCACACGACTCATCCGATGCTTCTCCTCATCCGTACACTGTGGACGATCGGCGAGGAGGGCAACGCTACTTTGAGCTGGGCATACCCCTGACTTGTCTACTGGAGTCAGACGCTTGGGTCTGCAGCCCGTAGCGTCAGGGCGCCGGTTGGCACTGGCTCGCATACCCCTTGCCGCCTTCGGGCTGGCTCATCAAGAGCGTGCCGCCGCTGGCCGGCGCCCGGCCGTGGCGTGGCTCAACAGAGGCGTGCGCAACGAATTCCCCAAGTCAGGCTGCCCGCCACGGCGACCCCTATCCCGGTCGACGTTAGGAACCCGTAGCTCTGTGATCACCATCGGCATCGACCCGCACAAGTCCTCTTTGACCGCCGTCGCCCTCGACACAACCGGCCACCTCCTGGCGACCCGGCGGATCACCGTCAACGCCGCCGCATACCTCACGCTGACCAGCTGGGCCGCCCGCTGGTCCGAACGCCGCTTCGCCGTCGAAGGTGCCGCCGGCCTCGGCCGCGGCATCGCCCAACTCCTCGCCGCCGCCGGCGAGGACGTTGTCGACGTCCCCGCTACCCTCGCGGCCCGAGCTCGGCTGCTGGACACGGGCGGCACCCGCAAGACCGACGCCGCAGACGCCGCCAGCGTCGCCCATGCCGCCATGCGGCACAAGAAGCTGCATCCTGTCGTCGCCGAGAACGACCACACCCGGCTCCGGCTGCTCTCCGAGCGCCGCGACGACCTGGCCCGCGAACGCGTCCGGCTTCTCAACCGACTCCACGTGCTGCTGCGCGACCTGATCCCCGGCGGCGCCGCCGCGGACCTCACTGCCGACAAAGCCGCGGCGTTGATGCGGACCATCCGGCCGCTCACCGCCGTCGACCACTGCCGCCGCGACCTCGCCCGGGACCTGGTCGCCGATCTACGCCACCTCGACCGGCGCTTGCACGCCAACGAAGCCCAGACCCGGCAGGTCCTGGCCGAGACCCACTCGACTATCACCAGCATCCGTGGCGTCGGGCACATCATCGCCGGGAAGATCCTCGGCCACGTCGGCGACATCACCCGCTTCCCGACCGCCGACCACTTCGCCAGCTACGCCGGCACCGCCCCACTCGAAGCATCAAGCGGCGAACGCCGCCGCCACCGACTCAACCCAACCGGCAACCGCCAACTCAACACAGCCCTACACACCATCGCCCTCGTCCAAGCCCGCGACCCCGGCCCCGGCCGCACCTACTACCAGCGCAAACTCGCCGAAGGCAAAACACCAGCCGAAGCCCGCCGCGCCCTCAAACGACGCCTCACCAACGTCCTCTACCGCCACCTCACCAACGACCAACGCAAACTCATTCCGTCCACGGGTTGACACACAGAGGCGCTCTTGAGCCACTCCAGGCCACGGTGACCGGCGGGCGCAAGCCATGTGAGAGTCACACCCACGTGCAGTGGACAGCCGCTTGTGAGAGCCACCCG
>NZ_JBEPEH010000119.1:0-1370 GCF_040300725.1 Dactylosporangium sp. NPDC000244
TCGATGTCACGACTTGAAGGAGTTTCCGTGTCCACACATCGCCCTCGTCGGCGGCGGGTCGTGGCCGCCGCGGCCGCGGCGGCCTGTGTCGCCTTTGCCGCCGGCTGGTTCGTGACCGGCTCAGCCTCGGCGGGAACGCTGTCCGGCACCCTCTACCGCGATCCTGACTCGCAGGTCGTGCGCTGGGTCTCGGCGAACCCGAACGACTCGCGTATGCCCGTCATCCGCGACAAGGTCGCCAGCCAGTCGCAGGCGCGCTGGATGGCGAACTTCAACGTGTCCACCGTGCAGTCCGAGGTGTCCTCGTTCGTGAGCGCCGCCAACGCCGTGAACCAGGTGCCGGTGCTCACGTCCTACGCGATCCCGAACCGCGACTGCGGCGGGGCGAGCGCCGGCGGCGCGCCAGACCTCAACCAGTACCAGCAATGGATCTCCGGCTACGCCCGGGGCCTCGGCAGCCGGACCGTCATCGTCATCATGGAAACCGACGCGCTGGCCCTGCAGACGTGCCTGAGCAGCAGCGAGGTCCAGCAGCGCGACCAGGCGATCAGCACCGCGGTACAGACCTTGAAAACCGCAAACCCCAACGCCAAGGTGTACCTCGACGGCGGCCACTCCGCCTGGAACTCCGCCTCGGACCAGGGTTCCCGGCTGGTCGCCGCCGGCGTGCAGTACGCCGACGGGTTCTTCACGAACGTCTCGAACTTCCAGCCGCTGGGCAACGAACTCTCCTACGGCCGGTCAATCATCTCCTACCTGCAAAGCCGCGGCATCAACGGCAAGCACCAGGTCATCGACACCAGCCGCAACGGTGGAGCGGCCGGCGACTGGTGCGCCGACGACAACACCGACCGCCGCATCGGCAACTACCCGACGCTGAACACCGGCGACGCCAACGTCGACGGATACCTGTGGATCAAACCGCCCGGCGAGGCCGACGGCTGCGCCTACACGGCCGGCAGCTTCCAAGCCGGCCTCGCCTACAGCCTGGCCGCCAGCGCACCCTACCCGCCGACCGGATCCCCGACCGCCTCACCGTCGGCCAGCCGCTCCAGCAACTCCCCCTCGGCCTCCCCGTCGGCGTCCCGCTCACCGAGCGCGTCACCGTCCCCGAGCCGCTCGACCAGCGGAGGCGGCGGCGCGTGCAGCGCAACGTACCAGACCGCCAGCGCCTGGCAAGGCGGATTCCAAGCCGCCGTCACCGTCACCGCGGGGGCATCGCCGATCAGCACCTGGACGGTGACCTGGACGCTCGCGAGCGGCCAGCAGATCACCCAGCTCTGGAACGGCACGCTCACCACCAGCAGCTCGAACGTCACAGTACGCAACCTGACGTACAACGGCTCGCTCAGCGCTGGCAGCTCGACACA
>NZ_JBEPEH010000120.1:0-1356 GCF_040300725.1 Dactylosporangium sp. NPDC000244
TAGCTACTTCGACCTGAAAAAGTAGATGTGGCTGCGCTGCCCACGGCTGGCCCGTGGGCAGCAGTTGGCCGCTGGGTCTGTGAGGGTGGGTCATGCGGCCTGGGCGGCGGCCAGGCGGGTGATTTTGGTGAGGTTGTGGGCGAAGATGCCGTGTCCGCACCAGATTCGGGCGCCGGTCAGAGTGGTGAGCCGGGTCCGGTTCCAGCCGTAGCGGTGCTTGAGGTGACTGATGCGGCCTTCGCAGCCGGTTCGCCATGTGACGAGTTTCCGGAACGCCGGCTCTTGCTCGTGCTGGCGGCGGGTGGCGCCGGTGGTGCCTTTGC
This sequence comes from Dactylosporangium sp. NPDC000244, assembly GCF_040300725.1. Taxonomy (NCBI): domain Bacteria; kingdom Bacillati; phylum Actinomycetota; class Actinomycetes; order Micromonosporales; family Micromonosporaceae; genus Dactylosporangium; species Dactylosporangium sp. NPDC000244. The sequence goes on from NZ_JBEPEH010000120.1 coordinate 324, forward strand.
GGGGGATCGCGACGGTGTGGACGCCCAGGTCGTGGAGCCGGGTTTCGACGGCGGCTTCGCCGTAGCCGCGGTCAGCGGCGACGGCTCGAGGGACTCGGCCGGTGCGGTGGTGGATGCGGCGGATCGCCGGTTCCAGTTGCGGGGCGTCGGCCGGGTTGCCGAGTTCGACGGTGTGGTCCAGGACGATGCCGTCGGTGTTGTCGAGGACCTGGGCTTTGTAGCCGAACTCGACGGGCCGGTCGATGCGTCCTTTGCGGATCGGTCTGGCCTGGGGGTCGTGGAGGCTGATGAGGCGGGTGGCCGAGTCCGGTTTGCCGCCGTCGAGGCGGGTGCGGGTCTGGGCGACCACCTGCGCTGCCCGGGTGAGGAGCGTGTCGAGTTCGTTGACGGCCCGGTGCAGCCGGCCCCGGGCCCGTCCGGTCGTGCGGGGCACCGCCCGGCGGGCGTTGCGCAGCACTGCCGAGGCTTCAGCGGCGGTCTGGTCGAGCAGACCGGCCAGTTCGCCGGTGATCCGGGTGACGGTGCGGTGGGCCTCCTCGCGGGCTGCCGCACCGCGCAGGTGCAGGCTCAACGCGATCGCCCGGACCCGCCGGGCGGCGGCGCGACTACGGTCGCGGAACGTCGTGCGGGGTGCCGCGCCGACGGTCTTGATCCGCGTCACCAGCCGGCCGATCTTCACCACTGCCCTCGCGAGGAGACCGGAGTCGGTCGGGTACTGCACGTTCGCTGACACCACGGTGGTGTCGGCGCGGACTTTTCCCGTCTTCACCACCCTGGCCTCGACCGCCGTGGCGAGGAGTTCCTCGTTGAGCGCGGCCACCGCTTGTTCCCCGCACCGGGTGGTGATCTTCATCAGCGTCGTCGGGTGCGGCACCCGGCCGTCGATGTCGATCCGGCAGAACCGCCGCCACGAGATCGAGTCGGACACCTCAGCACACAGCGACTCATAGCCCAGCTGGTAGCGATGCTTGAGGAACATCAACCGCAGGTAGGTCTCCATCGGCACGCTCGGCCGGCCCATCCGCGGCGAGAA
>NZ_JBEPEH010000121.1:0-1322 GCF_040300725.1 Dactylosporangium sp. NPDC000244
CTCATGTTAATAAATAATGACGTTAAGTCAAGTTTTTAGAGTAACAAACGTAGAATTTTAATCTATTTATTTTAAGCACTTACCTTTTCAAATTGATTAGGTGTAAGATACCCTAAACTTTGATGGATTCGTTTTGAATTATAAAAGGCTTCGATGTACCAGAAAATACTCTGATAGGCTTCTTCAAAGTTCTTATATTTAAATTGATACACCCACTCTCTTTTTAAATGTCCATGCCAAGATTCAAGACTGGCATTATGATAAGGGTATCCCCTTCGACTGAAAGAGTGAGTCATCCCATAATACTTAAGCAACTCTTCATACTCTAGACTCGTATACTGGCTTCCTTGGTCAGAATGAAGAATAACAGCTTCTGGATAGTCTTGTGATTTAATGGCCTTATTTAAAGTTCTTTGCACTAATTCTACAGTCATTCGCTTGCCCAAATCCCAAGCAATGACTTTTTTAGTATAACGATCCATAATGGTTGAGAGATAAGCCCATCCTTGTTGAGTAGGAATATAAGTAATGTCGGTTGACCAAACCTTATTTTTCTTTGTAGGTTCAGTCTGTATGAGATTTTTTCGATTGATGTGATCACTTAGTGAGTATCCAGGCTTAAATTTCTTAATGACTACAGACTTGAGTTGAAGTTGCTTCATTAGCTTCTGTACCAGTTTTAACCCGACTTTTTCCCCTTGTTTAAGTAGAAGATGATGAATTTTAGGAGCACCATAGATTCCTCGGTTAGCATTGAAGAGTTGAGAAATTTTGAGTGACAGGTATTGTCTCCTTAATTGAGTTTTAGATGGATGTCGGTTAATCTGTTCATAATAACTTGATTCAGGAACATCAAGGAGTTGACAGCTTAGTCTGACATTGAGTGCTAAAGTTTGTATGGTTTGAGCCATATCCGCAGCACTCACTTCTTTTTCTCGGCGAATATGGTCAATACTTTTTTTAAGATGTCTCGTTCTTCCTTAACTTTAGCCAGTTGTCTTTTTAATTCTAGAAAATCAGCTTTAGAGACGGAGCTTTCATTAGATTTAGAGTAGAGGTCTATCCATTTATAAATTGTTGCAGGGGCCACGTCGTATTCTTTAGACAGCTGGGTGACGGATTGACCAGAATGATAGAAGGCGATAAGGGTTTCTTTAAATTCTTTTGAGTAGCGTTTTTTCATGTTTTTGTCCTTTGTCTAAATTATACAATAGTGACTCTAAGATTTAAGGATAACATCATTAAATATGGTATAATTTAAGGTATATAATATGTATGTGGAGATACCATGAATCAAAAAAAGAGGCGTCATTATCGTAAGA
>NZ_JBEPEH010000122.1:0-1272 GCF_040300725.1 Dactylosporangium sp. NPDC000244
CGTCAGCTCGTGTCGTGAGATGTTGGGTTAAGTCCCGCAACGAGCGCAACCCTTGTTCTTAGTTGCCATCATTAAGTTGGGCACTCTAACGAGACTGCCGGTGATAAACCGGAGGAAGGTGGGGATGACGTCAAATCATCATGCCCCTTATGACCTGGGCTACACACGTGCTACAATGGATGGTACAACGAGTCGCGAGAAGTGATGTTTAGCTAATCTCTTAAAACCATTCTCAGTTCGGATTGTAGGCTGCAACTCGCCTACATGAAGTCGGAATCGCTAGTAATCGCGGATCAGCACGCCGCGGTGAATACGTTCCCGGGCCTTGTACACACCGCCCGTCACACCACGGGAGTTGGGAGTACCCGAAGTAGGTTGCCTAACCGCAAGGAGGGCGCTTCCTAAGGTAAGACCGATGACTGGGGTGAAGTCGTAACAAGGTAGCCGTATCGGAAGGTGCGGCTGGATCACCTCCTTTCTAAGGAATATATACAAAGACGTGAGCATTCAACTTTATTCAGTTTTGAGGGGTTTAGTGATAAACCTAAGCAAGAATCAAATTCTTGATTGTGGGGCCTTAGCTCAGCTGGGAGAGCGCCTGCTTTGCACGCAGGAGGTCAGCGGTTCGATCCCGCTAGGCTCCATTGTCAGACAAGACGTTAAAATCACTTGAACATTGAAAACTAAATAACAATATCTAATAACGATAAATAAACCAAAAGCTGTGAATTTTAAAGAATTTACAAACTTATACTTGAAAAACGATGATTATAAATCATCATGGCAAAGTTAATAAGGGCGCACGGTGGATGCCTTGGCACTAAGAGCCGATGAAGGACGTGACTAACGACGATATTCTAGGGGGAGCAGTAAGTACGCATTGATCCCTAGGTCTCCGAATGGGGAAACCCAGCTGCTACTAGCAGTTATTCATGAGTGAATACATAGCTCATGTAAAGGTAACGCAGAGAACTGAAACATCTAAGTACCTGCAGGAAGAGAAAGTAAAAACGATTTCGTAAGTAGCGGCGAGCGAACGCGAAGAAGGGCAAACCAAGAAGCTTGCTTCTTGGGGTTGTAGGACTGCAACGTGGACTTAAGCATTATAGTCGAATAACCTGGGAAGGTTAATCAAAGAGGGTAATAATCCCGTAGACGAAATAGCGCTTATACCTAGCAGTATCCTGAGTAGGGCTGGACACGCGAAATCCAGTTTGAATCCGGGAGGACCATCTCCCAACCCTAAATACTCCTTAGTGACCGATAGTGAAC
>NZ_JBEPEH010000123.1:0-1212 GCF_040300725.1 Dactylosporangium sp. NPDC000244
TTATAATTGTTATAAAATTGTTCGATGTATTCAAAGCAAGAGAGTTGAACTTCTTAAATGGAGTGATAAGTTCTGCGATTAATTTCTCGTTGTTTAAGATACTTGAAAAAGACCTCAGTGACGGCATTATCATAAGGATATCCAGGCTTGGAGTAAGAAGCAAGCAATTGATGCTCATCTAATAACTTTCTAAAACCCGAATTGCTAGTTGATTATTCAGCCATGATCCGAATGAAAAATAATTGGTTCCTTAGGTTTCCTCTTATTTATAGCTATTTCGGTTCTGTTGCGAAGTTTGAAAATCAAACGCGCCCGCTCTGAACTCCAAATATCTTAGGCTGGTATTCCCATTAATACCTTGATTTCAGTAGACACCGAAAAGCCGAAGAGCGTTCCATTTCTTCGGTTCTTTTTATATATTCCTCGAATGATCTCCATGCCCTTAATCGTGGAAGAGGCTGTACGGAGACTTTGATAAAATTTATTTCGTCGTTTAATAGGTCGATGGTCTTGTTCTATTAAATTGTTAAGATACTTCACAGTTCGGTGCTCTGTCTTAGGATATAAACCCACACTCTGTAACTTTCTAAAGGCGGAGCCAAGAGAAGGTGCTTTATCAGTCACAATTGCTTTCGGCTCACCAAACTGTTTATGGAGTCGTTTTAAGAAAGCATAGGCTGCTTGCGTATCCCGTTTCTTTCGTAACCAGATATCTAAGGTTAAGCCGTCCGCATCAAGTGCACGATAAAGATAATGCCAACGTCCCTTAATTTTGATATAGGTTTCGTCCATTTTCCATGAATAGAAGGATTGTCTATTTTGCTTCTTCCAAAGATAATAGAGGACTTTGCTGTACTCTTGCACCCAACGATAAATCGTAGTATGACAAACATTTATTCCACGATCATATAACAATTCCTGAACTTCACGATAGCTTAGATTGTAACGCAGGTAGTAACCAACAGCGACAATAATGACGTCTTTTTTGAATTGTTTGCCTTTAAAATAGTTCATTGATATATCCTCGCTGTCATTTTTATTCATTTTACACTAAAATAGATTTTTTGGAAAACTTTGCAACAGAACCTATAAAATTAACACAAAATTAAAAGATGAAAAAAGTAAAAAAATGAAAATTAAAGAGAAAGCTTGATAGCATGAAAGCAAAAGATAGTAATAAAAATAGGAGGATACAATTTTGACAAAAAAAAT
>NZ_JBEPEH010000124.1:0-1165 GCF_040300725.1 Dactylosporangium sp. NPDC000244
GCATGATAGGCTGGAATTAAAAGGAATTGATCTAATTACACCTGTCAGGAAGAACATGAAGCAAAAGAAAATCCTTTTCCCTAATTTTTCAAAACGTAGAAAAGTGATTGAGCGAGTTTTTTCTTTTTTGACAAATTTAGGAGCTGAGCGTTGTAAAAGTCGTTCGCCTCAAGGTTTTCAATTGAGATTAGAGATGATACTTTTAGCGTATTCTTTACTGTTAAAATCAGCTAAATCACTGGAACCAGAGACTTTAAGATATTCTATCGGGTATCAAGTCATGGCTAAATAATCAACTAGCAATTCGGGTATATATATAGAAATAGGTATATAATAAAATACATTGATAGGGAATGAAAACTAAACTATTGATAATAGTTAACCCGAATTGCTAGTTAATTTCATTGGAAAATAAATAAGTCGTGCTATCCTAATCTAAAAGCACTAAGCATTAGAAAGCTCACGACTTATATGACTTATAATAGCACACTTCCAAAAGTTTTTGTTTATTTACTGACAACCATTGAGACGCTTTATCAAACGAGTGTTCCCCTTGAGGTTCAAAACCGAAAAAACGTCCATCTCGCAACATCAGATTGCTTAGTTATCGCTTGTTACCTCTGGGGCGTACTGCATTTTAGTGAAACGCTTAAAGCTAAGCACCAATTGGCTCAAAGTTTATTTCCTAATTTCCTAGAATATTCTCGCTTTGTCCGCCGTTGTAATGCCCTCTTACCGAGTATCCAAGTCATTCGCCAAGCACTCGTCTTTAAAGAGGTTGAAGGAATGAGTGTATCCATTATTGACAGCTTCCCCATTCCTTTGTGTCAGCCTATTCGTAATTTCAGAAGCAAAGTTCTTGGAGATTATGCCAATGTTGGCTACAATGCTACAAAGGGACAGTACTTCTATGGATGTAAATGTCATGCTTTAGTCAGTGAATCAGGCTATGTCATAGACTACACAATTACTCCTGCTTCAATGGCTGATAGTTCAATGACCGAGGAAGTGTTGAGTCAATTTGGGACACCAACAGTCCTTGGAGATATGGGATATCTAGGTCAGTCACTGCATGAAAGGCTGGAATTAGAAGGAATTGATCTAATTACACCTGTCAGGAAGAACATGAAGCAAAAGAAAATCCTTTTCCCTAATTTTTCAAAAC
>NZ_JBEPEH010000125.1:0-1113 GCF_040300725.1 Dactylosporangium sp. NPDC000244
CAGCCGGCTCTTCGGACAAGTCACAAACCGAACCCGCCACCACCAAGCCTAGAACATTCCCCGCTCCAACCCCTTGACCTAGAGGGGAGCCATGTGCGTGCGCGCCGGGGATCCGACTCGCCATTACATTCCGTAGCGACCGGATCGCGGCAGACGCGGATTCCTGACGTTGGCGAGCCGCGGGTCTCGGCTAACGGCACATCCAGCCGGCGTGCCGGGTCACGCGGGCATGCCGGGTCACGCGGTCACTACCGCGGTCGACGCACAGCTCGCTGGTCTCGTGATCGATCCAGTAGGTCTGTCCGGCGCCGATGAAGGTGGGCTGTTGCAGGTGGAACCAATGATCCACCACGTCTACGAGGATCAGCCGGTCCGCCGTCACACGCTTGACCATCTCACCTCCTTGAGTGCCGTCGCACCACACCCGCTTCGTGAGCGGGGTCCACCGGCGCCACCGTGACCAGCTGGCGACTGCGGATCAAGGGCACCATCGATGCCCCCGTCGGGCGGAACTCGACCGTCGCCCCGCCGGCGACGCGATCGGCAATCATGTCGAGTACACCCATGCCGACAGCGTGCCCGCCGACCATGCCGTAGACCACTGGATTTCGTCGTTGTAGTGCACCGGCACGACCTCAACGGCGCGCACCCGATCATGGTTGCGGCCAGCCTGCTGTGGCCGTGATGTAGTGCCGTCGTGCGAAGGCCGCAGCGCCGCGGAGATGTCCAGGACGGGCCGGGACCCGATCCGGAACGCGTCGCATCGTTCATCGGCCGGGTTCCAGGCACAGCCATTGCGGAACGGGCGTAGCAGCACACGGGCCTCGAGGACTGCCGCGGTCGGACCGCAGAGCTGCGCCCATTGCCCTGCGGCTGCGGCGGCGTCTCCCCAGGCGGGGCACCAGGATGTTCTCTTGGTGCCGTCGAGCACGAGCTTGATCGTGGCGGTCAGTCGAGATGCCGCGACCGGGCGCGGACCCCACCCCCCACGTCCTCATCCGGAACGTCGTCCAACGCTTTTACAGGTACTGGCCGCCGAGGACCGGCTCGCGCTCGACCGTCGTGTCGAAGCCGTCACGCAGTGCGTACAACTCGGCGAGGGTCGCGCCGTCG
>NZ_JBEPEH010000126.1:0-1101 GCF_040300725.1 Dactylosporangium sp. NPDC000244
AACGTGTCCTATGAGAAAGTCAAAAAAGGGCGGAGTATTGACTCTATTGTCTTTCATATCGAGAAAAAACGCATGGCAGACGATAACAGCTACAAGTTAGACGATAAAGTATATCAAGAGGGTAATAAAGTCAAAGAGGAAACCGAAGATAAGCTAGCTATTGAAGCAATGAAAAGCAAATACACCAAGCTATTGATTGAAAATTTTCTTTTGTCACCATTAGAAATGACAGATACGGCAACAATGGCAGGCTTACAGAAAAATGTGTACCCTCTCTATGACGAACTGAAAGACTTACGAGGTTTGAATGGTGTCAAAGACCACCTAAGTTATGTCTCTAGCAAGCGTGAAGAATATTCTAAACGCAATGTAGCGAAGTATCTGAAAAAAGCAATCGAGCAATATCTACCTACGGTTAAAAGGCAGGACTTATGATGAGTGAAAAGTTAAAGACAATCAAAGAGCTTGCGGATGAAATAGGTGTTTCAAAGCAAGCTGTATGGCAAAAAATAAAAAAAGAATCGTCAATAGATTTACGTCAATTTACGTCAAAAAAAGGAAATACCGTTTACGTTGACGTTGATGGTCAAAAAGTTATTAAGAATGCTTTTTTTAACAAAACGTCAACTAAAAAACGTCAACAAAAAGTTTTTGTTGACGACAACGTGGATAATTCAGTTGATGACAATCCAGAGGGGAATGAAGAGATTTTATTTTTAAGGAATCTAGTGTCCGAACTCCAATCAGAAAAAAAAGATCTTCATAAGCTATTAGACCAGCAACAACGTCTAGCCTTACAGGATAAAAAAGTACTAGAAGAGTATAAATCAGAAATCAATGAATTGAAAGCTCTTAAAATGCCTCAGGAGGATATGAAAGATGGCTCGTCGATAAGGGGTGAGGCGCAGGAAGAAATCAATGAATTGAAAGCTCAATTGAGGTTATCAGAAAAAGAACGAAACAAGGCAAAAGAAAAAGAGCCGGTAAAAACAGAATCTAAAAAATGGTGGAAACTATGGAAATGAGGGGGATCAAATGAGTCATTCGGAACAAATGATTGAAAACCAGTTCATACAGATCTTAAGTGAGAAAGAAAATCAG
>NZ_JBEPEH010000127.1:0-1062 GCF_040300725.1 Dactylosporangium sp. NPDC000244
CTACCAATTATTCATCTTTCTGGCGCCGTATGCCCTCGACAAAGATGCGCTGAGATACATTACCCAGCCATTTGGCATGTTGCTCCATAAGGGCGTTTTATTCACGTTTAATCAAAGCGGCATACCTGAAGTCAACACGGCACTTTACTCGGCATTGGATAATCCCGAGGTTAAGAGCGTCGATGCATTTATTCTGCAAACACTGTTTACAGTTGTTGTCAGTTTTATCCCAATTTCTCGCGCCATTACCAAGAAACGCAACTATTTGGATAAAATGTTGAACCGGAAGACGAAGAACAGTGACTTGGTTTCACTTTCATATCTTCAACAGACGTTGACCTTTTTGTCCAGCGCGGTCCAAACCAATCTCAGTGAACTCGATCGTTTGCCAAAGACCCATTTTGGTGTCGGTGCTGACCAAGATAAAATTGATTTATTCGAAGACGTGCAAATTGAAGGAGAACAGGTCCAACGGATGTTTGAGATTGAAACCCAAGTCGTTGACCGAATCGATCATACCCTCAACAGCCTTGCTAATAACAACCTGAACGATACAATGAAATTTTTGACAATTTGGTCACTGACCATGGCTGTGCCAACGATCATTACCGGATTCTATGGGATGAACGTGAAGAAACTCCCGTTAGCCGGGATGCAAGATGCTTGGATGCTGACTTTGGGGATTTCTGTCGCCTTGATTGTGGCGATGCTGATTATGCTGAAGTTCTGGCGGAAGATGTGATGGGTGAGTGACTTGCTGCTGGGTGGGGGACTTTTTTGGAATGTGTATAGTTGAGCAGTTATGCTATTTTGAGCACCCTTCGGCTTCTGAAATACGCTCCGACGACCCTGACCCCGGCCACATAAGACAAAAAATCCAGTAGCGAACGTTTTTTGTTCGTTACTGGATTTTCTGCCTTATGCTCTGGGGTCAACCCGGGTCTTGTCACGTGTTGGTGATCTATTAGGTATCAACTATCTAGGCACACACACCATGCGTAAAACAGGCGCTTATCGGGTCTATACGCAGTCAAACTATAATATTGGTTTAGTGATGAATTT
>NZ_JBEPEH010000128.1:0-1055 GCF_040300725.1 Dactylosporangium sp. NPDC000244
CCTTTGTCTGGACCAAAACCGCCGATCAAATCCTCGACAACCTCGCCAACTACTGCAACCGGATCAATAAAGCTTCTAACGACTCAGAACACTAGTAGTGCTTTGTTAGGTTTGTCGATGGTTGTTGCGGTGTAACGGTTTCACGGTTTGGTGGCAGGTGGGGCATGCGCCGGTCCAGGTCGCGAGCAGGTACTGCAGTTCGCGGAGGGCCTTGTAGAGGGTCAGGCCGGCGCAGCCGCTTTTGGGTCGAGTCGCAGCATGGTGATGAACAGGTGCGCGGCGGTGACGAGGGTGACGTGGCGATGCCAGCCGGTGAAGGAGCGGCCCTCGAAGTGGTCCAGACCCAGACCGGTCTTGAGTTCGCGGTAGTCGGCTGCCTGGCTTTCGCCGCGCGAACAGCGGCCGGTCCCGCCTTCGTCACGTCCCACGACTCGGGCAGGAACAGCCGCCAATCAAGAGGGCACGAGGCGGTGTCGGTGACCGCGTGGACGCTCACACCGATCTGGCAGTTGCCGACCTTACCCAGGGTGCCGGAGTACTGCCGGGCCACACCGGGCGAGCCGGCGCCGTCCTTCGGGAACCCGGTGTCATCGACCACCCACGCCACCGGCGCGATGAGCTCGACCGCCCGGCGGGCCAGCCAGGCCCTGACCGCGGCCGTGTCCCAGGTCGAGGTCGTCACGAACTGCTGCAACCCCTGATGATCCACCCCGAGCCGCTCCGCCATCGGCTCCATCGACTTGCGCCGACCGTCCAGCAACAGCCCACGCAGGTACGTCACACCCTTCACCCGCTGATCCGACCGCGCCATCGGCGCGAACATCTCCGCCACGAACGCCTCGAGGCGCTGCCGCGCAAGCGAAAGCTCGTCAGGGGTCATCGAACTATGAAACTACCGGCCCGCCGCGAAGGCACTCCCGTAACAAAGTACTACTAGCCCCGGCCCTTCATTGAGGGCTGCCCACATGGTGGGTGGATGAGGAACGGGTGCCTTCTGAGCTGGGAAGATAGGACTTGCTGAGGGTCTTATCCATCCCGACGAAAGGCACCCGCAG
>NZ_JBEPEH010000129.1:0-1048 GCF_040300725.1 Dactylosporangium sp. NPDC000244
CACAGACTTTCTGAAATTTCTAGTCTCAGCTGTAATTTTTTTATTTTTTTAAAAATTTATTATTTACGCAAATTGCAAGTCCAAGTTAGCCAGCCAAGCTCATCTCATATGAACTCTTATAGTTGAACATTTTTCTTGGATAATGGTTCATCCAATACTCGATAGCGGCGACTTCTTCAGGGGTCGTCTTTGTTGTGCCTTTTGGCAGATGCCTACGAATCATTCGGTTATGGTTTTCATTCGTCCCTCGCTCAAAGCTCGCGTAGGCGTGTGCATAGTAAACTGGACAGCTTACGACCTCAGAGAGCCTTGCAAATTCATGGCCATTGTCAGGGGTAATGGATTTGAAGTCATAACTTTTTTGAAGTTCCACCAGCTCATCATTGACCGCCTGTGCTGTTTTCCCATCAATCAAGCGAATGATCTCCGTGCGGTATTTTCGCTCTGTGAGCGTCAAAAGCACCTTGTTCTTAGCTCTCGTAAGAATGACCGTGTCAATCTCGTAATGCCCCACTTCTAAGCGATTGTTAATGAACTCAGGCCGTTCTTCAATAGACTTACCAAAAGGATGCTTTGGCGCACGAGGTTTGATTTTCTTTGCCGCCTTATACTGCGGATAGAAAAGATGATGACGCTTGGCTTCTAACCAGCCCCAGTTGACCCAATTGTAGAGGCTGCTCAGAGAAACTCCTTTTAGAGCCTGATGAATGACTTCCAAAGAGTCCTTGTCTTCTTTAAGACGTGTACTCACATAACAATCAATCTCAGTCGTGAGTTTACTCGGACGAACACTGTGAGCCCTCAATCCTTCATAATTTTCTTGAGCCTTTTTAGCAGAGTATTTTACCTTCCGCTTGAGCTGGATTTCCCCTCGCTTCATCTCTCTGTCAATCGTCCCATGAGCTTTATTCAATAAGCGCGCAATCTCACGGTTGCTCAGTCCTTCTTTATTGTGCCAACGTTCAATGTTTAAACGGTCACCAGCGCGGCGTGGCGGCCGGCCACCTGGCCCGACCCCAGGGCTGGGAGCCGGGTGAGCCCAGCCGTG
>NZ_JBEPEH010000130.1:0-1024 GCF_040300725.1 Dactylosporangium sp. NPDC000244
CTAGATGATTGATGCCTTGAAGATTCGGGCGTGTGTCGCTGCTGGATAGATGCGGGGAGGGTGTCCAAGATCAGCGTTGCTGACCCAGCCGCCGAACTCTTGGAGCCCGTCGTTGGACGCTGATCTGGACACCCTCGTGACCGCACTCTACGTGGAGATCGATGACCTGATCGAACGACCCACGGGTCGGGGTCGCCGGCCGCGGCTGACGCATGCGGAGCTGTTGTGCCTGGCGGTGATGCAGGTGCTGCTGCGGTATCCGTCGGAGCGGCACTGGCTGCGCTACGCGAACAAGCATTTGCGGGGCATGTTCCCGTATCTGCCTGACCAGGACGGCTACAACAAGCGGATGCGCAAGGCCGGGCCGCTGCTGGCTGTGGTGATGCGGCATCTGGCCACCCGGACACCGTCGTGGTTCGACCAGTTGCGGCTGATCGATTCCACCCCGCTGCCGTGCGGCGCCTCCCGCGAGACCGTCAGACGCTCCGGCCTGGCCGGTGATGCCGGCTACGGGTACTGCGCCTCCCATTCCCGCTACTTCTGGGGATTCCGGCTCTATCTGGTCTGCACCCCGGAGGGCATGCCCGTGATCTGGGGGCTGGCCAACCCCAAACTCGGCGAACGCGAGGTCATGACCGCGCTCCTCGAAGCCGACCACCATCTCGTCCACGCCGGGCAGGTCTTCCTCGGCGACAAGGGCTTTGCCGGCGCGGACTTCGAACGGTTCATCACCGAACAGCTCGGGGCGCACTTCGTGCGCCCCGACCGCAAGGGCGAACCGGTCCGCTACGGCAAACTCGCCCGGGTCAGGCAGTGGGTCGAGGCCGTCTTCGACACATTGAAGGGCCAGCTCGACCTCGAAGCCCACGGCGGACGCACCCTGACCGGCGTCTTCGCCCGCGTCGCGCAACGCCTCCTCGCCCTGACCGCCGTGATCTGGCACAACTGGACCATCGGCGCACCCAGCAAACGATCACTCATCGCCTACGACCACTGAGGCAGCTTCAAGGCATCAATCATCTAG
>NZ_JBEPEH010000131.1:0-1010 GCF_040300725.1 Dactylosporangium sp. NPDC000244
AATATTATAGTTTGACTGGGTATAGACCTTATAAGCGCCTGTTTTACGCATGGTATGCGTTCCTAGATAGTTAATTCCTACTTATTGTCGGCGGAGCTGGACGCTTCTTTCACAACCTCTATCCTCGATCTTTTTGGTCATACACTTCTTTGACGTTGATAAATTGATCAAGTATTGGATTTTCTCCTTTTAGGTCAGCTTCGAAACGGATACCGTCAATATTGATTCTGGCGTTACGGTAGTAGTCAGTTCCTAGTTGTCCCCATGCAGGAGTTGAGGCATCGACATTGCAGAAGATATCAAATCCTTGTTGTTTCAAGTAAGCAAATTTTTGATTTGCTTCAGAATAAGGTTGCCAATCGCTGATGTCAGCGCCAAATGGGTAGATCAAAATATTTGTTTTGCCTAAAATAGGTGCAACTTCATTTTGCCAACGTTCATTATCTTGTTGGATATCGGCTAAAGAAGCTTGTGTCATATTCAAGTGTCCCCAAGTATGAGAAGCAAAACTCCAACCATCTTTCTTTAATTGATCAGCAACTTTTTTGGCTGCTTCGATTTCTTTGTTTGTTTTTTCGTTATCACCATATTCTGATTTTGATGTACGGTAACCTAATACACCATTATAGCCTGTTAAAGCTAATGTTCCTTTGGCGCCTTGATAAGAAAAATCGGGATGTTTTTTAATGAATGAATCGATCAATGGAACCATATCATAGTCACCAACAGTTTCCTTCTTATTGTCGATATAAATATTCTTGATTTGGTTCTGTTTATCGACAATCAACTTACTTGGAAATCCTGAATTGTCCATGTATTCATAATAGCTGACATCGTCTTGCGAAAGAATTAACGGTTTCTTTCCTTCTGGAAGAGAAACACCTGTAAAGGTCAGTTTTCCATCTGTTCCTTTTTTGACTAATCCATTTAGATTAACAAGAACATAGTTATTTTTATATAACTGATCAATGGTTTTATTGAATTCGGAAATAGTGACCATATAATCTTTA